>JAAYGO010000276.1 GCA_012727685.1 Bacillota bacterium | reverse complement strand
TAGCTCCCGGTGACCAGGTCATTACCCCTGACGGTGAGGGCATCGTGGAGGCGGTTGATTTCCAGAAAAAAACTGTCCAGGTGAAACTGGTGGATTCCGAATTTTCGCGCCGTTTTCCGCTTGAAGAGGTGGATCGGGCCTGAAGGCTGCGGGGAGCACGCCGCCTTTCGCCGGGATTGAGGCAAGGGCATTTTAGCAAAAGCAAAAACCCGCTGGCCTTTATGCCGGTACGATCCAGCGGGTTTTAAACAAGGGTTGCCATAGAAAGATTTTTAATCGGCGGCCATTTGCTTGATACAATCACGGCATACGATCCGGTTGTTGAAATGTTTAACATTGTCTGCATTGCCGCAGAAGATGCAGGCCGGTTCGTATTTTTTTAATACTATTTTCTCCCCATCTACATAAATTTCCAATGCATCCTTAACTTCAATTCCTAAAGTACGCCTTAGCTCGATCGGTATAACTACTCTACCCAGCTCATCCACTTTACGAACAATACCTGTTGATTTCAAGCTGCTTACCTCCATTTCTTCTACAATATGCGACAAAATACGCTAAATTGATTATACCAAGAATTGACATGGTAAGTCAATAACTTTTTTCCCAAAAAAGTCATCCTTTGCAATATATTGATTAAGCCGGGGCGCGAATGCCGTGCTGCGCTTGACACCAAGATCTGGTTTGATATAATAGCGTCAGCCTAAAGTGCCAGGGAGGAAAGGAATGGACTCGCCGAAAAAGTACTATATTACCACTCCGATTTATTATCCCAGCAATAAATTGCATATCGGTAACTCCTATACCACCGTGGCTGCTGATGCACTGGCCCGTTTTAAGCGTTTAACCGGTTGCCGGGTTTGGTTTTTAACGGGCACGGACGAGCATGGCCGGAAAATTCAACTCCGGGCAGCCGAAGCCGGCATGGAACCGCTTCAATTTGTGGACGGGATTGTTGAGTGGATTAAAGAGCTATGGCGCGATCTGGATATCAGTTATGACGATTTTATCCGCACCACTGAGCCGCGCCACAAGGAGATCGTATCGAAAATCTTTACCCGTTTTTATGAGCAGGGTGATATTTACAAAGGCAGATACGAAGGCTGGTATTGCATTCCCTGCGAAGCCTACTGGCAGGAGCGGGAGCTGGTCGATGGGCAATGTCCCGACTGCGGCCGCAAGGTGGAGTTAATTGCGGAAGAAGCATACTTCTTCCGGATGTCCCGTTATGCGGACCGGTTGATGAAATATATCGAAGAGCATCCTGAATTTATTCAGCCCGTATCCCGAAGAAACGAGATGATCAACAATTTCCTCAAGCCCGGGTTGGAGGATCTCTGCGTTTCGCGCACTTCTTTCAAGTGGGGCATCCCCGTTCCCTTCGATCCGGACCATGTAATCTATGTCTGGCTTGATGCTTTGAGCAACTATATTTCCGCCCTCGGATACGGCCGCGATGATTCCCTCTTCGATCTTTACTGGCCGGCGGATGTGCATCTGATCGGCAAGGATATCCTGCGCTTCCATACCATTTATTGGCCCATATTTTTGATGGCCCTGGATTTGCCGCTGCCGCGCACTGTTTTTGGCCATGGCTGGCTGCTCATGCAGGAAGGGAAAATGTCCAAATCAAAGGGGAATGTGATCGATCCGCGTGCCCTTTGCTCCCGCTACGGCTCTGATGCGGTGCGCTATTTCCTGCTGCGTGAAATTCCTTTCGGGCAGGACGGTGTTTACAGCCAGGAAGCGCTGATCAAGCGGATCAATACCGACCTGGCCAACGATCTGGGCAATCTGGTGAGCCGGACCTTAACCATGGTGGAGCGCTACTATGACGGCATTTTACCGGAGCCGGCATCCACGGCGGCCACAGATGAAGAGTTGAAGGCCATCGCCCTGGAAACACCCGGGGAAATGGAATCTTTGATGGATCAGTTAAAAATCAACGAAGCCCTGGCGCGGTTGTGGAAGCTGGTCCACCGCAGCAACAAGTATATCGACGAAAACTTGCCCTGGGAACTGGCCCGCGACCAGGCCCGGCGGCCCAGGCTGGGCACTGTATTGTACAACCTGGTGGAGAGCATCCGGTTTATCTCGGTTCTGCTCCAGCCGTTCATGCCCCGCACTCCGGCCAGGATTTGGGAGCAGATCGGGTTAAGCGGCATGGCGGAAGCCCAGAACTGGGAGAGCCTGATGCAGTGGGGTGCGATTAAACCGGGCACTCCGGTCCGGCGCGGCGATGATTTGTTCCCCCGCCTCGATCTCCAAGCCGAGTTAAAACAGGGGAGGAGTGGCGGGGCTGCTTCAAAGACACCTGCTAAAACGGAGCGGCAGGCAGAAGCAGAGGAATCAACCGCCGGCTTAATTACGATCGATCAGTTTCAGCAGGTTGACCTGAGGGTAGCCAAAATTTTAACGGCGGAGGCGGTGCCTGGCACCGACCGGCTGCTCCGGCTCACCGTTGATCTGGGGGCTCTCGGGAGACGCCAGGTGGTGGCCGGTATTGCCCGCGCTTACTCGCCCGATGAACTGGCGGGCCGCCTGATTTTATTTGTCGCCAATTTAAAACCGGCGAAGCTGCGCGGAATCCTTTCCGAAGGGATGCTGCTGGCGGCGAAAGACGAAGAGGGACGCCTGGCCCTGGCTACCGTGGATCAGAATATGGCCCCGGGCAGCAAGGTGAGCTGATGCCGGCACTGGCCGATACCCATGCCCACCTTACCTTTCCCGATTATGATGCAGATCGAAATCTGGTTCTGCAAAGGGCTGCCGATGCGGGGCTGGGGTTTATCCTTAACGTGGGAACCGATTTGCCCACTTCCCGCTGGGCGGTCGGCATGTGCAGGCGGGGGCTGTGGGCGGCGGTAGGGGTGCACCCCCATTACGCGGACCGGGTTACACCGGCCACTCTGCAGGATCTTGCCGCACTGGCCGCCAACCCGTGCGTCCTGGCCATCGGAGAAACGGGCCTTGACTATTACCGGAACCGCTGCCCCCGCGAGCTGCAGATTGAATCCTTCAAAGTCCACTTGCGCATGGCTACCCTTTTAAATAAACCGGTGATCATTCACAGCCGGGAGGCGCATGCCGCCATCTTGGAGCTCTTGCGGCAGGAACCGCTCCCCGCCAAAAGGGGCATCATGCATTGTTTTTCGGGCAGTGCCGCAGAAGCAAGGGCTTTCCTTGACCTCGGTTTTCATATTTCCCTGGCCGGGCCGGTAACGTATCCCCGGGCCCACGAATTAAGAGCTTTGCTGCATCAACTGCCTCTGGATCGACTGCTCTTGGAGACCGACTCGCCCTACCTTGCACCACAGCCGTACCGCGGCTTGCGCAATGAGCCTTCCTATATCCAGGCTACATATGAGCGGGTGGCTGCAGCCTTGGGTCTGGACGTTGCCCGCCTCGCCGACCAGATCAACGACAATATCCGGCAACTGTTCCCGGAAATCTCTCCGCAGGCATGATCTCCCCGGTACGCCCATGGGCTGGTATGCGATGATGGACTGCTTCAACTAGCTTTTGTGTAGGGATTGCCATGACCGCGTTCCCTTCGTTTATCCCAAAAGACCTTGCAGCTTCAAGGCCAGAGACATGTCACCCTTTACCTTCAGTTTGCCGGCCATAAAAGCAGAGGTGGGATTGAGCCTGCCGTCCAATACGGCGTTAAAATCATCCGCAGACATGGAAATGGTAATGCCGGGATGATCATGGGCGGACTCGACCAGGGTGGCAGTGCCGTCCGCGACGCTGACGTGAAAAATGCCGCCGTTGTCGCCGGATAAATCAAACTGGTAAACTGCATTTATATTTTTCAGTTTATTTGGGTCCAAACTCTCCAGCTTACTGCGCAAGTTGCCGGTAATTTCCTGAAAGCTTGCCATTCAAAAGGCCTCCTTCGCGATAATGAGATTAAAAAACATCCGTTCTAGTAAAGCCCTGATCCAATGTCAGTTATACATCGCTCCTTTCATCTTGAGCTTGTTTGGTCATTCCCGGTGTCATGTTGATAATTAAATACAATTATATCTTTGCCATTAAATTATAAATATTTTAATTGATTTTTGGAAATTAGCAAACTGATTGCTGCAGTCCTCATCCTATCCGCTTGCAGCTATTTGACATAAATCGAGCGGCGCATTAAAATGAAGCTAATTGGAGGCAGAGAAATGGGACCTAATCGCGCCATGCACGGGCCTGGAATCGATTTCCGTCCCCTGGCCCTTTCTCTCCGGGAGCTCTGGAAAGCGGGAATCTGCTGTTGTCGCAAAGCATTGCCGGCGCTCCCTTTCTTCATGCTGCTGCTCCTGGTCGGCGTGGTTTATCATCTGGCCGCTTTCACCGTGACTGTGTCCATAGACGGCAAACCGGCCTGCACTGTCCGCACTTTCAGCAGGAACGTGGACGAGCTGCTAAAGGAGTTGAACCTGGAGCTGCATCCGAAGGATAGATTGACCCCGGGACGCTCCAGCTTGCTTGGCGCGGCCACCGTGATTGAAATCGAAAAGGCCTTTCCGGTGTTTATTACCGCCGATGGCAGCACCGCGGAAATTTGGACTCCGCCGGTCAAAGTGTCTGATCTGCTGCAGGAATCCGGTTATGTTCTCGGGCCATACGACCGGGTAGAGCCGGGCGGGCTAACTGCCGAACTGGAGGCGACGGCCTGGCTGCGGCTGGTGCGTGTGGAAAAAAAATATATGCAGGAGATACAGGAGATTTCTTTTACCGAGGTCTCCAGGGGAAATCCGGCCCTTGATCGCGGTTTCTCCCGGCTGGTTTCCGAAGGGCGGAACGGGACTGCGGAGCAGCGCATCGAGATCATTTATGAAGACGGTGTGGAGGTCAGCAGGTCTGTAGTGGAAACGGTAGTCTTGGAAGAACCGGTTGACCGGGTAGTGGAAATCGGCGAGAACACGACCCTGGTACGTGACGGAAGGGAGATGCAATTTGACCGTGCGCTGCTCATGACAGCCACCGCTTATTGCCCCGGCACACCTGGATCGGGGTGTCCGCTGGACAGCAAAGGGCGCTCCTTCTGTACCGGATCCGATAATAATGGTTATACTTACACCGGGAAGAAAGCCGTGCAGGGGTTGGGCACGATCGGTTCGCCCCGGATGGTGGCCGTTGATCCGCGCGTGATTCCCCTGGGAAGCATGCTCTATATCGAAGAGATACCCGGTATTGGCAAGATCGGTTTCGCCAAGGCTGAAGATATCGGCGGAGCGATCAAGGGCAACCGGATCGATATTCTCTATGATCTGCACAAGGAAGTAGCCCGCTTTGGCTGGCGCCGGAATGTGAAAGTGTATATCCTGACCAGTTACTAGTCATTTTATTAAAGCAGGTGGAGCTTCTTGATGAGCGAGCTGCCCAACTTGGCTTCCCCGCGGGAGCTTATGCTCCTGTTGGAGCGGTATGGCTTAAAGCCACAGCACGGGCTCGGGCAAAACTTTTTAATCGATGGGAACACGATTCGCAAGATTGTGGCGGCCGCAGCCCTTGAGCCGGGGGAGGGCGTGGTGGAGATCGGCCCCGGCGCCGGCGCGATTACACTGGCCATGGCCAGACTGCAGGCCCGCCTCCTGGCCATTGAGCTGGACCGGGGCCTGGCCGGGATGCTGAGCGATTTGCTGCGTCCTTTCCCCCTGGTTACGGTGCTGCAGGCAGATGCATTAAGCATCGATTGGCCTGCGCTGTTAAAGCGTAGCTTTCCACCTGGCCGGCCTGTTAAACTCGTCTCCAACCTGCCGTATTATATCTCGGCACCACTGCTCTACAAACTCTTCCAGGAAAAGTTCCCCTTTGACAGGGCGGTACTCATGTTTCAGAAAGAGGTTGCGCAGCGTTTAACCGCCCTGCCGGGAGATCCGAGCTACGGCAATTTGTCGGTCCTCTGCCAGTATTATACCGATGCCGCTATCCTGTTTAAAGTATCGCGCCGGGCTTTCTGGCCTTCACCGGGTGTGGATTCGGTTGTGCTGGCCATGGAACCGAGACCTAGAGAATTGACAGCAGCAGAAGAGCTTGCTTTTTGGCGCATTGTGCGCTCTGTTTTTCAACAGCGGCGCAAGACCTTGCTTAACAGCCTGGCCCTTGCCTTCCCCTATCCCCGGGAGCTGGCGGCCGCATTGCTCGATTCTGCGGGGATCAAGCCGGTTCGCAGGCCGGAAACGCTGTCCGTAGGCGAATTTGCAACTCTAAGCCGGATCATATATAATTATGAGCGAAAAAATGAAAGGGTAGCTGGAGACGATGATGTTCCGCAGCCCCAGTAAGGGCGAGTTGTCCTTTAACGAGGTTTTTGAAGACCTGATCAGCTATACCAATAAATATCCCGAGGAAAAGTACAAGCTGATCATAGGCACCGATTCACATGCTTTCGCCAAAGAATACATCGTTTTTGTGACGGCTATTATCGCGCACCGCATCGGCAAAGGCGGGCGTTTTTATTTTCAAAAGCAGAAGACCCGTTACATGGAAAGCCTGCGGCAGCGCATTTATTATGAAACATTTTTAAGCCTCGAGGTTGCTACCCGCCTTACGGAAAAGCTGGCCGAGAATGGCCAATGCGAGCTAAATGTTGAGATTCATCTTGATGTGGGGGAGAGGGGCGAAACCAGGGAGATTATTAAAGAGGTCGTGGGCATGGTGATCGGCAGCGGTTACGATGCCCGCATCAAGCCCGATTCTTACGGGGCTACAACGGTGGCAGACAGGTTTACCCGTTAGCTAAATTTCCTCCTTCATACCCCCATGGCAACGATTCCGGCAGCAGGAACGCTCTCGCTCGCGGCAGCTTGACAAAAAACCCAATAACATGTTAAAATAGACCCTAGATTATATACAAGGTGGTTTTTTGGTTGTCAAAAGACGTCCTGTGTGAAATCCGTAAAAAGTTGGAGCCGCACGTGGGAGAAAGAATCAGGCTCAAAGCCAATCGCGGTCGCCGGAAAACTTATGAGAAAGAGGGAATTTTGGAGAGCACTTATCCCTCCATTTTTGTAGTCCGGATTGATGAGCAAAACTACTTCCAGCGCCTTTCTTTCAGTTATGCCGATGTGCTTACCGAAACGGTGGAACTAAGTTTCAAAGAGGAGAAGAAGCTTCATTCTGTAGGGATGTAATTAACGCTTCGGCGTTTAAAAGGTGCTGATATTCCCTTAGATTGATCCAATTGGCCGGGTTTAAGAATCCGGCCAATTTTTTTCTAAATAATGCCAGACGGTCCAACATTAATAACGGTTAAAGCTAAGAAAAAAACAGTACACTAGACACGCCACCAAAAACGAAAAAGGAGTTGATTTGCTTTATGTCCAGGCGACGCCCGGTAATGTCCGATGAGCTCAAGTACGAGATCGCAGCAGAACTGGGAGTGTTGGACCTGGTTCGCCGCGAAGGATGGGGCAGCGTAAGTTCCCGCCAGTGCGGCAATTTGGTGAAAAAGGCCATCGAAAGAGCAGAGCAGTCACTCCGGATGCGCAACTAGGTGGCGCCGGTATACCCGCTCTTTGAAGGGGTATACCGGTTTTTCTGTGCCGGTTACCCGGATCGCCATTAAAGAAACAATGCATAAGAGCACTGACAACGGCAAAGGCTAATGGCGATGAAAACAGTGGAAGGAAGCAGGGTATGTCCGGAAAACTGGTGATCATCGGGGGAGCCGAAGATCAGGAGAGGCGTTGTACCATTCTTAAAGCCGTACTCTCCCTTTCCGGCGAAGCCAATCCGCGCGTGGTGATCATTGCCGCCGCTTCTACGGACCCGGTAGAGATTGGGGAGAATTACGAACAGGTATTTAAAGATCTCGGTGCCGAATCTGTACGCCTGTTAAAAGTGCCCGGCCGTGACATTCCCCGTGACGATTCTGCCGCTGCTTGGCTGCAAGAAGCAGCGGTCGTCTTTTTGACCGGAGGCGATCAACTGCGTTTGACCAGCATTTTGGGCGGCTCACGCCTCTTTCGCTTATTAAAGGAACGCTTTAAGCAAGGGATAATCCTGGCGGGGACGAGCGCAGGCGCTTCGGCGATGAGCGATACGATGATTATCGGCGGCAATGCAAAGGAACCGCCGCAAAGGGGTTTGATTCAGATGTCACCCGGGCTGGGTTTTCTTCACGGCGTGCTCCTTGATCAGCATTTCGCCCAGCGCGGCCGTTTTGGCCGCCTGCTGGCCGCGGTTGCTTTTAATCCTTCTTTACTGGGCATCGGCATTGATGAAGATACCGCCATCGTTGTCCGCGAGAACAGATGGCTGGAAGTGATCGGTTCGTTCGGCATTACAATTATCGACGGCTCTTCTTTACTGCACAGCAACGTATCAGAAACAGCTCCCCGGGAAACGCTGACCCTGTCGCATTTCAAATTGCATATCCTGGCTCAGGGCGCGCGCTTCGATTTACAGGAACGGGCGGTGGCACTGCATTAATTCCGGCTCATTCTTCGAGAAAAAATCAATCCAAAATCGCAGGGTGAATGACTGATGCGCATTATTGATACCATCCCCTTTGAGGGGCCCAGTATTTTTTGTTTGCGTCCGGCGCTAAAAATTGTCCTGGATCTGGGCAGCCTGGCCGGTGTGAGCACAAAGCAGTTGGAAAATTTTAACGCGAACCTGTTGCAAATGCTGCCCGCGCTGCGATCCCATTATTGCAGCCGCGGCTATCCGGGCGGCTTTGTCGAACGATTGGAAGAGGGAACCTATCTGGGCCATGTTTTGGAACATGTCGTTTTGGAGTTGATGCATCGCGGCGGCATGAAGGCCGGTTATGGTAAAACCGTATCCACGGCGGAACCGGGGCGGGTGGAGGTGATTATCGAAACGGATAGTTTTAGCCCCACAGCCTTTCTTGCCCGCTGTGCGGTAAAACTTTTAAATTTATTGGTAAAGGGGCAGAGACCGTCTCTGGACGGCCTCTGGGAACAACTTTCGCTGATCAGGCAGCAGTATGAACCTGGTCCGAGTACAGCGGCCATTATAGAGGAGGCGAAACGGCGCGGTATTCCGGTGATCCGGCTTAAAGATGGGGCAAGCCTCTACCTTCTGGGGCACGGGGTTTATCAGAAGAGAATCCAGGCCACCCTTACTTCCGCAACCGGATGTCTGGCGGCGGATCTGGCCGGGGATAAAGATCTGGCCAAAATTGTGCTTGACCGCGCCGGGATACCGACACCGCGGGGAATTGTCGTCTCTTCCCCATCGCAGGCGGTGGAAGCGGCGCGAAAGCTGGGCGTGCCGGTGGTGGTCAAGCCATGCGATGCCAACCAGGGTAAAGGCGTTTCCCTGAATTTAACCCAACCCGGGATGATCAAAGAGGCTTACAAGCTTGCGGCCAGGTACGGTTCAAAGGTGATGGTTGAAGAGTATATCACCGGGCGCCATTACCGCCTGCTGGTTGTCGGCGGCAAATTTGTTGCCGCTGCCCGGCGCCTGCCGGCACAGGTTAAAGGCGACGGCAGCAGCACCATCCTCCAATTGATTGATCAGCTAAACAGCGATCCGCGGCGGGGGGAAGGGCATGCCCGGCCGCTCACCAAGATTGAGTTGAATGAAGAGGTGCGCCTCGTTTTGGCCAGACAAAATAAGGATGAATTTTACCGCCCGGCCAAGGGCGAGGTTGTTTTGCTGCGCGAAAATGCCAACCTGAGCACCGGTGGATTTGCCTGGGATGTTACCGAAAAGATCCATCCCGACAATGTGGCGCTGGCCGAACGGGCGGCAGCGATCATTGGGCTGGATATTGCCGGCATTGACCTGGTGGCGCCGGACCTGGCCCAAAGTGTGATTACGGGCGGCGGTGCGGTAATCGAGGTAAACGCTGCGCCGGGGATACGCATGCACCTCTATCCCTCCCGCGGCAAAGGACGCAATGTGGCGGTGCCCATAGTCTCATCCCTTTTCCCCCAGGGAGGCAATGGCCGCATCCCCATTTTCAGCATAACCGGGACCAATGGCAAAACAACCACCGCCCGCCTGCTGGCCCATATACTCCGTCTCGCTCGCAGGCGGGTTGGACTGACCACAACGGAAGGGGTTTATATTGACGGCCAACTGGTGTTCCGCGGTGATGCTGCAGGCCCAAAGAGCGCCCGGATGGTCCTCGAAGATCCCACCGTGGAGGCGGCGGTCCTCGAAGCCGCCCGGGGCGGCATTATCAGGGACGGACTGGGCTATGACCGCAGCGATGTGGCGGTGATCACCAATATCAGCATGGATCACCTGGGACAGGATGGCTTGCACACCCTGGAAGATCTCGTCTTTGTAAAATCCCTGCTCGTGGAAACGGTTCAGCCTAAAGGCGCGGTCGTGCTCAATGCCGATGATGTCAATGTTTTAAAGATGCTGCCCCGGGCTGCCGCCCCTGTAGTCCTCTTTACTTTGGAAGAAGACAACCTTGTCCTGATGCGCCATCTCAGCAAAGGCGGCAAGGGGATTATAGTGCGCCGCAATCATCTTTACTGGTTTTGCGGTAAGCGGTGGCATTGCCTAATGCCGATCCATAGGGTGGCCATCGGTTGTGGCGGCCTGGCCTTGCACCATCTGCAAAATGCCATGGCGGCAGCAGCGGCGGCATTGGCTTTCGGCATACCCCGCCAGCTAGTAGTCAGCGGCCTGGCCACATTTCTGCCTTCCGCTGAACATAATCCGGGTCGTGGCAATCTCTACGATTTAAAGAAAGGAAAGCTATTGCTGGACTATGGCCATAATCCGGCTGCCTTTGCAGCGACCCTGCGCTTTGCTTCCCTGGTGGGGAAAGGGAGAATTATTGGGGTGCTCGGGGTCCCGGGAGATCGCAGTGACGACTTGATCCGGCATTGCGGTCAGGTCGCCGCCCCTTTCCTCGATGAAATCATTATCAAGGAAGACCGGGATTTGCGGGGACGGCCGCCGGGGGTGACAGCCGACTTGCTGCGTCAAGGCTGTTTAAAGTCCAAACCGGCGGCGCGCATCCAGATTATCCATGATGAAGTGCAGGCGGTGCGGCGTGGCTTGGAGATGCTGGAAGAGGATGATCTGCTGGTTGTGTTTTACGAACGCAGACAACCGATCGAGTCACTGCTGCAGGAGTTCTTGCAACCGGAAGCCACTCCGCCGGCTGCGGCACTGACCCGGGGAGTAAAACGGCTGTCACCGCCAAACCGGGGGCTGCCGGAGGCCAACTGGAAATAGCCAGGACTAAGAAAGGGCGCCGGCAGGAAAAAATTTTTTCGTTCAAGAATATAGCACTATGAGCAGTCTACTGGTTAGGGCACCGGCCAAGATCAATTTGGGCCTTTCGGTTCTTGGGCGCCGTCCCGACGGTTATCACGAGATTGAATCGGTAATGCAGCAGGTTTCTCTGGCCGATGTTCTGGTGATCACCCCTGCGCGCAGGAGCGGGGTCTTTTTTTCATGCAGTGACCCGGCTTTAAACGGTGAAGACAACCTGGTCTACCGGGCGGCGGTGCTACTGGCTTCGCAAAGCCGCAAAAAATTGAGCGGGGTCAAGCTGGAGCTGATTAAAAAAATTCCGGTGGAAGCGGGTCTGGCCGGAGGCAGCAGTGACGCCGCGGCAGCACTTTTCGCTTTAAACCGTTTCTGGCGCCTTGATTTAAGTTTTACCCGCCTCCTTGAACTGGGAGCGCTTCTTGGCTCCGATATCCCTTTTTGCCTGCTGGGGGGTACAGCCCTGGCTGCTGGCCGGGGGGAGCGGCTCCAGCCGCTGCCTGATCTGCCTTTTTTTTGGGTAGTCCTCGCCGTGCCTGCCGGAATTGGCCTTTCCACGGCCTCGATATATGGAGCGCTGCGCCTCGATTCCGGTTTTGTCCCGCCGGGTATCAAGCAGCTGGTTGCGGCCATCAAGGGCGGCAATCCGGATGATATCCTGGCGTGGCTGGCGGCCGGCAATACCAATGCTTTAGAAGGGGTGGCCTTGAGCAGCGCTCCGCACTTGCACAGTTTAAAAAAAAGGCTTATGGAGTTGGGACTTACACCGGTGATGTCCGGCAGTGGCCCCACTTTTTTTGCCCTTGGCCGCTCCCTGCGTCTGGCGGGGACGGCGGCGCGAGTGCTGCAAGAAGAAGGGTACCGCGCATTTTTATGCTGGACAGAAAAATCCTCTCAAAAGAAAAAGGTGATGTGTTGTGATGATTGATGCGGTAGTCATGGCCGGGGGAGGAAAAATAGAGCCCCTGGCAGGGCAGGAAGGAGTACCAAACAAGGCCTTCATTATGCTGCAAGGGAAACCCCTGGTCGGTCATGTGATCAGTGCTCTGGCGGATGCCCCCTCGGTCGGGCGGATCGTTGTGGTCGGTCCCGCCCGCGGATTGAAAGAGCTCCAGAAAGCGGGTTACTCTTTTAACGCCGTGGATGAAGCCGGCAGTATGCTTGAGAACGCAGCGGCGGGGCTGGAACAGGTCGACAAGGATAAACCTTGCCTGATGGTCACAGCGGATATCCCCCTGCTGCGGGCTCCAGTAGTCGAATCTTTTCTCGCCCTTTGCGAGCCATTTGATCATGATTTATATTATCCCATTTTAAGCCGTGAATGTTGCGAGCGCAGCTTTCCGGAAACCAGGCGGACATACGTTAAGTTGCGCGATGGGTGTTTTACCGGAGGCAACATCATCTTGATCAATCCCCGCTGGTTTTTTAAAAACCGGGACCGCCTGGATATCTTTATCGCCACCCGGAAAAAACCGTTGAAATTATTGCGCCTGCTTCCGTTCTCCTTTTTGATTAAATTTTTGACACGCCGCCTCTCCGTGGCAGATTTAGAAAAAGAACTGTCCCGGATCATGGACTGCAAAGCGCGGGCAGTGCCCTGTGACCTCGTGGAGATCGGCACTGATGTCGATAAAATCAGCGATCTGGAAGCGGTAAACCGGGCTTTTAAATATGGATATACCGTGCAGAAGTGAACCGAAATGGGCTGCCGCCTTTTCAAACGGGATAGTTCCTTTACAAGTGAAAAGTTTCTCACATGGCAGGATTTTGAACCTGTAGAATTGAATATTTTATGAAAAACATGAGCTTTTTCTCAATTTTACCCGGGAAGGTGGTCCACGTGAAAATAACAGACGTGCGGGTTCGCAGGTTAAATCAGGAAGGAAGGATGAGAGCAATCGTCTCGGTTACCCTGGATGAACAATTTGTGGTTCACGATATCAGGGTAATCGAAGGAAATAGCGGCCTATTTGTGGCCATGCCCAGCAAACGGACGCCCAACGGTGAGTTCAGAGATATCGCTCACCCGATTAACACCGAAGCCAGGCAAAGAATTCAACAATCCGTTTTAGAAGCCTATTACCGTGAATTAGAATCGGAAAGGGTCCTCTCCTGATTGATTTGGACACCGCCGCCGCCTGTAGTATAATGATAACATCACCTGGAGGGGAGACTGGTCGATGGGCGATCTATGGGCGGTGGTACTGGCGGCGGGCGAGGGTAAAAGGATGCGTTCCCAATTGCCGAAGGTGCTGCATCCCCTTTGCGGCCGGCCGATGATCAAATATATTTTGGATAGCGCCGGGGCGGTGGCGCGGCATGTTGTCGTGGTGATTGGTCACGGCGCGGCAGCGGTCCGGCAAGCCTTGGGACCGGGCTTGCCCTGCGTAGTCCAGGAACAGCAATTGGGAACCGGCCATGCTGTTGGCTGTGCTTTGGAGCAATTGCCCGATCAGGGAAAAGTGCTGGTTCTGTGCGGCGATACCCCGCTGATCACGCCCCGGGAGCTGGAGCGGCTGCTGAAGGACAGCGCGGGCAGCGCCGCGGTGGTGATGACTGCAGTGGTGGATGATCCGTCCGGTTACGGCAGGGTGATCCGCGATCGTAACGGCAGCGTGCAACGGATCGTGGAGGATAAAGACGCCTCCGCTGATGAAAAAAAGGTGCCCGAGATTAACACCGGCACCTATTGTTTTGATTTAGCGCTATTGAAATGCTTCCTTCCCCGGCTTTCCGCCAACAATGCCCAGGGTGAATATTATCTCACCGATATCATCGCCCTGCTGAAACAGCACGGCTACCCGGTCCGCGCTACCCTGGTTGAGGACAGCCGCATTGCCCTGGGGATCAATGATCGCGCTCAACTTGCCGAAGCTGCCGCCATCCTGAGAAGGCGCATCAATCATGCCTTGATGCTGCAGGGGGTTACCGTGATCGATCCGGAGAATTGCTATATTGACTTTGGCG
This sequence comes from Bacillota bacterium, assembly GCA_012727685.1. Lineage (GTDB taxonomy): Bacteria > Bacillota > Dethiobacteria > DTU022 > DTU022 > JAAYGO01. The sequence goes on along the minus strand of JAAYGO010000276.1, from coordinate 32,451 downwards.
TCAGGATCGGGGCTGACACAGTGATCGAGCCGCAAACAGTGATCGAAGGGACCACGGTGATCGGATCGGACTGCCGGATCGGTCCGGGGGCGCATCTCAGGAACGCGCGCGTTGCAGACGGGGCGATCATACGCCAGGCGGTGGTAGAGGAAAGCGTCGTGGAAAAAGGTGCGATTGTGGGGCCCTTTGTCCATGTCAGGCCTGGCAGCAGGGTTGCTGCGGATTAAAGTGGCAGCCCGTTATTTTTCCACCGGAAAAGCTCGGCGAGACTGCCGTAGCTAATGGAAGCCATGCTAAGGCAGGAAAACAATATCACGGGAGAGAAATGGTTAGTCTCATCGACATATAAAAAAAGCAGGAGGTTGCGAGGTGAACAAGGCTCCATTGAAGCTATTTTGCGGCAGTGCCAACCGCAAATTGGCTGAAGAGATAGCGGAATATATCCGAGTGCCATTGGGAAAGGCTGAAGTGGGAAGGTTCAGCGACGGGGAAATATCGATTGGCATCAAGGAAAGTGTGCGCGGTCATAATGTTTATTTAATTCAACCGATGTGTGCCCCGACTAATGAAAATTTGATGGAACTTTTAATCTTAACCGATGCCTTGAAGAGGGCTTCGGCCCACACGGTCAACCTGGTGATCCCTTACTATGGTTATGCCCGTCAAGATCGAAAAACCCGCGCACGCGATCCGATTACCGCCAAGCTGGTGGCCGATCTGATCACGGCAGCCGGCGCGGATCGGGTTGTGGCGATGGATCTCCATGCCGGCCAGATCCAGGGTTTTTTTAATATCCCCTTCGATCATCTTACCGCCGTGCCGATCCTGGCCAAATATTTTCAGCAGAAAAAAATCTCCTCGGGGGTTGTGGTCTCGCCGGATCTGGGGGGAGTGACCAGGGCCAGGGAGCTGGCGAATCGGCTGGGCATGCCGATCGCGATTATCGATAAAAAACGGCCGTCCCCCAATGAAGCTGAAATCATGAACATCATTGGTGATGTGGAAGGCATGGTCGCAATCATGATCGATGATATTATTGATACCGCCGGGACGATCACCCTGGGGGCCCAGGCATTAATCGATCGGGGTGCAACCGCGGTCTATGCCTGCTGTTCTCACCCGATTTTTTCCGGGCCGGCCCTTACCAGGTTAAGCAACTCTCCAATTAAAGAAGTCGTTTATACAAACTCGATCCCGGTAAGCGAGAATATAGAGAAGATTAAGGAACCATCTTTTAAAGCGCTGTCTGTAGCCCCGCTAATCGGTGAGGCGATTTTGCGGATCAACGAAGACCGCTCGGTCAGCGAGCTCTTCGACTGATTTGACTAACAGCAAAGAACTGCAGTATACTTGTTTCTACAAGGAGGCTAAAATCATGGATCGGATGTTAATGTCAGCGGAGGTAAGACCGTCTCTGTCAAAGGGGCAGCTTAACCGGATGCGGCAAGAAGACAAGGTGCCGGCCGTGGTATACGGCAGGGGAAAAGATACACAGGCTCTGGTCGTGGATGGCAAGCAGCTCCGGCAGGTACTTGCCGCCGGGGGGAGCAACGTTTTAATTGAGCTGCAGATTAAAGGAAAAGGGGACAAAATCAGGCAAGAGACGGTCATGTTTAAGGATATTGAGCGGCACCTTATTCAGAAGGATAAGGTGATGCATGTTGATTTTATCCGGATCTCCATGACCGACCAGATAGAGGTTGCCGTTCAATTGACCTTTACCGGAGAGCCCGAAGGGGTTAAACAAGGCGGAATTTTGCAGGTAATCCTGCGTGAAGTCGCGGTCAAGTGCTTGCCTACCGATATCCCCGAAACGATCGAGGTTGATCTGTCGAACTTAAATATTGGCGAGAGCATCACTGCCGGCAGCCTATCTTTACCGCCGGATGTTGAGCTCATTACCGCTCCGGAGGAGCTCCTCGCCCAGGTCCTGGCTCCGGAGATGGAAGAAGAACCGGCCGCGGAAGCGGGCGAAGAAAAGGTGGAAACTGCCGGAGGAGCGGAGGAGGCGCCCTCTGCAGAAGAGGCGTAGCTTGGAGCCGCCGGAAATTGGCTCAAAGAGGGTATCCGTCCCAACATGAACGTCATGCATGCCATTATCGGCCTTGGCAATCCTGGGGAGAGCTATGCCGGAACCAGGCACAATCTTGGCTTCCGCGTTGTGGAAGCGATCGCCGCTTCCCTGCAGGTTAAACGGCCTTCCCGCCATCGCTGGTCCCTTTACAGCATCGTCAGCCGCGATTCAGGCAAATTGATCCTGGCCCAGCCGATGACCTATATGAACCGCAGCGGCAGAGCGGTAGTTGAACTCTGCCAGTTATATTCTTTGCAGCCGGAGCAGTTGCTGATCATCTATGACGACCTGGATCTGGCTCCGGGGAGAATTCGCCTGCGGCTGGGAGGCGGCAGCGGCGGTCACCGCGGCGTAGAGTCGATCATAGATCTGCTGGGCAGCACCGGCTTTGCCCGCCTGCGGATCGGGATCGGAAGGCCGCCGGAGGGAATTGACCCTGTCGATTATGTCTTGCAGCGGCCCGCGCCTGAGGAGCGTGCGCTTTATGAAGCAGCCGTCAAGCTGGCGGCGGAAGCGGCCCTTGCCGTAGTTTCCGAGGGACTTGCAGCAGCGATGAACCGCTATAACCGGCCGTTGCCAACTTGAATACAATGTGCTAAGATGAAAAAAATCTAGTTGCGCGTTTTTAGATAAAGGCGATGCAGGAGGAAAGTAATCCGGGTGCGCTGCCCTTTAAGAGAGGGCAGGCCGCCAGGCTGTAAGCCGGCCCGGGCAGACCCCGGGTGAAGTTCCCTCTGGAGCTGTACACTGAAAATCCTGAAATGATTAAGGATCAAGTAGGTGTAACCGGAGCTTCTCCGTTATCAGAAGAGGGTATCGGTCCAGTTTGATCTAGGACCCGTACCTGGAATGAGTGGATCAATATCAATTTGGGTGGTACCGCGGATCGATCAATCCGTCCCTTAACGGGGCGGTTTTTTTTAGGTGAAATCTTGCGAAGGGGGAGCTGTAAAGTTGATCGTCATCATGAAGCAAGCCGCCACAGAGGCGGAGATCGCCGGAGTGGAATCGGATCTAAAGCGCATGGGCTTTATGCCGCATCGCATCCAGGGAGTAGAACGGGTGGTGATCGGTGCCGTGGGGAAGCAGACTGTGGCCTTCCCGGTCGGGCTGGAAACCATGCCGGGCGTGGAAAAGCTAGTGCCGGTCACCGCCCCCTACAAGCTGGTCAGCCGGCAGTTTATTGAGACCAACAGCATTGTCCAGGCCGGAGATCTGCTTGTCGGAGGGAGGGAACTGGTGATTATGGCCGGTCCCTGTGCCGTGGAAAGCGAAGAGCAGCTTTTAACCATCGCCCGACATGTTAAGGCAGCCGGGGCCCGGGTATTGCGCGGCGGTGCTTTTAAACCGCGCACCTCACCCTACAGCTTTCAGGGCTTGGAACTGGAAGGATTGAAAATGCTGGCCCAGGCAAGAAGTGAAACTGGCTTAAAAATCGTAACCGAAGTTTTAAATCCGCAGGACGTTGAGCTGGTTTCCAGCTATGCGGATATTCTCCAGGTTGGAGCCCGCAATATGCAAAACTTTTCGCTGCTGCGGGAACTGGGGCGAAATGGGAAGCCGGTCCTGCTGAAAAGGGGGCTGGCGGCAACTGTAGAGGAATGGTTGATGGCTGCGGAATATATCCTTGCGGAGGGAAATGATCAGGTTATTCTCTGTGAAAGGGGAATCCGCACTTTTGAAACCGCTACGCGGGGCACCCTGGATGTCAGCGCCATTGCCATGGTAAAACAACTGAGCCATCTGCCGGTAATCGCAGATCCCTGTCATTCCGGCGGGCATTGGAACCTGGTTTTGCCCCTGGCCATGGCCGCCGTGGCTGCCGGGGCGGATGGCTTGCTGGTTGAGGTCCATCACAGTCCCCGGGAGGCCCTCTGCGATGGACCGCAATCGCTAACGCCGGCAAATTTCAGGCGCCTGGTCGAAGGGGTTGGCCGGGTCGCGGCCGCTGTTGAACGTTCTCTTCAACCGGTTCAGGAAGCGGAGGGGGTGACTTCGTGAAGGTTTTCAAACTGGGTTATCTCGGTCCGCCGGGCACTTTCTCGGAAGAAGCAGCCTTGCTCTACCAGCGCTTTCACCGGCAGAGTTACAAGCTGTTGGAGCAGCCGACAGTGACGCAGGTAATGGAGAAGGTGGCTTCCGGCAGCCTGGATCAGGGTATTGTTCCCCTGGAAAATTCACTGGAGGGAAGTGTTAACGCGACCCTCGATCAGTTGGTGTGCCTGGAAGAAATTAATATCTACCGCGAGCTGGTGTGCCCGATCCGGCAGTGCCTGCTCGCCGCTCCGGGTACGGCGCTGGAGCAAATTACGCGAGTCTATTCTCACCCCCATGCATTAGGCCAGTGCCGCCGCTACCTTGAAGCGGTTCTAGGACATGTTTCCTGCTTCCCGGTGGAGAGCACCGCCGCTGCCGCTGCAATGGTTGCCGCCAATCCGGGGAGCGCCGCCATAGCCCCGCGCCGCGCCGCCGCCCTCTTTGGGCTCATGATTCTGGCGGAGGGCATTCAAGATTATGATGACAATGTCACCCGTTTCGTGGTTGTCTCCAGAGAAGAACATCCCCCCACCGGCTGCGATAAAACATCGCTGGTGCTGGCTCTCTCCGACGGCCCCGGCAGCCTTTATCATGTCTTGGGTTTCTTTGCCGCCCGGAAGATCAACTTGACCAGGATCGAATCAAAACCGGCCAGGCGCAGCCTGGGCGACTGGCTGTTTTTTATCGATTGCGAGGGTCATAAAGATGATCCGCAGCTAGCATCACTATGGGATGAACTGAGGCGCAACGTGCCGTTCTTTAAACTGCTCGGCTCCTATCCAAAAGGAAGGACTTGTTTAACAGCGGATAAGCAGACGGGTTGAGGGGTAGCATATTAATACCGGAAAATAAATAATATGGTGAAAGAGCATGAAAGTAACCTACGTCTGTGACCGCTGCGGCGCGCTGATCGGGGTCATCAACCTGACCGAAGAGGAGCTGATCCAACTGGATATGGATCCGTTGACGGTAGATCTGCGGGAAGATATAATAAAATCTACCGAAACGGGTGGCCTTTTCGTTTATTCGTTGTGTGACGGCTGCGTAGAGACGATGGAGATTCATGAAGGCGAATGGCGCTATCGGAAGGCGCCTGATTTACATTAAAGGGGCTGTCCCAAAAGTGCTTTAGTCAGGTTAAAGATTGTTACCGGGGCGGAGATGTGGAGGGTGGAGACCCACCCCCCGCGCATGTCGCCTTCGGACTTCGCCCTCAGGATGAGATCAAAGGGCTGCCCTTTTGAAACAGCCCCAATCATCTAGAATTATTTAAAAAATTTTATGGTGGCTGCTCATTTGGGCTGAAGCCGTTTCAGGCGCGATGAAGCGTGGAGGGCTGTGATGCTGTTAAGGAACTTATTGAACACCTGGACTCGTGATCCTTCTTTTCGGGAGCTGGCAGAACGTGTCTCCGCCGGCTCCCGGATCTCTGTGAACGGCCTTGACAGCAGTGCCCGCGTGTTTTTCCAGGCCGGTTTAGCCCACCGGCTGGGCCGCTCTGCACTGATCATTACCCCGGACAGCGCCCGGGCGGAGAAAGCATATGCCGATCTCCTGGCTTTTTACCCTGCCGATGCAGTCCACTTGCTGTCCTCCAGGGAACTTTTTATTACTCCCGATATTCTTGCCCAAAGCGCGGAACAAAGGGAACAGCGCCTGCTTTTTTTAGACTGGCTAAACCAGGGGAAGGAGGGTATTTTCATAGCCCCCTATACTGCCCTGCTCTCCAGGGCGGTGGATCCTTCTTTGTGGCGCTCTTTTATTACCAGGGTTGAGATCGATCAAAAAGTCGATCGGGATGAGCTGCTCGGCCGCCTGGTAGAACTAGGCTATGAGCGCGTTCCCCTGGTTGAGGGGAAAGGCCAGTGTAGCGGGCGGGGCGATATTATCGATGTTTTCCCTTTCGGGTGGAAACAACCGCTGCGCATTGCCCTGTTTGATGATACCGTAGAGTCGATCCGTTTATTTGATCTGCATAGCCAGCGTTCTACGGATCATTTGCCGCGCGCCGATATATTGCCGGCCATAGAAATGCCGCTGCCGGAGAGCATTTACGCCCCAGGGACTGACCGGATCCGTGCGGATGCACAGCGGGTGCTCTCGGGGCTGCGCCGCAGCGGTGATTTGGAGGCGGCAAACAGATTACAGGCCAATGTTGCCAGACATCTGGAGCAGTTGGCGAGGCCGGGCGGCTTAGACATCCTCACCTGGTATTTCTCATATTTTTTTGGGACCGGGTCATCGCTCCTCGATTACCTGACTTCTGAATTTCTAATCTTCATCGAAGAGCCGGCCGAAATTGAGGGGAAAGAGAGCGCTTTGCAGCGGGAGTTGGCCGAGCATCACGCCAACCTGTTCATGCAGGGGGAGCTCCTGCACGAGCAAATTGATTATCTCTGGAAACTCAGTGCTCTCTTTGCCCGGATCCAATGCCCTGTCATAGAATGCAATCTCTTTCCAGGAGATTCAGCCGGTTGGCTGGCGGCGCAGTATCAAACCGAGTATGAAGTAAAAGGTGTTTTTTCTTATCACGGCCAGTGGGATCTGCTGGAAAGCGATTTCCGGAGCTGGCGCAGCCAGGGTTACAGGCTCTGTTTTTTGGTCGGCAGCGATGAACACGGCGCGGGGCTATTAAAAAATATTTGCGAATACGGTTTGCCGGTTAGCGGTTCCCCGGGACAGCCGTGGGAAGAGAATTCCGCCGCCCCGGCGCAGGCAGTTACCGCCAGCCTGGAAGAGGGATTTATCATTCCAGCCCTGGACCTGGTCCTCTTGACCGCACATAACCTGGTTCCCTTGCGGCGCAAAAGAAAGCGCCTCGTGCACAAAGAGGGAATTAAGCTGCGCGATTACCGCGAGCTGGCCGTAGGGGACTATGTTGTGCACGAACAGCATGGCATCGGGAAATATCTCGGTGTGAATACCCTGGAGATCAACGGCGTTCAGCGGGATTACCTTTTAATCAAGTACAGCGGAACCGATAAACTCTACATCCCTGCCGATCAGATCGAGTTGATTCAAAAATATGTGGGCGCCGAGGGGCGGGCGCCGCGGCTGCACAGCCTTGGCAGCGGAGAGTGGCACCGCATGAAAAATAAGGTCAAAGCCTCGGTGCAGGAGCTCGCCGGTGAGTTGCTATCATTATATGCGGCGCGGCAGGCGGTGGGAGGCCACGCCTTCGGGCCTGACCATCCCTGGCAGCTTGAATTCGAGGCTCGCTTTCCCTTTGAAGAAACCCCCGATCAGCTGCAGGCCATCGCCGAGGTGAAGGCGGACCTGGAAAAACCGTATCCCATGGATCGCTTGATTTGCGGGGATGTCGGTTATGGCAAAACGGAGGTGGCCATGCGGGCGGCATTCAAGGTAGCCATGGAAGGCAAGCAGGTGGCGCTGCTGGTGCCCACTACGGTTTTAGCCCAACAGCACTACCGGAATTTTTCGGAGCGCTTTGCCGATTTTCCCATCCGGGTGGCGCAGCTTAGCCGCTTCGTTCCGCCGCAGCAGCAGAAAGAGATCGTTGCCGACCTGTCCCGGGGGCGGATCGACATTGTCATCGGCACCCACCGGCTATTGTCACGGGATGTTAGCTTCAACGACCTGGGCTTGTTGATTATCGACGAGGAGCAGAGGTTTGGGGTGCGTCACAAAGAAAGATTGAAACAGATGCGTCTGGATGTGGATGTTTTGGCCATGACCGCAACGCCCATACCGCGCACGCTGCATCTTTCACTGGTTGGCGCGCGGGATCTAAGCGTGATCGAGACCCCCCCGGAAAACCGCTACCCGGTGCAGACTTTTATCGTCGAATATTCTGAACTGCTCATCAAGGAAGCAATACAAAGGGAGCTGAACCGGGACGGGCAGGTTTTTTTTGTCTTCAACCGCATCGAAGGAATCAGCGCCATGGCCAGGAGGATCCAGGAGCTTTTCCCCGGCGTGCCGCTGGCGGTTGGGCACGGCCGGATGGCGGAAGCGGAGTTGGAACAGGTCATGAGCGATTTCCTGGAGGGGAAATATAAAATCCTCATCTCTACAACGATTATCGAAGCGGGGCTGGATATTCCCAATGTCAATACCCTGATCGTCTATGAAGCCGACCGCTTCGGCCTCTCCCAGCTTTACCAGCTTCGCGGCAGGGTCGGGCGATCGAACCGGGTGGCCTATGCGTTTTTAACCTACCATCGCCACAAGATCATTTCCGACGCGGCACGGAAAAGGTTGCAGGCGATCAAGGAGTTTGCCGAGCTGGGCTCCGGCTTCAAGGTGGCCCTGCGCGATCTGGAGATCAGGGGGGCGGGCAATATCCTCGGCGCCGAGCAGCATGGTCACGTGGCGGCGGTTGGTTTTGATCTCTACTGCCGCCTCCTGGAAGAGGCGGTGGCCGCTTTGAAAAATGAAAAACTGCCGGAGAAGAAGGCGGCGCCGCGGATCGACCTGGAAATTGACGCCTTTATCCCGGCCTCTTATATTGCCAGCCAGGACCAGAAAATCGATTTCTATTACCGCATCTATGCCATTGATTCCATGGCAGAGCTGGACGAAATCGAAGCGGAGCTGCGCGATCGCTTCGGCTCTCCGCCCGAACCGGTATATAACCTGCTCAAGGTTGCTGCCCTCCGTGTGGCAGCCCGCGATCTGGATGTTGATCTGATTGAGCAAAAAGGAAGTCAGATCATGGTGAGGTTTAGCCCACGCTCCAAGCTGCGGCAAAGTGAACTGTGGGCCATTCTACAGAAGAGCAACGCGAAGGTTTCCATTGGCAGCGGCCAGAGAGTCACTCTCAAAATTAGGGTAGAGGGAAGCCTGAGCGTTTTCCTGCCGGAGCTAATCCGGATGCTTCAATCTTTACGTGATTTGTCTTCGCATCAACGCTCAAGCGGGACCGGCCTGCTCTCCAAAGGGGGTGAACAGTAATGGGCAAGTTAAAAAAGGGATTAATTTGCCTTTTTCTTTTGCTTCTCTACCCCTTTTGCGGCGGATGCGGCGGTCATGAACACGATTACCCGGCGGCTGTCGTGAACGGGCAAACCATTACAAAGCAACAACTGGACCATTTTATTCGGGTGCTGTGCCTTCATCAGCCTGCCGATCTCCTGTTGGACACAGGCCAAGAACAAGAACGCCGGGCGATTGAGGCAGAATTTTTAAGAATACTCATTGACATGGAGCTGATGAGGCAGGCGGTAGAGAAAGCAGGTCTGACCGTGAATGAAGAGCTGGTGAAGCGGGAAACTGATTTGCTGCTGGCCGAATTGATTGCCGTACAATACGGCGGATCGCGGGATCTTTTTGACCGGCGCTTGAAACATCTGGAGCTTACGGAAGGAGACCTTTCAATTCTCCCGCGCTATGAGTTACAGAGGCAACTTTTATTTGATCATATTGCCGCTTCCCTGACCGAGTCTGATCTGCGGGCATTCGTCGAAGAGAATCCGGAAATATTTAAAAAGGCAGCAGACCTGCAGGTGTGCCGGCTGACCTTTTCAGAAGAAGAATTGGCCCGCCGGGTCCTGGCGCAGTTTAAAAAGGGGCGCGCCTTCGGTGAGCTGGTTGGAGAGCTGCAAAGGGAAAATCCGGATCTGGAGGCCGGGCCCCCGGAATGGATTTCAGCAAGTGATCCGTTTTTGGATGAAGGGGTCAAGAACCTTTTGTTTAACCTGGCGCCCGGCGAAAAGGGCGCGGTGGTTGAGGGTGAAAGCTGTTTCCATTTATACCTTATCCTGGACTCCCGGCCGGCAAGCTCCCTGGACTATGAAGCAGTTAAAGAAGAGGCAGCTTTAATGAAACAGTGCATGATGTATGAGGATTATTATTATCGCCTCTGGAGCGAAGGAGACATTGAAATATTGATGCATTGAACGCCCGGCGGTGCGGCCTGCCCCGATGTATAAAACCCCGGATGAGGTTGAATACTAAATTATACTTAAGGGCCATCAATCATGGAACTTTTACAAAGTAAATGAAGGAGGAACAGAAATTGAAGGCAACCGGTATAGTGAGGCGCATCGACGATCTGGGCCGCGTTGTAATTCCAAAAGAAATTCGCAGAACCCTCAAGATCCGGGAAGGAGATCCCCTGGAAATTTTCGTTGACCGCGATGGAGAAGTGATTTTGAAAAAATACTCGCCCATTGGCGAGCTGGGCGATTTTGCACAAGAATATGCAGATTCGCTGTACGAGGCCATGGGACATATCTCCTGTATTGCAGACCGCGATACGATCATTGCCGTTGCCGGGGCGCCGAAAAAAGAATTTGTTAACCGCCCCCTAAGCAGCGCCATCGAGCGGGTGATGGAAACCCGGAAAAGCGTTCTGATCAACAATACCGCAGAGCATGAATATTACCAGGGGGCTGATGATCTGATCGGCGCGCGCTTTGCCAATGAAGTGATTGCCCCCATTATTGCCGAGGGAGATCCGATCGGCGCCGTGGTGATGGGGAGTCGTGACCCTGCGGTTAAAATGACCGATCTGGAATTAAAACTTGTGGAGACGGCAGCCTCATTTTTGGCCAAGCAGATGGAACAGTAAAAAGTTGGTCTGATCATTTAGGAGCTGTTATAATACTAAAGATAGAGAACTTGTCTGATTGGGAAGGATTATCCGGAAAGAAGGAAGAGTAGTTGTCGAAACATAGTGCTTTTGTAAAAGGCGCAGCCATCCTGGCCGTGGCCGGTATTGGGGTTCGATTTGTGGGGGCCGCCATGCGCATTCTGTTGGCGGCTATTATTGGGGATGAAGGTATCGGCCTATACCAGATGGCTTACCCCGTTTATTCTTCTTTACTGGCCATCTCGACAGCCGGGATTCCGGTGGCAGTCTCCAAGCTGGTTTCCGAAAACATTGCGCTGCGGGACTTTCGCGAGGCGGCGCGGGTGTTTCGCATCGCCATGGTCATACTCTCCTTGACCGGACTGGTGATCGCTTTACTGCTTTTTTTCGGTGCAGAAATCATGGCTGAGAGGATCGTTAAAGAACCGAGGGCCGTCTACCCGATCATGGCGATCGCTCCGGCCATTTTTTTTGTAACCATCATGTCAGCCATCCGCGGTTTTTTCCAGGGCCAACAGAAAATGATCCCTACGGCAGCGTCACAGGTCGTAGAACAGGTTGGCCGGGTTGCAGTTTCGCTGGCCCTTGCGTTATGGCTATTGCCGGTCGGGCTCGAATTTGCTGCGGCCGGAGCAGCGGCCGGCGCGGTGGGCGGCGGTATCCTGGGATTGTTTCTGCTGGTAATTTTATATTTCCGGGAGCGCCCCAATTTTCAAAGAGCGATGAAGTGCCAGCGCGGGCACAACCCTGCGCTCTACAGCCAGATTGTGAAGCGCATTTTTGCACTTGCAATTCCGATCACTTTCGGCAGCCTGATTATGCCCTTGAGTACCATGATCGACCTGGCGGTGGTGCCCCGCCAGCTTCAGGCAGCCGGGTTCACCGCGGAAAGGGCGACTGCCCTCTATGGCCAGCTAACCGGCATGGCCAGTTCAGTGATTTATTTCCCCAACGTGGTTACCCTGGCGTTGTCGATGAGCCTGGTCCCGGCCATTTCCGAGGCCTATGTCCTGCGCCAATCTTCCCTGATTCGCAGCCGGACCGCCTTAGCGGTCAAGCTGACCATGCTCTTCTGCCTGCCGGCTGCGGTTGGCCTCTTCATCCTGGCGGAGCCGATTACGCTCCTGTTGTTTAAAAACGCCGAAGCAGGCTACCCCCTGGCTGTATCTTCCTGGTCGGTGATCCCGCTCTGCCTCTATGTGTCGACTACCGGCATCATCCAGGGGCTGGGCCGGACGGTTATTCCTGTCCTGAACATGGTTTACGGCGGCCTGGTGAAGACCGTATTGGCCTGGTACCTGACCGCTGTGCCGGCGCTGCATGTAGGCGGTGCTGCCTTTGCTTCAGTTGCCGGCATGGGGGTGGCGGCGGTTTTAAATCTCTATTATGTAGCCCGTTACACCGGCTGGCGATTCAAAATCGGGGAACTGCTGCTTCTTCCAGGCCTGGCCGCGGCAGTGATGGCCGTTGCCGTTTACCTCGCCTACGGGATGGCGGCACGGTTCGCCGGGCCATACCTCTCGCCGTCCATGACCAACGGGGTCGCAACTCTCTCCGCCATTTTTATCGGGATAGTTGTCTACGGGTTGGGCCTCCTGGTCACGGGGGGGTTAAGGGGGGACGAGCTCGCACTCGTGCCCCGGCTCGGACCGCATCTGGTTCGCATTGCTTCGCGTTTAAGGCTGTTGCGGCGCTAGTTGAAGTTAAGGAGCTGGTTATGAAAAAAATAGTAGTTGTCGGGCTGGGTCCCGGCGGTATGGGACAGCTAACCGCTGCTGCCCGGAGCGCATTTCAAAAGGGGCGGTCTCTCTATTTTCGGACAGGCAGTCATGCCGTGGCGCGCCGCTTAAGGCGGCTCGGTTTTCCGGTGCGGGCCTTTGATCATTTATTTCTGCAGAGGCGCAGCTTTGAAGGGATTGGCCGCACGATCGCCTTGCGGCTGCTCGGTGCCGCAGAACGCAAGCAAACGGTTATCTATGCCGTGCCTGGCCATCCTGCTGTGGGCGATGCCACGGTGAAGCAAATCTTCCGGCTGGCCCCTCGCTACGGTGTGGCGCTACAAATGATCCCGGGGATCGGTCTACTTGAACCGGTGCAAGCCGCTTTGCAGATTGATCTGTCCCGGGGGGTAAAGATCATGGACATCCTTGAGCTTGCATCGCTGCAGGAGCCGCTCCGCACCCACCTTCTGCTGACCCATGTTTCAAGTCGCTGTGTGGCGCTCCGGGTGAAGGAAAGGCTTTTACAGTTCTATCAGCCGTCGCATCCGGTAAAAATAATCCGCTTTGCCGGCCGGCGGGGGGCATGGGTCCATACAGTGGCGCTGGACAAGCTTGAGCGCTCCATCTTTGGCGGGGGGATCATATTATGCTTGCCGCCTGCCGTGGACTACGGTTTTGATGATCTGGTTGAGATCATGGCGCGGCTGCGGTCCAAGGGCGGCTGCCCCTGGGACAGGGAGCAGACGCACCGGAGCCTGCGCCAGTACCTGGTGGAAGAGGCTTATGAAGTGGTCGCCGCCATCGACAGGAACGATGATCTTGCTTTGCAGGAAGAGCTGGGGGACCTGCTGTTGCAGATTGTCTTTCACAGCCAGATTGCCCGGGAAGAGGGGCGCTTTACCCTGCAGCAGGTTATCGACGGGATTGCCGCCAAGCTGGTGCGCCGCCATCCCCATGTTTTTGGCTCCGAAAATATCACCGGGGTGCCCCAGGTGCTTGATCGGTGGGAACAGATTAAGGGGAAGGAAAAAGGAATTGATTCGCCGTACCAGATCACCGTTGACCCCGCTCTGCCCGCCTTGTTACGGGCTTTTAAGATCCAAAAGCGGGCGGCAGATCTGGGTTTTGATTGGCCGACAGCAGATGGGGCTCTGGCGAAATTAAACGAAGAGGCATTGGAGCTGGCGGATGCATATCGGGATGGCCTTCCGGGAAAAATAGAGGAAGAGTATGGAGACTACCTCTTTGCCGCGGTGAATGTGGCCCGCTTTCTGAGGGTTAACCCGGAGATGGCTTTGGGCAAGGCGATACGCAAATTCTTAAGCCGCTTCCACTATATTGTGGAGCAGATGGAACAAAAAGGAAAACCATTCCTGGATTATTCCCTGGAAGAGCTCGACCAATGGTGGGAAGAGGCCAAAAGTAAGGGAAAATAAATCAATTAAGCAGGAATCAAAGGAAATAAGGCGAAAGTAGCATAATACATTTGCAATATTATTTCGCAAAGGAGGCAAGGTCATCAGTGAACAAGTCTGAACTTATTAGTATGGTATCTGAAAAGACAGAAATGTCGAAGAAGGATACGGAAAAAGTTGTAAGTGCAGTTCTGGATTGCATCATGGATGAACTGGCTCGCGGAGAAAAAGTTCAGCTCGTCGGTTTTGGAACTTTTGAGGTGAGGGAGCGCAAGGAGCGTGAAGGCCGCAATCCGGCAACCGGGGCAACGATCACGATCCCGGCCCTCAAGGTCCCGGTTTTTAAAGCTGGTAAATCCTTTAAAGAAAAAGTAAAATAATCAGTTGGCTTCAGGAAAGGCGTAAGAAATCCTCCGCAAGGGGGATTTTTTATTTTGTATATTCCGGCCGCGGTTAAAGAAAATATTATCAGCGGGAAGTTGTAAGCTCTTTTATGCTGGGGGAATTGAAAATGGTTAACCGGGCCAATATTTTCTTGGTTTTGCTGGCAATATGCTTGACCCTGGGCGGCTGCCGTTTAAAACCGGATGATCGCGATCCGTCTGCCGAACCGGAAGCTCCACCCCTGCCGGAGGCGATCCGGCAGGAAGGGAGGCGGGAACCGATCATCAAGGTCTATATGCATGAAGCCGATACAGTGGAAGAGATGGGCATTGAAGAATATATCTGCGGGGTGGTGGCTGCGGAAATGGACCCGCAATGGCCTGAAGAAGCGCTGGCGGCCCAGGCGATCATCGCCCGCAGCTTTACCCTGCAAAAGATCGGTGATGAAGGCGGGGTTCCCGAACATGGCGCTCACGCTTCCACCGATATCGAAGAGTTTCAAGCTTACAGCGCCGAGCGAATTAATGATCGTGTCCGGAAGGCCGTCAATAAAACGAAAGGGCAGGTAGCAGTATACCGGAACGAGTTCATTCGCGGATGGTTCCACGCCTTTGCCGGGCCGCGTACTGCCCTGGCCGGTGAGGGACTTGATTTTAAAGAGGGAAACCCGCCCTATATTCAAATAGTCGAAAGCCCCGGAAAGGAGATTGTGCCTAAAGAAGAGGGATACTGGAGTGCCTCCTTTTCTGCAGAAAAGGTCAGGGCGGCGGTTGAAGAGGTAAGCGGCAGCGACCCCGGGCCGATTGTTGATTTTGAAATCAGCGAGAAAGGCCCTTCAGGCCGCGCGACCCGGTTCAAGATTAACGGGGTTGAGGTGTCGGCACCCTCATTGCGATTGGCGCTGGGGAGCACGGAAATGCGTTCCACTTATATTGAGGATCTGGCAGTGCAAGGAGATCAGATTACTCTCTCCGGGGTCGGGTATGGGCATGGAGTCGGAATGTGCCAGTGGGGCGCTCGCGCTCTGGCGGAAGACAACTGGAGCGCCCGGGATATAGTTAAGTATTTTTATCGCGATATTGAGATTGTACAAGCCTGGAGTTAGCTCCGTGTTGCCGGTAGCGGCTTTTCCTCTTTGCTGGTCTAAACGGCGTACAAACTCATATAATGAAGTATCACGCCGTATGTATAGAATAGTTAATCTTCTGATCCCCAGAGGAGGGCCGGCCTTATGGATGAAAAATATAATTTGCGCAGCGCCACTCAACACCGCCTGGTCATTGAAAACCGGGAACATACTGAAATCACAGGCGTCCTGCATGTGGACAGCTTTGATGATGAAGAAATAATCATGGAAACCGAACAGGGTTTGCTGGCTGTCCGCGGCGAGAACCTGCACATCAAGCATTTAAATTTAGACCAGGGAGAAATCATCATTGACGGCTATGTGCTGGAACTGGCTTACGCGGAAGAGAAGCGGGCGCGCAATCGCGGCAAAAACATCCTGGAAAGACTATTTAGATAGTGGAACCGACCTCATCGCTCGGAGTGTCGCAGTTTGTTTCATTTTTAAAGGCAGCGGGGCTGGGCGCTTTACTGGCGTTCTATTTTGATCTCTACCGGGCTTTTTCTTCGCAAATTAAACGCCACCTGCCTGGGCTCATCCTCTTTGCTGCTGATTGTCTTTTTTGGGTGATTGCCGCTTTGAGCTGCATTGCCTTTGTAATTTTGCTCATGTGGGGTGAAATTTACTTCTACTCCTACCTGGGTCTGGCCGCGGGATTCGGATTATATTTATTAACCATCAGCCGGATATTGCTGCCATTCTGGCATCAGGTTTTTGCCGCGGTTTTGCACGGTTTGGCCCGGCTTGTGGATGCCACAGGCAGAATGGCAAGAGCGCTCGTGGCGCCTATTTGCTGGATGGAACGGCAACTCGCTGTGGTGGCCGGCAGGATCGCTCCGGCTTTTAAAGATTTGACGAGCAGGATTTTTCATGGATCCTGGCGAAGTAAGTGACTCATGAACGGTCAATATTGGAAACAGGGAAACAGCAGCCGCAGCCGGGCCCGGAAAACTACAGCTTTGCCTGTGCGCAGGCGGAGTAGTTTTACCATGCAAAAATTAATCGTGTCCTGCGGCAGTATCGTGATCTGTTTTTTTTTATTGCTCATTGCCGTGCAATGGCTCCAGCAGCGTAGCCTTAAGGACAATTTGCTAGAAAAAGAGGTTTTAATCGAAGCACTGGAAAAACGCAACCAGGCGGCAAGAGAGGAAATTGAGCACCTTCAGGATTTGAGCTATATTGAGACTTTAGCCCGCAAATACTTTGGACTGGTTAAACCGGGAGAAATCACCTTTCAGGTTGAGGATTGACAAAGGATTCAAAATAGTTATAATTACTTTAGATTTAAGCAGTTAATATCAAGGAGGATTATTGCAAAAGAATGTCTTTAAAAATCGGCAGCATCGTGGAAGGGGTGGTAACCGGCATCACCAACTTCGGTGCATTTGTCCAATTGCCCAGTGGAGAGACAGGGCTGGTGCATATATCCGAAGTGGCTGATTCCTATGTCAAAGACATTAATGATTTCCTTAAAAAATCTGAACCGGTTAAGGTAAAGGTGTTATCAATCGACGGCGACGGTAAAGTGGGCCTCTCGATCCGGCAAGCAAACAGCAATAGCGCCAATTCCCGCCATTTCCGTAAAGACGACCGCTCTTCTTTTGAGGATAAACTGGCCAAGTTTTTGAAAGAAAGCGATGAACGTCTGCAGGACCTCAGGCGGAAAACAGATCCTCGCAGAGGTGGCAGAGGAAGTTGCCGGGAGGCATATTAATAGATTTCTTTAAACGGGTATTGCCTTGCAGATGCCCGGTGTTGACACAAATATCTTTTCGCTTACGATTTTATCCGGCGCTCAAATAATGGGGTGCCGGTTTTATTGTGTTCCGGATCCGCGACTGCTCCTGTTATTGCTAGGCCTATTCCCAACCGCTGCAACATATTAATAAGGTGGACAGCTAATCGCTGCAATGCCCAAAGTGCAGGGTTTGCCGGATTGCCGGAAGCAACCTTTTCGCAAGCTTCTGCCGGACTCCGTCCCTGTAGCAAAAGGAGATTAGTGATGCCGCCTGGTTCACCGGAATTGATTTTGGTGGGACACCCAAACGTCGGTAAAAGCCGCCTTTTCAACCTGCTCACCAGAAAGCAAGTTGCCGTTTCCAACTATCCCGGAACTACCGTGGAGCTGACACACGGGAAAGCGGACATCAACGGTAAAACGATAATGGTGGTAGATACGCCGGGGCTCTATTCCCTGGAGGCTGTTTCTCCCGAGGAACAGGTGACGCGCTTAATACTGGTAGAGAAGCGCCCGTCACTGGTGATCCAGGTTGCCGATGCCCGCAACCTGCCGCGCATGCTCGGCCTGACCCTGGAGCTTCTGGAAGCGGGAGTGCCTTTAATCCTGGTATTAAATATGATGGATGAGGCAAAGGCCTCAGGGCTCACCATCAACAGCACTTTGCTTTCCCGCCGGCTTGGCGTCCCGGTCATACCGGCAGCATTGATTTCCGGCAGCGGCTTAAAGCAGATTCGCCGGACCGCCAGTGAGCTCCTTCAAATGGATGGCAGCGGCTCAGATGGAATCATTAAATACCGCCTCGATTCCCCGCCGCTGGCAAGGGCCCTGGAGCGCCTTGCCAATGCCTTGCACGGAAACTATGGCATTTCGCGGCGGGCGCTGGCCACCGCTTTGCTGAACCCCGATCCTTCCTTGAAGGCGCTGGTAGCCAAAAGGGAAGGCATGCGGCCGGAGCTAAAGCTTTACCTGCAGGAGCTAAAACAATATGATCATGCCCTGCTGACGGTGGCGACCGCACGCCGCCGCGCGGCAACGGAACTTCTCAAGGGGGTAATCAGCTATCCCGATCGGGAACCTTTTTCCTTCGCTGAAAAAATTAGTACAATCCTGGTCAACCCGTTAAGCGGATGGCCGGTGCTATTGCTGGTACTTTTTTTTGGATTCTACCAGTTTGTGGGCAGATTTGGCGCCGGCACCCTTGTCGAATTGCTTGAAAAACGCCTGTTTCTAGAGCGATTGGCGCCAGTTTTGAATTATTGGGGCGAACTCTACCTGCCCTGGGACTGGCTGCGCGAGCTGCTGGTTATGGATTACGGCATCTTTACCCTCGGTTTGCGCTACACCTTTGCGATCATCCTGCCGATCATGGCCTGCTTCTTTTTATTTTTTAGTATTGTGGAAGACAGCGGTTATTTGCCCCGCGCCGCCTACCTGGTCAATCGGGCGATGGAGGCAGTGGGCTTGAGCGGCAAGGCTGTGATTCCCCTTACCCTCGGTTTTGGCTGCGGCACCCTAGCCGTCCTGACAACAAGAACACTTGACTCCCGGCGGGAACGGCTGCAGGCTTCCCTGCTGCTTTCCCTTTCCATACCCTGCTCAGCCCAGCTCGGACTAATTCTCGCCCTCCTCCCGGCAGGGAGCCCCATCTATTTATGGCTTGGCGCCCTGCTCTGTGCTTTTATTGCAGCGGCGCGGATCGGGCGCACCTTGTTTGGCGCTGCGGAACAAACCTTTTGCCTCGAAATACCGCCCTTGCGCCCGCCCCAGTGGGGGGCGATCCTGCGTAAAACCGCGGCCCGCTTGCGCTGGTATTTGAAAGAGGTGATGCCGCTGTTTGCCGGCATCAGTGTCTTGATGTGGTTCTTGCGGCAAACCGGCTTGATTGATTTGATCATCAGGGGCTTTCAACCGGTTGCCTCTTCCCTGGGGTTGCCATCCGAGGCGGCGCTCATATTTGTTTACGGGTTTTTAAGGCGAGATTACGGTGCAGCCGGCCTTTTTGATCTGGCGCGGAGCAGCGCCCTTTCACCGGGCCAGTTAGTGGTAGCGGCTGTTGCCCTCACACTTTTTTTGCCGTGTGCGGCGCAGTGCACCGTTTTGTTGCGGGAACACGGGCTAGGCTTTACTGCCCTGGTGATCGCTACTACCGCCCTAGTCGCCTGGCTGGGCGGCATGGCCATACACCTGATCATTTCCATACCCGCGATCGCCAATTTTTTATGAAAATAAATCATCTATCTATTCGTTCACAGTCGCTCCAGCATCTGAAGTGACAAGAGAGAAAGGTTTTTCATATCCCGATGGTGCCCCCTGGTGTCGGGGGACATGGGCTCTATCCTGAAAATGCGATAGCCTGATTCAGGTCCCCCCTCACCCTAACCCTCTCCCCCAAAGTGAGAGGGAGTGAGGAAGGGCACGATTTTCCTCCTTCTGATGGCGCCCCCGCTGGCGGGGACATGGGGGGCTAGCCGGAAATAAGGGGTGCTCTGCGATGAAACCTGAAAGACAGACAAGGCTATTGTTATCAAGGTTGAAGCCGGGTGAAAGGGGCCAGGTGGCCGCCTATCTAGATCCACAAAATTTAGGGGCACGGCGCCTGGCGCTGCTCGGGTTGGTACCGGGTGAGCTTTTTTCCGTCGAACGCACTTTGCCTGAAATAATCATTCGATTCGGTTATACGCGAGTGGCCATAAATAGAAAATTGGCGCAACAAATGATGATCATTAAATGACGGCTTCACGCCGGAGAGGTAGAGTGCTGGCTTTATTTGTCGCAAAAAAATTTAACATCACATACAGTTTATGACATACATTTCAGATTTAACCGATTATAATAGCTGTTACCAGGAGCAAGGAGGTGAATGTCTGTGCGGGCGGATGGGACAAGTTTAGCCCACGAAACCACTTTATCTTCCTCGCGGGGAAGTCGGGAACGGCTGCTTTCCCTTAAGGCAATCGGTCAAAAAGGACAGGCCCTTTTCACCACACCCAATTTCCTGTTAGTGGTGGCGGGATTTTTATTGGGTAGGGCTGCGGTTCTGGAAGAGATTGCACCTTTTGGGGCAGTATTCTGGTTGGCGGTGTTACGGGAAAAACCGCGCCAGAGTTTCCTGGTGGCGGCAGCCGTCCTCACAGGCCGCGCCACAATTGAAAGTGTGCCGGCAGCATTATACCTCCTGGGAGCGATGGCGGCGGTTTGGCTTTTGGAAGGGCTCTGTCTTCGTCTTGCCAAGCGGAGACTGCCGTTACTGCTGGCAACCGCGGTGCTGGTAGTCTTAAGCCACAACCTGGCCGTGATCAGCTCTTTTACACTTCTGGAATTCATTTATTTAGGGTTAGAAATAGCGATCGGCTGCCTGGCGGCAGTGGTTATGCAACCGGGCTTGCGGCTGATCAAGTATCTGCCCTATAGTCGTGACCGGCCGGGCCTGGCGAGCGAGGAGACTGTGGCCCTGTTTCTCCTCTGCATATTGACCATGTTCGGTCTCAAAGGGTTGGCTGTAGCCGGCTTATCCGTAGAAGCCGTTGTCAGCCTGCTCTCTCTCTTACTGGCAGCCTGCTTGTTGGGGGCGGGCTGGGGCGCCGCAATGGGGATAATTACAGGGACAATCTTAGGGTTGGGAAATCCTCTATTCTATCTGATTATTGGGTCCCTCTCCTTTTGCGGCTTTTGGGCAGGACTGTTAAAGCCGTTCGGGAAATGGGGCTGTGCAGCCGGATATTTCTTTGCGATTCCGATCCTGTTCCTTCTGGCTGCGGGCGATCTGTCGGGAATGTACTGGCGGGAAGGCCTGCTCTCCATCATCTTATTCCTGCTCATCCCGCAGCGATTTCTGGCCAAGCTGCCGCTGCAGCTGCAAAAGTTGGGATTAACGGGATGCGGAGAGGCTGAAGAAAAATCGCGGCTTATGGTTTCGGAACGGATTAAACAGTTCGCTGCATTATGCAAAGAACTGTCCCTTGGCTTTTCCCAGACGTCGGCAGGCAAACAGGCCCAGGTTGAAAACGAGCTCACGCCTTTGCTGGAGACTTTAATGAACCGGGTCTGCCGTAGTTGCCTGTTTCGGAGGCGCTGCTGGGAAAAGGACCGGTTTAGCCATCACCGCCTGGTCCTTGACCTGCTGGCCCGGGCGGAAACAGACGGGGAGGTTGCGGTGGCTCATCTGTCCCCAACCTTCAGAGAGCGCTGTCAGCAACCGGAAGCCTTCGTCAGGGCAATCAATAATTTGCAGGAGGTATGGGAACTAAACCGGTTTTGGGAAGAAAAGGTGCGAGAGGGGAAGGAGCTGGTTTCCGGCCAGTTGGAAGGCCTGGCCCAGGTGATGCTGGATCTGGCCGACCAGGTCGATGCAAACCGGTTCCCTCCCGACGTGGGCGAGCAGGCTCCCCTCTTCCACCTGGAAATTGGCGTCGCTCAGCGGGCGGGGCGCTGCCAGCAGGTCTGCGGTGATTGTTACAGCCTTTTGGATCTTGGCATCAGGGAGCAAGTAATCATTCTCAGCGACGGTATGGGCAACGGTCCCCGGGCTGCGGAGGAGAGTAAGGCGACCGCTGCCATGTTGGAACGCCTGCTCGAGGCGGGTTTTCCCAAAGAGGTAGTGATACGCAGCGTCAACTCACTGTTGCAGTTACGCGCGGGTGATGAGACCTTTGCCACCGTGGATATGGCCCTGATCAATCTGGTGGAGGGAGAGGTGGAGCTATTAAAAATTGGGGCCGCCCCCAGCTTCCTGAAAAGGGGGAGGGATGTTTATAAAATTGGAGCGTCTTCCCTCCCACTGGGGATCCTGGCGAACATTGAAATGGAAAGATACCGGGAGAAACTCCATGCTGATGACCTGCTGGTTATGGTTACAGACGGGATCTGCGATCCGGATGGTGAAATACCCTGGCTGCCTTCATATCTGAAACAAATGGAGAGCAGCCCATCGCAGATAGTGGCCGATCGGATTCTCGATGAAACGATCCGACGGAATGGCAACCCGCTGCGTGATGACTTAACCGTGGTAACCTGCCGCCCGCTCCGTTTGAAGCGAGACCGCTAAGCATTATTCAAATCTTCCTGGCAAGGGGCTGTCCCAAAGGGGCAGCCCCTTGCCATATTTTATTGGAGAGAAATAAACCATTTATAGTTTAGGAATAAGGGGGGCTGTGGTAAAATAGTTTTATCTATTGATACTGAAAGGATTGCAATGTTAATCTGGAAGGTCGAACGCTTCATCCGTTTTCATCATCTGCTTCGGGAGGGGGACAGGGTCCTGGTCGCAGTATCCGGAGGGCCCGATTCCTTGTGCCTGTTAGATCTGCTGCTGCGGCTGGCCCCCCGTTTGAAACTGGAGCTGGTAATCGGCCATCTGGATCACCGCTTCAGGCCCGAAGCGAGAGATGAGGCGAAGGCGGTAGCCGATTTAGCCGCCGCAGCGGGGATCCCGTTTGAGGGAGCGGCTATGGATGTGGCAGGATTTGCCGCAAGGCACAAGTTAACGGCGCAGGAGGCGGCACGGCATCTCCGTTACCGTTTTTTATTGGCTGCCGCGCGAAAACATAACGCCGTGAAAATTGCCGTGGGCCACCATTTTGATGATCAGGTTGAAACGGTGCTCTTTAATATCATTCGCGGCAGCGGTCCCGACGGGCTTGCCGGGATGAAACCAAAACGCAAAATCGGCCCAATCGAGTTGATCCGGCCTCTACTGGCGGTGACCCGCAAAGAGATCGAGGCATACTGCCGCGAACAGCACCTTGCGCCGGCCCTTGATGCGAGCAATCTTCAAACCGGCTATACCCGTAACAAGATCAGATTGGAGTTAATCCCATACCTTGAAAAGAACTACAATCCCGGCATTAAACAGGCCCTGGGACGCCTCTCGGCCATGGCTGCCGCCGACCGCGCTTACTTTGAAGCGGCGGCGCGTAAAAAATTGGCGCGCCTCGCCTTCTATGCGGACAAGGGCTTGCATCTTTCCTGCTCCCGTTTAAACCGCTTGCCGGAAGCGCTGCGAAGCCGGGTAATCAAGCTTGCCCTGGGCTTAATCTCCTGCCGGAAGCAGCTTAACTGGCGCCAGGTGAGACAGTTGTCGGCACTGGCAGAGGGTAAAGGCCCGGCCCGGGAAGTGCATCTAGCCGGGGGGGCGAGGGCTTTCCGGAGCTATGATCTCCTGACGATCACCCGCGCGCCCCGTAGCGCCGTGCCTGACCCGGTTCAGAAAAACCTGGTGATTCCGGGCCGCACTAGCGTGCCCGGCCGGGGCATTATCACCGCGAAGATCGTGACACCGGAAAAACTGCGCTGGCCCCCTTCGCCGGACCAGGCATACCTGGATTTAGATCTTCTGCCGCAGCCGCTGCTGCTGCGCGGCCGTCTCCCCGGGGACCGGTTTTTCCCGCAAGGGGCGGCGGGCAGCAAAAAGTTAAAATCCTTCCTTATTGATCAAAAAATACCGGTCCACCGCCGGGACAGCTACCCCCTGGTCCTGGGCAGCGACGGCCAGATCGTCTGGGTGGCCGGGTTGCGTATTGCTCATCCCTACCGGGTCACAGAGGCTACACGGCGTGTGCTGGTGCTCGAATGGTTGCGCCCGGCTGATCATTAAACGAAAGGAGCATTCATATGAGCAATCCTAAATGCGAAGTACTGCTTTCCGCCACTCAGATTGCACAAAGGGTTAAGGAAATGGGGGAGGAGATATCCCGCGACTATGCCGGTAAAAAACTGCTCCTGATCTGCGTTTTAAAAGGGGCGATCATCTTTGCCAGCGACCTCATGCGTAGCCTGACTATTCCGGTAGAGATTGACTTTATCGCTGTCTCCAGTTATGGTGCCGATACCAGTTCCTCAGGTGTGGTCCGTATTTTGAAAGACCTGGATCAGAGTATCCAGGGCAAAGATGTTTTGATCGTCGAAGATATTGTTGATACAGGGCTTACGTTGAACTATCTCCGGGATACCCTGCTCAGGCGCCAGCCTCGCTCGATCCGGGTGGCTACCCTCCTGGACAAGCCTTCGCGGCGCAAGGTGGACTTTGATCCCGATTACAGGGGCTTTGTCATCCCGGATCATTTTGTAGTCGGTTACGGCCTTGATTGGAATCAGCGCTACCGCAATCTGGCAGATATCTGTTTTATCCCGGATGATAATTTCCGCTAAGTTCAAGCGCTTTTTGAAGTAAAGCGATGTGCAATGCATTTATTGCCTATCATAATGGGGTATGTTAGAATAATTAAGGTATAGAAAGTAATTAAGGTATAGAAAGGCCGCATTGTTGGAGAGGAGGCGCATGGTTGAACCCATTTTTAAAGCAAGTGACTTTTTACCTGGTTATAATCCTGGTGGTTATGGTGATCTTAAGCCTGGCTACCGACGAAAAACCGCCGGAAGAAATAGATTTTGTCCCCGACTTTATCAAGCAAGTCGAGACGGGACAGGTGGAAAAGGTCTTCACGCGCGGCAATGAGGTTGAAGCCCATTTGAAGGACGGCAGAATTGTAAAAACTTACCTGCCGCCGGATGGTTTTTCCCTGACCGCGTTCCTGGCGGAGAATAATGTGCGCTACGATCCGAAGCCCGCCCCGGGGCCGAAATGGTGGCAAACCGCCCTCACCTACATGATCCCCTTTATTTTGATCATCGCGATTTTCTTTTTCTTTATGCAGCAAACCCAGGGCGGCGGCAGCAGGGTCATGAATTTCGGTAAAAGCCGGGCTCGCCTGCATGAAGCTGATCGGAGAAAAGTTACTTTCAGCGATGTTGCCGGCGCTGATGAAGAAAAGGCCGAACTGGCCGAAGTAGTCGACTTTTTAAAGGATCCGCGCAAATACATCGAGCTGGGTGCGCGCATTCCCAAAGGGATACTCCTGGTCGGGCCGCCTGGCACGGGTAAAACCCTGCTCGCCCGGGCTGTGGCCGGGGAAGCAGGGGTGCCGTTCTTCAGCATCAGCGGTTCCGACTTTGTGGAGATGTTTGTGGGGGTCGGGGCCTCCCGGGTGAGGGATCTCTTTGAAACGGCCAAAAAGAATTCTCCCTGCATCGTTTTTATCGATGAGATCGATGCGGTAGGCCGCCAGAGGGGCGCCGGTTTAGGCGGAGGCCATGACGAGCGGGAGCAGACATTAAACCAGCTTCTGGTTGAGATGGACGGTTTTAATGTCAACGAGGGGATTATTATTCTCGCCGCCACCAACCGGCCGGATATTCTCGATCCGGCGCTATTGCGGCCCGGCCGTTTTGACCGCGAAATTACTGTTGGTTTCCCCGATGTTAAGGGCCGGGAAGAAATACTCAAAGTGCACAGCCGGAACAAACCGCTGGCCAAAGAGGTAAATTTGAAGGTAATCGCCAGGGGGACTCCCGGTTTTACAGGTGCTGATCTGGAAAACGTATTGAATGAGGCGGCCCTGCTGACAGCGCGGATTAATCGAAAGGAGATTACCATGGAGGCGATGGAGGAGGCCATTGAAAGGGTGATCGCCGGCACGGAGAAGCGAAGCCGGGTAATGAATGAAGCCGAGAAAAGGATGGTTGCTCTTCATGAAGCCGGACATGCCCTGGTCGGTTATCTCCTGCCGCATACCGATCCCGTGCACAAAGTTTCAATTATTCCCCGCGGCCGGGCGGGCGGCTATACGTTGATGTTTCCGGAAGAAGATCGTTACTTTATGACCCGCTCTGAACTGCTGGACAGGATTAGCACCCTCATGGCCGGCCGGGCGGCCGAAAAGCTGGTTTTGAATGAAATCAGCACCGGTGCCCAGAATGACCTTGAGCGAGCCACAGCTTTAGTCAGGCAAATGATCATGGAGTATGGTATGAGTGATGCCCTGGGTCCGATCACCCTGGGCAGAAAAGCTGACCAGGTTTTCCTGGGCCGTGACTTGGGCCGTGACCGGGATTTCAGTGAAGAAATTGCCAAGGCCATTGATCAGGAGATCAGGCGGACCGTTGATGAGTGCTACCGCAAAGCTATGGAGATATTGCAACAGAATCGCGACAAACTCGAACTAATCGCTGCTGCGCTGATGGAAAAAGAAACCCTGGATGCCGAGGAAATCAAGGCGCTCATGGACGGCATAACGCTTGAGGAGCTGGCAGCAAAGCGCCAGGCAAAAAGCAATCAACCGGAAGGCGATGATGCGTCAGCCGGCGAGGAAACTAGTGAAGGTCGGAAATTTTCGGAAAACGAAAGTGAGTCTACCAGTTCTTTGCCGTCGTCCGCAGGAGAAGAGCAGCAAACTGAGCAGGAGTGAAGGGGCCGTATGGCCTCTTCTTCTTCTTTTTATAAGCTTACCCTATGATGGTCCCGATGACTGCATAAAAACCTTTCTCCAGCTTACTAATAAATAAATAGTATTAATAATAAAGTGAAAATTTTAACTTGTGGCAGGAATAGCAAAATTCGCGTTGAAATAATATTTCAGACTGCTCTATTATGGGGCGTGCAATCCATAATTATATTCACTGAAGGAGGTATTTTGTAAATGCCATTGGATCCAACCAAGCATGCTGACTGGGAAATTGCCGCAGCGGCAGAGGAGAAGATGAAAACGGTTTACCAGTTGGCGGAAGAAATGGGCCTGGAGAAAGAGGAGCTCCTGCCCCACGGCCATTATGTGGCCAAAGTTGATTATAAAAAGGTGTTGGAGAGGCTAAAGGATAAGCCCGACGGCAAGTATATCGATGTCACCGCCATCACTCCCACTCCTCTGGGCGAAGGAAAGTCCACCAGCACCATGGGGTTGGCCCAGGGGCTGGGCAAGCGCGGCAAAAGGGTAATTGCCACCATCCGGCAGCCTTCCGGGGGACCCACCATGAATGTGAAAGGCTCGGCAGCCGGCGGCGGCCTTTCCCAGTGCATTCCCCTGACTCCCTTTTCTTTGGGGTTAACCGGTGATATCAATGCGGTGATGAATGCGCACAACCTGGCCATGGTTGCCCTCACCTCCCGCCTGCAGCACGAGTTCAATTCCAGTGACGCTTTTCTGGAGAAAAGGGGCTTGAAGCGGCTGAACATCGATCCGCGCAACGTGGAGATGAAGTGGATCATGGACTTTTGCGCCCAGGCCCTGCGCAACATTACCATTGGCCTGGGCACGAAGAGAGACGGCTTCATGATGAGCTCCGGCTTTGCCATCGCCGTTTCATCAGAGGTGATGGCCATCCTGGCGGTGGCCAAGGACTTGAAAGATATGCGCGAGCGCATGGGCCGGATCGTTGTCGCCTATGACAAGCAGGGCAACCCCATTACCACCGAAGACCTGGAAGTAGCCGGCGCCATGACCGCCTGGATGATCGATGCGATCAATCCCAACCTGCTGCAAACCATTGAAGGCCAGCCGGTCTTCGTCCATGCCGGCCCCTTTGCCAATATCGCCATCGGTCAGTCCTCCATTATCGCCGACCGCATCGCCCTGAAGATGAGCGAGTATACGATCACTGAATCGGGATTTGCCGCGGATATCGGCTTTGAGAAATTCTGGAACATTAAGTGCCGCATGTCCGGCTTGAAGCCGCACTGTGCCGTGCTGGTCGCCACCGTGCGCGCCTTGAAGTGCCATGGCGGAGCGCCGCTGCCGCTGCCCGGCCAGCCGCTGGATCCGGCTTACAATACGGAGCAGCTTGAGTGGGTGGAAAAGGGCTGCGAGAACCTGGTTCACCATATCAAAACGATTAAAAAAGCCGGCATCAACCCGGTGGTCTGCATCAATTCCTTCCACACTGACACGGACAACGAAATTAAACTGGTCCGCCGCATCGTCGAAGAGGCGGGCGCCAGGGTGGCTGTATCGACCCACTGGCAGCATGGCGGGGAAGGAGCCCTGGAGTTTGCCGATGCGGTGATCGATGCCTGCAATGAGCCCAATGATTTCAAATACCTCTACGAGCTGGATACTCCGCTACGGCAGCGGATTGAACTCATTGCCAAAGAAGTTTATGGCGCCGACGGTGTCGAGTATTCTCCCGAAGCCCTGGCCAAAGCGAAGCGCATGGAAGCGGATCCGAAGTTTAAGGATATGGGCACCTGCATGGTGAAAACCCACCTAAGCCTGAGCGACAACCCGCTGATCAAAGGAGTTCCCAAGGGTTGGAACCTCTTTGTGCGCGACATCCTTACCTACGGTGGCGCCGGTTTCGTGGTTCCCGTAGCGGGAACGATTTCCCTGATGCCCGGGACTTCGGCCAGTCCGGCTTTCCGCCGCATTGATGTGGATACAGAAACCGGCAAAGTAAAAGGGCTTTTCTAAAAGCGATTAGAAAAACTCACTTAGGAGGGTGCACATCTAAAGGGGTGTACCCTTTTTTTTACAATATTGCCATGGGCAGAAAGATGATCAAACTATGCAGTAAAGCACAGCTCAGGATATTCTCCGTCCGCTGGTAGAGGAAACCGAGCAGCAGCGCTGACCCCGGCACAAGCACCGCGGTCTCGATCAAGGTGTAGGGATATTGCATCATCCAGGGGCTGCCGGTTCGGAGGACAACATAATGGACCAGCCCGGCTAGCGCCGCGGTTAGCAAGATTGCGGCTCCCGGACCCAGGCTGCGGCTAAAGGTAGTTTGGATGTAACCGCGCCAGATGCCTTCGCGGACCAGGGCCAGCATAAATAGGGGCACAAACAGTTTTAGGGCTGAGGCTGTGCTTTCCAGCGTAAAAAAGCGCGGTATGCCGCGTGTTAAAAGGATCAAGATCGCTATGGCTGCAAAGGCTGATAGATAGCCGTTTTTAACTGTGGTCAGCCGGATCCCAAAATTCAAAAAATCAATCCGTTTACTCCAGGCCAGGATGAGCAGAACAAGCACGGCCAGTCCGTAACCGGCAACAATGGAATAGTCCGGCCAGCCTTTCAATACCGGAAGCAGTTCTGAGCCCAGCGCCAGCAGAGCTGCTCCGAGGGCGGCGGCAGTAGAGATCAAGCCCGGCCGGGAGCTGTGCATGGAAAGCCAGTAACGGGAGGGTTTATAATCGAGGGAAAAAACAAGCATCGTGAGGATGGCAATCAGGATCATTAAGGCATAGACCAGGGCGGTTCCATAAATGCCCCAGGGGGTGGTCAAAGAAACCGGCGGCATGGACGGTTTTCCAGAAGCGTCAAGAAAATAATAGTATGCTGATTGGCCGTGGGGTATAAATACAAGGGGGATCCCGCTGCGCCAGATGACAGGAAGCCCCGGCTGTTCGGAGAAAAGCTGCAGTGCCTCATTCCTGATCTTCCAGTCTTCTACCGGAACGAAAATCGTATCGCCCCGTTTCTCTTCAAAGAGCTCCTGGTTGATCATCAAATAGAGCCCTTTTGCCCTTCTCGGCATGGCAACCCCTTTCGGAGCCTGGTATCGGCCTTCGCCGATCAGCAAAACCGCTTCCTGTTTTTCATCTTTGTAGCCGGGGACGATGATGCCCCCTTCAGGGAAGGTAACAACCAATTCATCCACAGCAAATGTCCAGGGCTCAAATTCATAGATTTCCTTTACTTCCAACTGGAATGGGGCTACTCCAAGGGGGCCGGGCAGCGTAGTTGTCAGGCCAAAGGCTGTGACGATTAAAACGATGATTATTCCCAGCAAAATCAGCAGTGCAACAAAGTAGTTGGTTTTTATAATCCCTTTAAAAAACAAATCAGTACCCCCTTGAAGACCTAAACGTAAAGCTGCATTTATGTAAAGAATAGACTTCGACGGTAGCTATCCTAATCCTGCTGATAGAAAATTCCAAAGAATAACTGGAATAATGATCATCGGTTTTGCTCTTTTCAAAATAACAGCCGTCTGCTATATTAGTAATGTTGAATGGAGGGGTAAATAAATGCTGCTGGCCATTGATGTCGGCAATACCAACATCATGTTCGGGATCTTCACCGGCGAAAAGGTAAAGGCTTGCTGGCGTGTTGCCACGCACCGGGAACAAACCGAAGATGAGCTCGGCATGGTCATTAAAAACTTATTGCAGCATGGCGGCATCGACTGGCAGGAGGTGTCGGCCATCGCCATTTCATCGGTGGTTCCGCCGCTGATGTATTCCCTGGAGAAAATGGCCTGCAAGTATTTTTCCCTGGAACCCCTGGTTGTTGGTCCGGGGATTAAAACAGGCTTAAATATCATGATGGACAATCCCCGTGAAGTAGGAGCCGACCGGATCGTGAATGCCGTTGCCGGTTACACCCTCTATGGAGGGCCGCTAATTATTGTAGATTTTGGGACCGCAACCACCTTTTGTGCAGTCTCTGCACAGGGAGAATATCTCGGTGGAGCGATCGCCCCCGGTATCGGCATCAGCATGGAAGCCCTTTTTGAAAAGGCTTCCAAGCTGCCCCGGGTGGAGATGGTCAAACCGCGGCGCGTAATCGGCAAAGACACCATCTCCAGTATTCAATCCGGTATTTTTTATGGTTTTGTCGGCCAGGTGGACGGTATTGTAAAGCGCATGTCCCGCGAGCTGGCTGTAACACCCAAAGTAATCGCAACCGGGGGTTTTGCCTCCCTGATTGCCCGGGAATCAGAATCTATTGACGAGATTAACCCGTTACTGACCCTGGAAGGGTTGCGTATTATTTACCAGCGTAATAGACAGTACCCGTAATCTGCCTGGCAACAGGTAGATGTTAACATTTACCTAAAAAGCTTTTGAAACAAAAAGCTTTTTTGTTTTGCCGTTAGTAAGTCTTCCCAATTTGGAACAGCTCCTGCGGCGAAATTTAAGTCGAGGGTGAAGATATGGGTCTTGATTTGCCTGCAGGGCTCTCTGGGGAGTTGTTAGCGCCAGTTGTCCAGGAGCGTAACTCTAGTCTTACCGGGCAATGTAAAAATGTAAACTGTTGTGGGAGGAGGGAAATGGTAAGGAAGTGGTCCTTACATAGATTTTATGAGAGTTTTAGTTTTAGGCGGGGCTGGTGATATGGGGTCGGAAGCGGTACGGGATCTAATCAAGAATACCGATGTGGAAGCGGTCACGATTGCCGGCCGTAATCTGGAGGCGGCGGAAAGGTTGGCATGCACTTTGCGTAGCGAGCGGGTAGCCGTGTCTAAGGTGGATGCTACAGACCGTGCAGACCTTTTCAAGGTGATGCAAGGTCATACGGTTGTGGCCAGCGCCCTGGGTCCCTTTTATCGTTTTGAAAGACCGTTGGTAGAAGCTGTCCTTGAAGCAGGCCTTAGTTATGTCAGTATTTGCGATGACCACGATGCCACAGCCTCTGTCCTTGAATTGGATGATCTGGCCAGGCAGAAGGGCTGTAAAATATTGACGGGATTGGGCTGGACACCGGGTTTAAGCAATATTTTGGCGCGCAAAGGTTACGATGAATTGTCGGAAGTAAAATCAATACGGGTTTATTGGGCTGGAAGCGCCGGAGACGCGAAGGGGCTTGCCGTAATCCTACATACGCTCCATATCTTTACCGGGACTGCAACTTCTTTCCAAAACGGCAGCTTTTGTGAGGTTAAGGCCGGTTCGGGTGAAGAAGCCGTTGAATTTTTGCCTCCGTTAGGAAAGATCAATACTTATCACCTCGGTCATCCGGAGCCGGTTACCCTTCCCCGTTATCTGCCCGGAGTCAGGGAAGTGCTCTTGAAGGGCGGGCTGGTGGAAAACTATTTAAATGGCCTGGCCAAATTGGTGGCAGCGCTTCATCTGACCAACAGCGCCAGGAAAAAGATGAGACTGGGTAAACTTTTAAAGCGGCTGCTGTCCCTGTTTCCTGTAGATCAGCAACGATGCCTCTCCGGTCTCAGGGTTGAGATCACCGGTAGGCGTGGAGGAAAGGCAGTAAAAGTAAGCTATGGGGTCGTTGATCACATGAATCGCTTGACCGGTATTCCCTTAAGTATCGGCGCGTATCTGATGGCTAAGGGTGAGATTGAACGTCTGGGAGTATATGGACCTGAAGCGGAAGGAGCAGTAAATCCGCATCGCTTCCTGGAGGAGTTGGCGCGACGTGGCGTAAAAATTGTCCGGCGGGAAGAGCCGTTAGAATCCTGACAAATTCTTAATTGCATCCTTTTTAAAGGGGCCGGGACCGTTTCAGTTTCGGCCCCCTTCTATGTGCGCCCAGCATGGGCGCAGTCTAACGGGTGGAAGTCCCGAGTGCGGGTTGATAGTGCCAAGCACATAGCCAATGGCAAGGGTGTCCACCGCGAGGTGGAATCTGAAGGAAGCCTTAAGGCAAACTTCTGGCCTGACGAACAGGAACCACATCAGGCATGAGTGGACTGGGTAAGGTTGCATAACAAACTGAAGCCCCAAGATGCCAGATGAACATCACAGAAGGGTACAAATATGTGGTGGATATGGACTTTGAAAAATATTTCGACACGGTTAACCAGAGTAAACTCATCCAGATACTGTCGGAAACGATTAAAGATGGACGGGTGATATCGCTCATTCATAGATTCCTGAAAGCAGGGGTCATGGTGG
>JAAYGO010000067.1 GCA_012727685.1 Bacillota bacterium | reverse complement strand
CAGCAAATAGCCTATGGCAAGAGGCAAGAATCCGGAAACAAGCCAGCCGCGATGCCAGATAAATCCCAGCGTCCATAACAGCCCCAGCAGCCAGCCCTTCCAGGAGAAGGCCTTGCCGGGGATCAGGGGAAGAAGCAGGGGCGTGATGACCGTTCCTGTTAGCACGGCACCCGTATAGGCAATAAAATCTGAGAGCCCGAAAGGCCTTGCAGCAAACAGGTTTATGAGAAACAAGACTCCAAAAACGAAAAGTGAAGACTTTGCGGCAGCCACCAGCTCCACCGGAGTGAGAACCAGTCTGTCCCAGATCGTAAATTGCACGGTGCGCATTTCTTCGGTAGCTTTGAAGCCTGAAGCGAGAAAGGCCTTTAGATCCTTTGCTCTCACCGGTCCGTAGACTATAGAAAAACCGGTTTGCCTGGTCACTTCGTAGGCGCTCACACCGGTCGCACCCAGCTGCGGCAGCACCAATTTCCTGTGCGATACGATCCCGGACAGCCCGGTTTTCGATATGCGGCCCACCAGTTCAGCGGTTCCGAAGGTGCCTTTGCCTGCGGCACACCAGACATTGATGCCCTTTGTATCGAGGATCAAGATCCAGCAGTCCAGGCCCGACAACTCTTTCCTCAAGAGATCAAAAGTAAGCTTATAGTTTGCGCTGACCAGCACCGGGGAGGCGCGGCCGGGCTTGCCTACAGCATAGAGTCCCGGCCTGATTTTGTAATTCATCCTGCCGATACCCCAGCGCACTTTCCACGCTCCGAGCCTGTCTTTGAAGCGGAGATTTGTTGAAACCACAGGCACGCGGCCTCTCGGAGTGAATATTTCACCCGTTATCCATTCATCATTTTTGTCATACGGCGTGATGGACTGCGTGCTGCAACAATTATCAGCAGGACAGCAGCAGGACTGATCATCAATCATTTTCATCGTTTTCATCGCATTCATCGCATCCTTTACCACGGTCCGCATCTTCTTTGCAGATGCAATTTTCTTTATCAGAGGTGATGTTACACAAGAATTGCCTTGTACTGTTGATAGTATCCATGTCCAGCGAGTAATAGGTCCATTTGCCCTGTTCCCTGGCCTTGACCAGCCCGCATTCGCACAGGAGCTTCATGTGGTGAGAAAGCGTCGATTGAGACATCTCAAATTTCTCTAAAATCATGCATGCGCAAAGTTCCCCGCAGGAGAGCATATCCACGATCATGGCCCTTTTAGGTTCCCCCAGCGCCTTGAATATTCTAGCGTACTTTAAATAGTCTTCCAACTCGGCACCTCAAATCTAGAAACATCGATATGACTATTATACACGCCAAATCGAATCATGTAAATATGTTTTTGCTCTCTTGCTTGCCAAGGGCGGTCCCAAGTAATGTGGGGGGTTCCGGTTCCGAGCCGTTGCCCTGCATTCCGGATAAAATTGACATCTGCGCAAAGGGCGTGATAAAATGCTAGTCAACATGATTACCGGTGCGCCTATTGGCTTTTCCGGAGCGGGAGTAGACGATGCCCCTTCCTGTATACAATGCCGAGCAATATTTTGAGACAGTAAAACTTTCGCCCCTCGCCGGGTATGAGGCGGAGCGCGAACAGGTGCGCCTGATCATTGACGCGGTGCGCCGCCGGGGCGATGCCGCCTTGCGGGAATTTGCGCAGCGCTATGACGGGGTTTCCCTGGAGAGCTTTCTGGTGACCGAAGCAGAATTCGCCGCGGCGGAAGCGGCAGTGCCCGCGGAGTTGAAGAATGCGCTAGGGCAGGCCCGGGATAATATTGAACGTTTCCACCGCCGGCAGTTGGCAAGCTCCTGGTGGGAGGCGGGACCCGGTTACATAATCGGCCAGCGGGTGAAACCGCTTCGATCGGTGGGCGCCTATGTGCCGGGAGGACGGGCCGCCTACCCCTCTTCGGTGCTGATGACGGTGGTGCCCGCCCGGGTGGCGGGCGTTGAGCAGATCATTGTGGCCACTCCGCCGGGGCCGGAGGGGAAGGTCAATGCGCTGACTTTGCTGGCCGCCCGGATTGCGGGGGCGACGGGGGTCTACAAAATCGGCGGCGCGCAGGCTATCGCCGCCCTTGCTTTTGGTACGGAGAGCGTGCCGGCGGTGCAGAAGATCGTCGGTCCGGGCAACCTTTACGTCACCCTGGCCAAGCAGCAGCTTTTCGGGCAGGTGGGGATCGATGCCCTGGCCGGCCCCAGCGAAGTCTTAATTGTTGCCGACGACGGGGCCAAGCCGGCTTTTATAGCCGCCGATCTGTTGGCCCAGGCCGAACACGATCCCCTGGCACGGCCGCTTCTGGTTACCTGCTCCCGCCGCCTGGCCGAAGCGGTAAAAACGGAGCTCAGGCGGCAGCTTGACGGACTGCCTAGGCGGGAAATTGCAGCCCGCGCCTTAAAAGAGCAGGGAGCAGTGATCCTCGTCGATACCCTGGCGGAGGCCTGGCCCGTGGTCAACCGGATCGCCCCGGAGCACCTGGAGCTGCACCTGGCCGATGCCTGGCGCTATCTCGATTGCATCGAAAACGCCGGTGCCATCTTTATCGGCCCCTATACACCCGAATCGCTGGGCGATTACTGGGCGGGCTCCAATCATGTCTTGCCGACAGGCGGAGCTGCGCGCTACGCTTCACCGCTCGGGGTGGCCGATTACATGAAAATATCACATGTGCTAAGCTATACCGCGGAGGCGCTGCGGGAGGCGGCGCCCTCCATCGAAATCCTGGCTGAAGCCGAAAGCCTTGCCGGCCACGCCAGGGCGGTGACAATCAGGGGGGATGAAAATGGCGCGGAAAGCCAAAGTGGAGCGGACAACCCTGGAGACGGCGGTAAGCCTGGAGCTTAACCTGGACGGCAGCGGCCGGGCGGCTCTGCAAAGCGGGGTTGCCTTTCTGGATCACATGCTCACCCTGTGGTGCCGGCATGGTTTTTTTGATCTGACCCTGGAGGCGAAGGGTGACCTGGCGGTGGAGCCGCACCATCTCGTGGAGGATATCGGGCTCTGCCTCGGCCGCGCTTTTCATGAAGCGCTGGGCGACAAGGCGGGGATTAAAC
This sequence comes from Bacillota bacterium, assembly GCA_012727685.1. Classification (GTDB taxonomy): domain Bacteria; phylum Bacillota; class Dethiobacteria; order DTU022; family DTU022; genus JAAYGO01. The sequence continues at coordinate 8,190 of JAAYGO010000067.1, read as the reverse complement.
GCTACGGCTTTAGCGCCGTGCCCATGGACGACGCCCTGGTCATGGCCGCCGTGGACCTGTCCGGGCGCCCCTTCCTGCATTACGCCATGCCCCTGCCGCCGGGACCGGTGGGCACCCTGGATCCGGAGCTGTTCTTAGAGTTCTGGCAGGCCTTTGTGAATGAAGGACGTCTAAATTTACATCTTAAAATGGAGCACGGCCGGAATAAGCATCACCTGGTGGAAGCTTCTTTTAAGGCAGCGGCGCGGGCACTGAGCGAGGCCGCCTCCAAACGGGGCGGATATGACGGCGTTCTCTCAACGAAAGGGGTACTGGAGTGATCGGAAGATGCAGGTGATCCCGGCGGTGGACCTGCGCGGCGGACGCTGTGTGCGTCTCTACCAGGGCCAGCTGGAGCGCGAAACGGTCTATGGCGATGACCCGGTGGCAGTGGCCTCCCGGTGGGAAAGCCTGGGGGCGAAAATGCTTCACGTGGTGGACCTGGACGGGGCCTTCCGCGGCCGTTCCGGAAACGGCGCCGCCATCGCCGCCATCGGAAGGGTCTTGCAGATCCCATTCCAGGTGGGCGGCGGCATCCGTTCCAGGGATGACGTGGTGAGAACCCTGGCTGCTGGCGCTTCCCGGGTCATCCTGGGGACGGTGGCGGTGGAGCAGCCCGGGCTTACGGAAGGTCTGGTGGCGGAATTTGGCGAGCGGATCGTGGTTGGCATTGACGCCCGCGGCGGGCGGGTTGCGGTAAAGGGCTGGGTTGAGGAGTCGGCCCTGCAAGCGATGGAGCTGGCGCGCCGCCTTGAAGCGATGGGCGTAAAAGAGATTATCTATACCGACATCTCCCGGGACGGCACGCTGCACGGTCCGGACCTGGCAGGGCTGGAGCAACTCTTAGCGGCGACCAGTTTACAGGTGATCATGTCCGGCGGCATCTCCTCGCAGGAAGATCTGCTGGCCTTAAAGGCTTACGCCGGCCGGGTGCGGGGCGTGATCATCGGACAGGCCCTGTATAGCAACCGCCTCACCCTCAAGGAAGCCATGGAGCTGTTAAGCTAAATTAAATAATGTTGCTTCATCTCTCAGTGACAAGAGACATAGTTTATGGAGGCATAGCCGTCTTTCTGAAACACTAGTAATACTAGTGATTTAATTAATGGGGGCGTTAAGTATATGCAAAGCAATGATGTTAATAGCACGGCGGCGGGAGCCAATTATACCGAAGAGCCACGCGCCGTTAAACCGGAAGAGCTGAAATATAACAGTGACGGGTTGATCCCGGCGGTGATCCAGGATGCCCGCACCGGTGCGGTGCTGATGGTCGGTTACATGAACCGGGAGTCGCTGCGGCGGACCATCGAGGGCGGCAAGGTTTGCTTTTGGAGCCGCAGCCGCAAGGTCTACTGGGTCAAAGGGGAGAGTTCCGGCAATTTCTTCGAGCCGGTGGAGCTTTATACCGATTGCGATGTGGATACCCTTTTAATCAAGGTGCGCGTGCACGGCAAGGGCGTGGCCTGCCATACCGGCCGCTATTCCTGCTTTTATAATACCATCGCCGGCTTTGGCGGGCAGGGCAGTGGTGAAAGATTTGATTGATTATCATATTCATACCGCCCTCTGCGGGCACGCCGCCGGCGAGATGGCGGATTACGCGGCGGCAGCGGCGCGCAAGGGCTTGCGCGAGATCGGCTTTGCCGATCATTTCCCCTTAAGGCTGCTCGGATTCGATCCGCCGGCCAAGGTGACCATGGAGGCTGAAGAGCTTGACTGCTACGTGGAGGCGGTCAGGCGGCTGGCCCGCTCGCAGCAGCAGCTTGTGGTGAAGCTGGGCATCGAGGTGGACTACCTGCCCGGGAAGGAAGAGGAGTTGCGGGATATTCTTTCCCGCTATCCTTTTGACTACGTTATTGGCTCCATTCACTTTATTGACGGCTGGGATTTTACCCACCCGGCGCAAACGGCGGGGTATAAAACGAGGGACCTGGGAGCCCTTTACCGCCGCTACTTTGATCTGGTGGCGGAGGCTTGCCGGAGCGGCCTTTTTGATATTATCGGTCACGTTGATGTGATTAAAAAATTCGGTTTCTTCCCGGAAGAAGACCTGGAACCGTACTGGCAAAAGACCGCGGCAGTATTAAAAGAAACGGGAATTTGCCTGGAGTTGAACACAGCCGGAAAGGAGGCGCCGGCCGGCGAGTTTTACCCGCGGCGCCGGCTCCTGGAGCTCTGCTCTGAGCAGGGGGTGGCGGTGACCTTGGGTTCCGACGCCCATGCCCCGGAACAGGTGGGCCGCTTTTTCCCCGAAGCGAGGGCGCTGCTGCGGGATGCCGGTTACCGGGAAGTGGCTCTCTTCTCCGGGCGGCGTCGCTCTACGGTGCCGCTGCCTTGAGGGCTATTGCCTCCTGCAGCCTGATCATACATTAAGCTTAGCATCGGGGAGTTGAATCATGACCCTTTCCCTGGCCGCCGGTTTGATGGTGCTCATCGCTGCCATTGAGACGGTGGCTTATTCAGTGCGTATTGCCGCCGTCCGGACCCAAAAACTGGCGGTTTCCTTTTCCCTGTTCAACCTGATCGCCCAGGTGGCCCGCCTTTCGATGCTGATCGTGTTTCCGCTCCTGGGCAGCATGGTGGACCGGGCTATTGAAAACAACACTGTCCATCTGCTTGAAGGCCCGTTCCGCCTGGTCATCCTGGCGATGACCCTGGGCAGCGTCTGCGGCGCCTTCCTGATCCCTTTATTCGTGGGCGCCTTTTCCCGGCTAATTAACCACTTTGCCGCCGTAGGGTCGGTGCCGCGGCTCTTCTTCAGCCTGGTTGAGAATCGCAAGGCGTGGCTCCGTCCCCGCCGGGTCAGGGTGGACTACTCCCGCGTGCGGCGGGCTTCGCTGCAGGGTCTGCCCCGGGCCTTTGTCCTGGTCAATATTCTGGTTGTGGCCATTTACACGGTCGGCTCCCTGGCTTCTATTTATGCCGGTTCGCTGGTCCCGGAGCTGAGGACGACCACCAGCAACCTGGCCGGGGTGGTCAACGGGCTCGGCGCCGTATTATTGATGATCTTCGTAGACCCAACCATGGCCATGATCACCGATGATGCCATGCAGGGGAAGCGGCCGCTGCGCCAGGTGCAATCAGCGGTGGTCTACCTGGTGTGTGGAAAAGTGGTGGGCACTCTCCTCGCCCAGGCGCTGTTTACCCCGGCGGCGGCATGGATCGCCTACGCGGCACGGCTGGTAGCCGGTTTTCAATAATTCTTTCACCTGGGAGGGTTTACCATGCGCTTTCTGTCCGGCGGTGAATCACACGGGTCCGCCCTGATCGGGATAATCGAAGGTTTGCCCGCGGGCCTGGAACTGTCTGCGGAGGCCATCAACCGCCAGTTAGCCCGCCGCCAGCATGGCTACGGCCGGGGCGGGCGGATGGCCATTGAAAATGATCAGGTCGAGTTTTTATCCGGGCTGCGCTTTGGCCGCACCCTGGGCAGCCCCTTGACCCTGGCCATTCGGAACCGCGACTGGGAAAACTGGCGGCAGGCCATGGCGCCGGAAGGTGAGCGCCCGCCGGAACTGGAAGCAGTGACTGCGCCCCGCCCGGGCCATGCGGACCTGGCCGGGGCGTTAAAGTATAACCACTGCGACCTGAGGGCGGTGCTGGAGCGTGCCAGCGCCAGGGAAACGGCCATGCGCACTGCCATCGGCACCGTGGGGCGCATGATCCTGGAGCGCTTTGGAGTCTCTTTTTACAGCAGGGTTCGCGCCATCGGCCCGGCGGCGGTGGAACAGGGCGATGATGATTATGACCCTGAAACGTTAAAGGAAAAAGCGGTACTTGTCGAGGCATCGCCGGTGCGCTGTGCCTGCCCTGCGGCGGAGGCGGCCATGCTTGCGGCGGTGGAGCGCGCGCGGCGGGAGGGGGATACCCTGGGCGGAATTTTTGAGGTCATTGTGGTCGGGCTGCCGCCGGGGCTGGGCAGCCATGTCCACTGGGAGAGGCGCCTCGATGGAAGGCTGGCAGCAGCGGTAATGAGCATTCAGGGGATAAAAGGGGTGGAAATCGGGGCCGGCTTCAGCGGCGCCGCGGCACGGGGCTCCGCGCTGCACGATCCGATCATAGTCGCCGGGGATAGCGGCATCAAACGCCCCTCCAACCAGGCTGGCGGCCTGGAAGGAGGCATCACCAACGGCCAGCCTTTGATCATGCGGGCGGCCATGAAACCGATCCCCACCCTGGCACGGCCGCTGCCCAGTGTCGATCTGGCCACCGGGGAAGCGGTCTCCGGCGCGGTGGAGCGCTCCGACGTCTGCGCCGTCCCGCCGGCTGCGGTGGTGGGGGAAGCTGTTGTGGCCTGGGAATTGGCCATAGCCTTCCTGGAGAAATTTGGCGGAGACACCATGGACGAGGTGGAGGCGGCTTACCACTATTACATGGAGCGGGTAAAGCGCATGTTAAGGCAGGGCTAAAACGAATCGAACAAAAATTTCGTACAAGTTTTTGTACAAATTCCTGATTAACTTATTAAGAAGCTTTTCTCCGGCCTCTGACTTCCGACCGCTAGTAGAGGAGATATGGACTATGTCCGAACATGAAATTGAGATAAAATTGCCGGGGCGCTCTTACCGGGTCCTAACCGCAGCGGGAAGCCTTGACCGGGCAGGCGCCGCCCTCGGCGCAGTCATTCCACCGGGGAAAGCCCTGCTGGTCAGCGATACGAGGGTCTATTCCCTTTACGGGGAGCGCTGCCTCTGCTCCCTCGTGGCTGGCGGGTGGCAGCCGGCTGTGGCTTTAATCCGGCCCGGCGAGCGCGCCAAGAGCCTGGCCGGAGCAGCGCGGCTCTACGAGGCCGCCATCGAGGCAGGCCTCGACCGCGGCTCCCCGATCATCGCCTTGGGAGGTGGCGTGACCGGCGACCTGGCCGGCTTCGCGGCCGCCACCTATTTGCGCGGTGTGCCCCTGGTGATGATCCCGACCACTCTCCTGGCCCAGGTGGACAGCAGCGTCGGCGGCAAGGTGGCGGTGAACCATCCCCGGGGCAAGAACCTGATTGGCTCTTTCCACCAGCCTCACCTGGTGATCGCCGACCCGGCCGTCCTGGCCACATTGCCGCTGAGGCAACTGAAAAACGGCCTGGCCGAGGTGGTAAAGTACGGGATGGTGAATGATGCCCTTTTTTTTGCCTGGCTGGAGCAGAACCTGGAGCGGGCCATGGCCCGGGACGAGGCGATCCTGGCGGCGGCGATACGGCGCTCCATTGAGATCAAGGCTGCAGTCGTAGAGCTGGATGAGCGGGAAAGCGGCTACCGCCGCATTCTCAATTTCGGCCATACCATCGGCCATGCCCTGGAAGCGGCGGCTGGATTTGGCTACTACCTGCACGGTGAAGCGGTGAACATAGGGGCGCTGCTGGCCGTGCACCTGGCGCGCCTCCTCGGCATCCTCGAGGCGGCGGCAGCGGATCGCCTGGCGGAGCTGCCCCGGCGATTGGGCTTGAAGCAGCCGCCCGCCGGTATGACCGCCGCTGCCGTCCTGGAAAAACTAAATCTCGATAAGAAGCGCCGCGGCGGCGAACTCATTTTTGTCCTCCCTTCGGCGGTGGGACAGGCTGTATTTCAGCCAGTAGCGGACCGCACGCTGCTGGAAAAGTTAATCGGGGATTACCTGGCGGGACGATCATTGTAGATGTAGGAAGAAAAGTTGGCAGCGCACAAAGCCTTTTCACCTCGTCTTGAATTTGTCTGCATTTTTTTTAAAACAGATCGCGATCGTGCAAAATATGATAAAATGATCGGTGGAAAAAAATCTAGGTGGTTGTCCATGGAAAGATTGACCCTGGAAATAGTAAAGGGGCACCCGAAGGTTAAGGTGCTGATTCAAAAGGCCAATGACACCCTCGGCGCCCTCGGTTTTACGGAACACGGTTTCAGGCACTGCTCGCTGGTTGCCAGGACGGCGCGGGAGCTGCTGCTTGAACTGGACGGATCGGCGGAGGAGGCGGAGAAGGCCGCCATAGCCGGATATCTGCACGATATTGGAAATATCATGGGCAGGCGGGAACATGATACGGCCGGCGCGATCATCGCCATGCAGATTCTCCAGGAACTGGGAGCACCCCTGGAAGAGATCGCCGATATCGCCGCGGCCATTGGCAACCATGATGAGAAGAAGGGGCAGGTCGTCAATCGCCTGGCGGCGGCGCTGATCCTGGCCGATAAGGCAGACGTGCACCGCAGCAGGGTGCGCAATCCAGATTTCGCCACTTTTGACAGCCACGACCGGGTGAACTATGCGGTAAGGGAATCAAAACTGAAGATCGATGGAAAGACGAAAACCGTAACCCTGTCACTGCAAATCGACACCTCTATCTGCCGGGTGATGGAGTATTTCGAGATTTTTCTCAATCGGATGGTCCTCTGCCGCCGCGCGGCATCATACCTGGGTGCCCGTTTCACCCTAGTAATAAATGATACCCAGTTGTTATAATCTTTGAGGAAGGTGGGGTGCATGTGGGCCGGAGAATTAAACCGCTCATGCTGCTCTTATTTGTTTTCATCAGTTTAGCCCTGATCGCTTCAGCTTGTTTTACGGTATACCATGCTAAAAGCCGGATTAAACGGGGCCTGGACATTGCCGGCGGTCTCTACGTGCTCCTGGAGGCGGTTGAGGCTGGAGACGAAGAAGTGGATGCGGATGCCATCCAGCGCGCCATTGCGGTCATCAGGATGCGCGTGGATGAACTGGGGGTAGCCGAACCGGTAATTGCCCCCCAGGGTGAAAACCGGATCCGGATCGAACTGCCCGCCGTGCAGGATGCGGAACGGGCACGGGAGATTATCGGCCGGACAGCCCGTTTGAGTTTTGTGGGCCCCGATGGGAAAGAGATCGTGACCGGAGCCCACCTGACCAAGGCCATGGTGGAGCAAAATGTCTATGTTGATCCAAAACCCTATGTATCGATTAAATTCGACGAGGAGGGGACCAGGAAATTCGGTAAAGCCACCGGCGAATTTTTGAAACAGCCCATTTCGATCGTCCTCGACGGCGAGGTCATCTCTTCACCTATCGTGAACAGCGTGATCACCAACGGCGAGGCGATTATTACCGGCAACTTCACCTACGAAGAAGCCGCCGACCTGGCGCTGCTCCTGCGCAGCGGCTCGCTGCCGGTGGAACTGAAAACCATGGAGTCGCGCCTGATCGGCCCGACGCTGGGACAGCGGACCGAGGCCATCAGTGTCTATGCCGCAGCAGTGGGGCTGGCCGCGGTATTCCTTTTTATGCTGCTCTATTACCGTTTCGCTGGCTTCATCGCCGGGATAGCCCTGGTCTTTTACCTGACCCTGGTAACCGGCGCCCTGATGCTCCTGCCGACCACGCTGACCCTCCCCGGTATCGCCGGGTTGATCCTCTCCATTGGCATGGCCGTTGACGCCAACGTGATTATCTTCGAGCGGATCAAGGACGAGCTTCGCGCCGGGAGAACCGTGCGCACGGCCATGGAGAACGGGTTTAACCGGGCTTTTACCACCATCCTCGACTCAAACGTGACGACGATCATCGCCACCATCGTATTGTTCGCCCTGGCCAGCGGCCCGGTGCGCGGTTTTGCGGTCACTCTGTTTATCGGCATTGTCAGCAGCATGATCACAGCCATCTATCTAACCCGTTTCCTGCTGCGCCTGGCTTATCGTGCCGGGATTGTGCGCAGCGGAGCCTACGTGGGGGTGAAAATATAGATGTTCAGTTTCGTTAGATTTCGCCGCATCGCCTATCTTTTTTCCGCGCTGCTGCTGGCGGCCGGGATTATCTCCCTCGCCGTGAACGGCTTAAACCTGGGAATTGATTTTGCCGGGGGTACCGTTTTTCACCTGAGCCTGGGCGAGGATTTTACTCTAGCCGAGGTTAAAGAAGTCATGGCGCCGTTCCCGGAGCTGGAGGGGGCGTCGCTCCAGGAAGTCCGGGGTGAGCAGGGGGAAGCCGGGGGCGATCATGGCGTGGTGATCAAAACAGCCTTTGTCGATGACCAGCGCCAGGAAGAAATCATGAACGCCTTTAAGTCGCGCTGGCCAGGTCTTAATCCTGAAAACTCGCGGGTGGAGAGCGTTGGCGGCGTAGTCAGCGGCGAGCTGACCCGCCAGGCCTTGCTGGCCCTCGCTGTCGCCACGGCGGCCATGATCCTCTATATCAGTTTACGCTTTGAGTTTAAGT
>JAAYGO010000150.1 GCA_012727685.1 Bacillota bacterium | reverse complement strand
TTCATGCCGTTGACTATGAAGAGCTGTGCAAAATGATACCGTCCATAGATAAAACATACGATTGGATCATTTTAAATTCAAAATTCTTCCCCAAAGGAAAGCCCGTGGGCCTGCAGGAGCTATCCTGGCTGAAAACATTAAATAAATGCGGTAAAGCCATCCTTGATAGCTCCGCCAATGCCGATATTTTACCGGATGAGCGTTTACTTGATTATTTCGATGTCATTTTTAAAAGAGAGCTCCTGAAGGACCTTGATCGTTACAAGATCAGCCCTGCCACGCACCGCAAACTCCATGTCACCATGCTCTCCTGCCCCTTAGTGCGCGCCCATCTCTCGCGCTTTAATCATGCCGTAACCCGCCGCGATCCGGTGCTTTCAGGCGGCCGTGAGTATATCCATGATGTGTCTTTTATCGGAACAGACAACAACCCGATCCGGCGTTCCGTGCTGGCGGAGCTGTCGCAGTTCTCAAATGGTTTTTACGGCGGATTGTACGACCGCTATACCGGCAAGGCGATTGAATGGGATGGACCCAGGCACCCCAGGCTGCGGAGGTCCCAGTATATACAGGTGACTGTCCAATCAAGAATTAACCTGGCGCTGGATGGCAAAGGCCAGTTTACCTTCCGGCACCTTGACCTCTGGTGCCTCGGTGCTTTTATGCTGTCCACATCATCGATCCGCGAGATTCAGCTTCCCGGAACTGCACCCGAAGAAAATGTGCATTACGTTAGCTTTAAAGACAAAGATGAACTCAAGGAAAAAGTTCAATACTATCTGGCCAATGAACAGGAGCGCCAGAAAATAGCTGAGGCCGGCAAAGATTTATTTAAATCGATCTACGATTTTTCCAGGCATGGCCAATATATCAAAGATGTCTTATTGCGCTTTAAAGCATGACAGGATTATTGGATCTGCGCTTTGTTTTCCCAAACAGCCGCTGTTTGTCTGGCAGGATACACTGAAAGAAAAAGCAGCTGAAAAAGCCTCAGGTGAGGTCATATGCGTCATTTACTCAAGAAGGCAAGCAAGCCCTTAAACAAAATACTGGTTAAGCTAACCGGTTATGAACTTGTAAACAGGAAGATCCGGGTAATCAATTATAAGTCTTATCAATTTTATGTTCCCATTAACCGGTGCTATAATGGCTACGCTTTCGGCTATAATAGCTCTTCTTTTCATCCGTTGACGGCGCTGTTGCGGGAATATGAAAAAAACCCCTCCCTGACTTACGAGGATTCAATCGTAAGCAAATTTTCGGAAAAATACAAGCCGAATAATCTTCAGGAAGCTCTTTATGGCGAAACCTTTGATCGCGATTGCCGGACTGCTCAGATTTCTTTTACCCACGGTTTTAGCGTATTCAGGGTGCCCATAGTGCCGATGCCGTGGAGCAGCGACAGCAATATTGATTTTTATTACAGCGGTAAATGGGCAAAGACAGACAGCGGCAGGACGCATTTCAGGCGGACGATTGAGACCTATGAAAGCATTAAGAATCACGGATTCAACCCCGATGAATACTCTGACGGTTCCTTGCAGCATGGATATATACGCATTGTCATCCTGAAATCCGGCAACGACTGCAGGTTCGTCATTACCGGCGGTCAGCATAGAGTGGCTGCCCTTGCAACTTTGGGCTGGGAGGAAATCCCGGTTATATTCGAACACCATTTTTTAGCTTCTCCACCCGTCGTTGATATAAAAAATTTGGATCACTGGCCTGTGGTTCGAAGGGGCATTTACGACAAAAAAGCCGCTTACCGAGTTTTCGAAGCTTTTTTCACTGATCAAAGCCGCTTAAAATTGGAAAAACTGGGCTTAATTTATTAATATAAACTCTTCCAATAGTTATTTGCCAAACCAGCAAATTAGCGGCTAACATGAGGGGAAATGGTAAAATGGATCTGACAACGAATCCAGGTAACAGGCCCTGGCTGCTTTTAAGCAGCTGCTCACTGAATGCCATCAGGAAGGGCTGCCATTAGTGCTCTTAAGAGAGCGCCCGGTAACTTGTGATGCTGCCTACACTGGCGACTATGACTTTATCCTTGATCCAAAACTGCGGCATCAATTCCTGCGCATGGTTCTTCGAATCATGTCGGAGCGGGACCTTGCTTTTCAAATCAAACAGACTAAGCTGCAGAAGCTCTCCGTATACTTATACGATCCAGGGCTGAAAGCATCGATTAGGCTTGAGCTGTGGAGCCATATCGAAGTCAAGGATCCCGCCCATCGCACCCTGAACAGGATTTTTTGGGAAGACCTTTATTCTCATATCCATTCCGGGGATAAAGGTTATCGCCTTACTTCAAGGGTAGAAGCGCTATGCTACCTTTCTCACCTCTACACTAAAAACAAAAGCCTCGAATCAGCTGAAGTTGCCTGGCGGTTGAATTACTATGCCGAATTAATGCAAAAAACTGGCGATCTAGAGGTGCTGAAGCTCTACACCGCCTTGAACAGCCGGCAGGAGTTAACTGCTGCTGCGGCTTCCGCCAACTCGCTGCTACTTGATATGGGGATCTTGCGAAACAAGCGGGATATGCGGGCCTGGTGGCGCGAAAAACGAGAATCCTGCATTGAAAACTGGCACCGCAAGCGGATGGATAAGATCAATAGGAGAAAATTGATCCCTCTCGTGGGGCCGGACGGGGTTGGCAAGACAACGCTGATCGAGGGAATGAAGGCTGTTTTACCGGGAAAGTTCCGTTACTTCCGCTTTAAAATGCAATTTCGCAAATCGTGGCTTTACCGCATTTTATATCCGCTGCTGCGAAACAGTCTCCGCCGCCATCTTGGCTGCAATCCCAGCAGGAATCAGGTAGACGACGCTTATGGCGGCTTTACCCTGATGACCGGTTTAATTCGCTATCCGCTGCTGCGGTTGCGAACCTGGCTGGCAGGCTACTACCTCATGGACCGCTACTTCTATGATCATCTGCTGGTAAATCTGCGCTTCTTTAACCGGCCGAATAGGCTACTCAAGGGTTGGAGCACATGGCTTCGCTTCATCCCGCGGCCATTTTGGCTGATCCAGCTGGATGCACCTTCCGAAGTCATTTTATCGCGCAAAAAGCAGCTTACCCCACAGGATATTGAAACTGTGAGGCAGTGGATGTTTGAATTTTACCTGCAGAAACCGGCTCCCTACTACTTGTATATAAACACCTCATTGCCTGAAGATGTATGCCTGGCTTATACACGCAGCATAGTTGGCAAATTAAAGCCGCATCATCCGTTTATACGCCTGCTGCAGCGTCTTATTAAAAAAATATTTAACATCAATCTTTCCTCATAATTTCCTCAAGGCTTTCTTAAATTAAAATGACCGGCGGTATTTTGAAAAGCAGCGGCAACTGTCCTATAATCAGCACGGTAAAGCTGCTAGCATGTTTTTACGGCTATCCCCTGTTGCCATATTGTTCGCCTATGATTTTAATCATCTTTTCGGCAAGAAACTTACGGCTATACTGCTGCAGCGCCTCCCGCGCCTCTTCGTGTTGATCCATATAGAAGGGCTTGCCGACCATCTGCTCCAGCGTCCCGGCGATAAAGGGCGCTGATTTTCCGGCGATGATGCCGGCATCAAATTTCTTGATCAGGCTGATCGATTCGCTCTGATCCGTTTGGCCGCCCACGTTCAAGATGGGTTTGCCGGAAAAGAGGTATTCAAACAACTTGCCGGTTATAATGCTTTCTCCCCCAGGGCCTTCCCATTCCAGGAAGAGCAGGGCGCCGGCGCTCCTTTGGATACGTAGGGAGTCCTCCCGGCTGACAAAGCCGGGCATCTTCACGATATTGCTTAAACCGTAGCGGTCGACTAGGCTTTGAATATTTCCCAACCTGGAGCCGTAGAACAAAACTTCAATCTTGTTCTCCACGGGAAATCCTTTTTGGGACAGGAGTTGCAACGCTTCAAACAAAGGAGAAGGATCTTGAAAACCCGGATAAAGGGAACCCGTATAGACGATCCTGAATTTGCCGTCATCGGGAAAATAGCTTTGCCTCTCCCCCCCTGCTTCCTGCAGGCTCTCCTCGTCAAAGCCGTTTTCAATTTTAACAACCGGGCAGGAAAAGCGCTCGCTCAACCTGGCCTGCAGCCCACTGGATACCGTTGTGATCAAGTCGGCCTTATAAACGATTTTGCTTTCAATTATGTCTGCAAGGCGGTTTGACAACCATGAACGGTTAACGAAATGATTGCCATACCAGAGATCCCGGTAGTCTGCTACCCAGAACAGGTTTAATTTTTCCTTTAAGTATGAGGCCAGCAGATGCCCTCCGGGGGGACCAAAGGTACTGACCACGATTTCAAAGGGAAAAGCCCGGTGAAAGCGCATCAACTTGCGGGCTGCGGGCAGCAGCCAGAAATCGGCATGTTTCATGGCCTGCAGCGCCAGAAAATAATCGCGCAAAGCGGTTAAAGCCCGGCTCCCCCTCTTCGCCTGCTCAGCCGTTTCCGGCGCCGGTTTTTTTAGGCGAAAGGGCCATGCTTGCAGCTCCATCATCCGGACCCCTGCAAGATCATCACTGGTGTAGGCAAAATTTAAAGCACCGTCAACGGCTGTTTTCTTCTTGGTCACCACCGCCACCTCGTGACCGAGCCTGCTCCAGTACTTGGCCCAGGAATAAGGCCTAGAGGAAGCGATCCTATTTAAAGGGGGAAAAGCAAATGTAATGATCAGGATTTTCATTGGTTCACCTTTTCTGAGCAATAAGCAATAGCCCGTATGCAAGTATAGAGATACCTACTTAGCTACAGCCCCTGGCCCGGCCTTTCATCTGTGCCGCAGGCCGGACATTTAAGCTCACTTTCCGATGCGGGCACAATCACGCTGCCGCACTTGCAGATCCAGCCGCGCACCCGGGCCGGATTGCCGGTGACTACCGCATGGGCCGGGACATCTTTGCTAACCAGGGCCCCGGCGCCGACTAGGACATATTCCCCGATGGTGATCCCGGACAGAATGGTGGCATTGGCGCCGATGCTGGCCCCTTTTTTCACCAGTGTTTTACGATAGTCGGAAGCGGTATTCCTGGGGTAGGCGCTGCGCGGCGTCTTGACATTGGTAAAGACGCAGGAAGGACCACAGAAGACGTCGTCTTCCAGGGTAACCCCTTCGTAAACGGATACGTTGTTTTGAATTTTGACATTATTGCCGATGGAGACGTTGGCAGCCACAAACACGTTCTGGCCGAGGTTGCAATTGCGCCCAATGGTGGCGCCGGGCATGATGTGGCAAAAATGCCAGATCCGGGTCCCATCGCCGACAACGGCACCCGCTTCGACAATGCTGCTGGGATGAATAAACACTTCCGCGGCGGCAGCGCTCTCTTCATCCTGGCACTTTTCAAGGATAATTTTCTTACCATTGGCATTGAGCGATCTCTGGGAGGCGTCGAGAACCGTTAACACGGCCAGGGCACTCTGCGCACCGGTGAGGGGCTCTTTGCGGCTGCGAATACAGTCGAGAAAATGGGCGCACTCCCGCTTGAGGGGCTCCTCGGACGGCACTTTTATTACTTCCGCTTCGGCCCGGGAGGGCACCGGGCAGTGATCCACCCAGTTTACCTTGTGCGGATAGACCAGCAGCTTTTCCGTTGACAGATCGTCAAAGACCGCCATCTTATCGCTGCCCACCACCACCAGTTTCTGCTCTTTATATGGGTGCAGCCAACTGACAAAGATGTGGCCTCTGGTGCCGCCAGCAAAGGTGAGATTGGTAACGGTCACATCGGCAATCTCGCGATTCAGGTAAGCTCCACCGGAGGAGATGACTTCGACCGGCAGATCGCCCATCAGGCGGATAATTACCGAGATATCGTGCGGGGCGAAGCTCCAGAGAATATTTTCCTCGGTGCGGAATTTGCCGAGATTGAGGCGGTTGGAATAGATGTAGTTAATCCGGCCCAGGTAACCGCGCCTCACCAGGGCAACAAGCTCCTGCACGGCGGGGTGGTACTCCAGCACATGGCCGACCATTAAAACCCGGCCCTGCGCTGCCGCCAGGGCGGCCAGCTCGCGCCCTTGCGCCAGGGTCAGGGCCAGCGGCTTTTCGACAAGCACATCTTTTCCGGCTTCCAGGGCCGCTTTCACCATGCGGTAATGTTCCACGGCCGGGGTGGCAATGGCCACACCGGCAATGGCTTGATCGCCAAGGATATGGCTGTAGCGCGCGGTTACGGCTATACCGGGATAGAGCTGCGTATACTTTTCCAGCTTCTCCGGGTCAGTATCGCACACCGCCCGGAGGGCGCCCAGTTCGGCAAAATTGCGCACCAGGTTTTTACCCCAGTAACCGCCGCCGATTACGGCAATATTAACGTCTCTGCAATCGTTCATCGGTTCATAGCTACCTCCACCGGCTTCGTGATCAATTAAAGGTCCCGCAGGCACTGTACCACGTATGCCAGCTCTGCTTCAGTCAGCAGCGGCTCGATGGGCAGGCTCAACACTTCGGCACAGGCTCTTTCGGTTTGCTCCAGGCTGCCCGCCGTCTTGCATCTTCCGGCAAACAGATTCATGCGGTGCAGGGGAACGGGGTAATAGACCGCGGTGCCGATGCCCTTTTCCCGGAGTTTTTCCTGCACCAGGTCCCGCTTCCCGTTGAGTACGCGCACTGTATACTGGTTGTAAACATGTTCGCCGCCGGGTACGGCTGACGGAAGGGTCAGCCAGTCCAGGCCGCACAGGTGCTGGTCATAGTAGGAAGCGATGGCGCGGCGGCACCGGTTAAGCCTCTCCACATGCTTTAGCTTGACCAGGAGCACGGCTGCCTGAAGGGTATCGAGGCGGGAATTGTAGCCGATATGCTCGGCGTTGTACTTGTCTCTGCCGCCGTGTGTGCGCAGCATTCTGATCACTGTCGCCAGTTCCTCCTCACCGGTAGTCACGGCGCCGCCGTCACCAAAACCGCCCAAGTTCTTGGAGGGGAAAAAGCTGAAGGCGCCGGTGCCGAAAGACCCGAGCTTCGACGGACCAAAGGAGGCGCCGAAGGCCTGTGCTACGTCTTCCACGACAAAGAGATCGTGCTTGCGGGCCAGCTCCATGATTGCATCCATGGGGCAGGGGTTTCCGAAGAGGTGAACCGGCATCAGGCCGATCGTGTGGCTATTGACAGCCGCGGCCGCCGCTTCCGGATTGATATTGAATGTTGCGGGATCGATATCCACAAATACAGGTGTGGCACCCGCATGAAGAACGGCTTCACCGGAGGCGGTAAAGGTAAAAGAGGGCACGATGACTTCATCATCCGGGCTAAAATACTCCTTCCCTGTGCGCACAATGGCCAGGGCGCGCAGGGCAATCACGAGGGCGTCGGTGCCGGAAGCTACGCCGCTGCAGTGGGCGACTCCGAGATATGAAGCCAGCTGCTGCTCCAGCATTTTGACCTCGGGGCCCAAAATGTAAGCGGCGCCGGAGGTGACCCGCTTCAAGGCTTCATCTATTTCCGCGGAAAACTCGGCCTGCTGCCGCGGCAAATCCAGTAAAGGCACCTGCCTGGGCTGATTGGGGTTGTTTGCCGGTCGGTTGTCGGACATTTAGTTCATCCTTCCTTTAGCAATTCTTCATACATCTTGATTTGTTTCAGAATAATCCGGTCCCAGTCAAACTGCAGGGCCCTTTCTCTCAAGCGCTCCCGCGGCAGGGGCTTTTCGAGGAGCCGGATCACTTTATTGCTCATTTCTTGTGCAAAGTTAGATTCTGCACCGGCCACGATATCTCCTCCATCGCCGACGGCCTCCGGGATGCCGCCGGCACTGCTGCCCACGACCGGGCAGCCGCAGGCCTGCGCTTCGAGGCAGACATTGGGGAAACCCTCTTTCCGGCTTGGCAGGATCAACACGTCCAGGGCGCTCATCCAGGCCGGCATCGCTTCAGTGGCGATGGTGCCGGTGAATTGCACTGCCAGATTGTAGCTCCGGCATTTTTGCTCAATCATACGGCGCAGGCTGCCGCCGCCGATGACGACAAAACGGACCGGCTCATACTGCCGGGCGATCTCGCGAAATATCTCGGGCAGCCTGTCGGCACCCTTGACCGGCTTGAGATTGCCGACAAAGCCCACGTATTTGACCGGCGGAGGCGCCAGGCCCAGGCCGGCCCGGGCCGATTCCTTCTCCAGCGGCATAAAAACTGATGTATCGACCCCGTTGGGGATGACGGTGGCATTAGCGCCCTTATAGCCCAGTTCCCGGGCCTTTTCCAGCAGCTTGTAATTGTTGAACAGGGCTCGATCACAGTTTTCCAGGGCAAAGAGCACCGCCGGAAGGCTGCGCGGGAATTTCTCCGGGTTGGTGTGGATGTCGCTGCCGTGGGCGCTGACCACGCAGGGCAGGCCGGTTTCCTGTTTGAGCAGCGCCGCCGCGTAACCGTGCGGATAAACCCAGATGGCGTGAAGCAGGTCATATGCTTTCAGGTTGACGGCCTTCTTGATCGCGTTTGCCAGGATCGGGCCGATGCGCTTGTGATAAAAAACCATATCAGTGGCGCTCATGGCCACCGGAAGGGGACTGTATTGCACTCCGTGCACCCGGATCGCCTTTTTCTCTTTAAATGAGGGCCTTTTAAACGTACCTTTCAGCAAACGGGCCAGCGGGCTGATTCGTTCCGAGAAATAATAAAGGTCATAGTCGACGCCGTGTTCTTTTAATTTTTTAAGCCTGCGGGTAATAAATATGCCGGACATGGGATTGGATGCCAGGGGATGCAGGCCGGTTATAAAAAGTATTTTCACCTTAATACCTCGTACATTTTTTTTCAAGCCGTTAGGTTAGCCGCAAATCAGCTCTTCCCACATGGCCATGACTTTTTCCACGCTGAAGCGATCCACGATCTCGGCAGCGCGCCGGCCCATCTGCCGGCGCAGCTCGTCATCGCTCATCAGCCGGTCCAGGGCTTGC
>JAAYGO010000292.1 GCA_012727685.1 Bacillota bacterium | reverse complement strand
GCAACGGTTCAATCATTTTTTATCTCTGGGGCTGCAAACCTGCAATTTTGTCATCCTGCAAGCGGTCTGAGTTAATGTCACCTTTTTGGGAGAAGTCAACCATGTCCCCGCAGCGGGGCGCCATCAGGAAATTTTTAGCCATCGCAGGCGCTTTTGGGGTGACATTTTCGCTGGCCGTTATTTTATTAAAAAGCAAATTTTAGGATTAGGCGCGTTTTGCCAGGCGAATGGGGCCGTATCAGCACTAGAAAAACGCTTTTCTTGCTACTGGCGCGGCGGAACCGCCCTTTTTCACGAGCCAAAAGGTGTCGAATCGCCATTGGCGCGCCAGGGGGGTGGGGCAATATAATTGTTTTGTCACTGGGGCTGCCGCTCCGGTTCACCGGTGGCCTCTACTGGAAGTTAGAGGTTAGAGGTTGGATGTTAGAAGAAGTAAATTCACAGGCATCAATAATTCCTTCTAACTTCCAATTTTCAACATCCAAAATAGGCCTTGGCTCGCCTGCACATCTAGCCACTTGTTCACAGTCGCTCCAGCTTCTTAAGTGACAGGAGCGGGAAATGGATAGCCTTGTTTAACTGATAAGCGGCCATATCCCCACCAGGCTAAGGCATCATCAGCAGGGGAAAATGGTGCCGTGGTAGGGTGAGGGGGGCTTAAATGCCTTCCCAGTATCTTAATAAAAGGAGGAATCGCCATGACCGGAATCAGTTTTATGCCTTTCCGGGAAGCGCGCCGGGAGCGCTGCGGTTTATGCCGCCAGCGCCTGGCCCTGGCCTACCTGGTGCTGATCAAGGAGGGGGATCGGGTCGCCGGGGAGCTGGAGCTCTGCGCCCGCTGCGCCGCGCTGCTGCAAGAGGTATGCGCTTCCGGGGCTGCAAACGACCTTTTTACCGAAGAGGAGGCGGGGGAATGATGGAAGAGCTGGTGTCGATCATAGGCAACTGGGGTTTCCCGATCGCTGTCAGCATTTACCTGCTGGTGCGCATCGAAGGCAAACTGGAGAACCTCACCGAAAGCATCCGCGGACTTAGCGAAGCCATCCGCAAAGAGGCGTAAAAGCGCTAATTCGTTGACATTCATGGCGGGAAGTGTTAGTTTAGTAATAATCATTTACGCAAAGGATGCAAGGGAGAGGTTGTATTCATGGCCAAATTGAAACTGGGTCTTCCCGCGGGCAGCCTGCAGGAAACAACTCTGGAAATGTTCAAAAAAGCCGGTTATCACATCAGCATCGGCGAACGTTCTTACTATCCGTATATTGATGATGAAGAGATCGAATGCGTGCTCATGCGCGCGCAGGAGATCCCTAAATATGTCGATGAGAGTGTGCTGGACGTGGGGATCACCGGCAAGGATTGGATTACTGAAACCGGGGCGCAAGTGGAGGAAATGGCCGAGCTGACCTACTCGAAGCGGGGCCTGCGCCCGGTCAGACTGGTTCTGGCTGTACCCCAGGATTCGCATATCCAGGCGGTTGAAGATCTTGAGGGGAAGCGCATCGCCACCGAACTGGTGGAAACCACCCGCCGCTACCTGGCCTCCAAAGGGATCAGCGCTTCGGTGATCTTTTCCTGGGGGGCAACGGAGGTTAAGCCGCCGCTGCTGGCCGACGCCATTGCCGAGTTAACCGAAACAGGGCGTTCACTTAAGGCCAATCACCTGCGCATCATCGATACGATCCTGGTTTCCACGCCGCGGGTGATCATGAACAAGGAAAGCTACCGGGATCCCTGGAAGCGCAAGAAGGTGGAGCAGATGGTGACGCTGCTCCGGGGGGCGCTGCTGGCGGAGCAGAAGGTGATGTTGAAGATGAACGTGCACCGGGACAAGCTGGATGCGGTGATTGCCTTGCTGCCCGCGCTGCGCAAGCCGACCATCTCGAACCTTTACGATGAAGAGTGGGTGGCCATTGAGAGCGTGGTCGACGAAAAGACGGTGCGCGACTTAATCTGCAAGCTTAAAGATGCGGGTGCCGAGGGAATAATCGAATATCCGTTGAATAAAATCATCCCTTAAATAGCGGACAATTGTAGATCTGGTATGGATCACAAGTTGACGGGATCGGGCGCCGTGTTATAATGGGATAGTGCGGCGCTCGTTTTTTGTGCCGCCCCAGGAAAGATATGTTTATTAAGGATAATAATAGAAGAGGTGAAATTATTGACCAGTGAAACGGAAGTTCTGGGGGGAGAAGGGAAGAGAGGAAGGAAGATCCGCTTAAAGCCACAGCATCTCATGGCCGTGCTTCTAGTGATCGTGATTCTAGGAGCGGCGCTCGCCGTTTACTTTTCGCAGCGAGACCAGGTTTTCGCTACGGTTAACGGTGAAAAGATTTCGAAGAACGAGCTCTTCGACGCCATGTATGCCCAGAATGGAGAGGCAGTTCTCGACGACTTGATCATGCGGCTGCTGATCAAGCAGGAAGGAAGGAGATTGGGGCTGATCGTCACCAATGAGGAAATTGAGAAGATTATTACGGAAAATTTTCCGGGCGGCGAAGAAGAACTGAATAGCGCCCTGCAATATTACGGGCTGACCATGGACGCTTTCCGCGAGGAGACCGCCCTTAATCTCTTGCTCCGCAAGATCGCCCACAGCCAGATCGAGATCGGGGAAGGGGATACGGAAGAATACTACGAGGCCAACAAGGAGCGGTTCTCGATCCCCACCGAGGTAGAAGCGCGCCATATCCTGGTCGAAACAGAGGAAGAGGCCAATGCCCTCATCGCCCAGCTTGAAGATGGTGCAGACTTTGCCGAGCTGGCCAAGGAGCATTCCCTCGATACGGCCAACAAGGATTCCGGCGGCAACCTCGGTTACTTTACTAAAAATGACATGGTTGCTGAATTTTCCGCGGCCGCCTTCGACCTCGCCGTGGGCGAGCGCAGCCAGCCGGTAAAAACCAGCTACGGCTACCATATCATCGAAGTGCTGAATCGCAAGGAGGGGCGCGAGCGCAGCTATGACGAGGTCAAAGATGAAGTCAGGGAAGCGCTGCTCGAGGAGAAAACCTACGAGTTTACGAGCGAACTGCTCGTCAAGCTGCGCGCCGAGGCAAAGATTAAATACAACGTTGAAAAGTAACCTTCAGGCGACCTTGAGGAGCATGCGATGAAGCGATGCCAAGCTGCTTTGGGACGAAGGGGCTGCACTTTTTTGGTGGGTCAGCCTCTTTTTTTCTGCTTTTTTGCCGCTCTTTTCACGATGCTATCAGGATGGGCCGGCGCATATAATCATACCAGGCCGGAAGCAAAGCATGAGTCAAGGGGACGGTGACTTTGACTCATGGGGACAGTGCTTCCAATCCCGGTGTGCGATTATGCACTGCAAGGGGGAATAAAGGATGCGGGGATTGCTAGCGAGAGCCGGGAGTTTAAAAGGGGCGGCTGTGACGATCCTACTGCTGTTCATGCTTCTCCCCGGGGGGTGCGGCGCGCCCGAGGCGCTCCCGGAAGAGCCGTCAAACAGCTACGAGCTCATGGCCACGGTGGAGCTTTACTTTGCCGGCGCCACCGCGGTTAACAGCGGTATCGGGACGGAGACAGAAACGGAGGAGCTGTATGTGGTGCCGGTAAAGCGGGAGCTGGCCGGGGGAGG
>JAAYGO010000101.1 GCA_012727685.1 Bacillota bacterium | reverse complement strand
CTATGAAACCATAAGATATCAAGCCATTTTCAGTGTCTATTTTTACAGGGCAAGCTCAAAAGGCTTGTGCATAGTTATTCCGCAATGGTATGTCGCAATGATAATCCGCAATACATTGCTACCGGAATTAAATACACTTTTGCCCACTTATTTCTCTCGAGAGCCTTAAAATTAAATCCTCGCACCCGAAGATTAAACTTCGGGTGCGAGCAACCCATTATTGATATTCAGCAATTACCGCCTCGATTCTTCCTCTCCATTCTTTATGGTAATCTTCAAATTCAACCAGATATTTTTGCACCAACTCTTCGAGCTTCTGTATGGCCTCGTCACCCGGCAAGCCCTTTTTATTTAAGTCTTCCGCGTATTTTTCCTTGCAGACTTGCAACTTCTCTATCCACCGCTCATACTCGTCGTCTGTGAGCTGAATGGTTTTTAGGCCGTTCTCAAGACCGAACTTCATACCTTCAACGTAGATATCATCAAAGACGGTTGAGATCGCCTCAAAGTGTTCTTCATTTACTTTTCTAATGGTCTCCTGGAGATCTGGAGGCAGGCTATTCCAAGATTTCTTGTTGAAGATAAGCACGGGCGGGGTGCTATACAAGCAGGGCACTTCAACAATGTAATCGGTAATTTCGTACAAGCTCCACCCGATTAGAGGCTCGGTATTCCCCAAGACCCCGTCAATAATATTCTTGGAGAGAGCTTCATATGCTTCAGGCATCGTCATGGCCACCGGGGTTGCTCCTAAGGCAGCTAAACCATCGTTGTGCACGGAGTCACACCGGAACTGCAGTCCCTTTAAATCTTCTAATGTCGAGACCGGTTTAGTGGTTAATAAACAACCTGGTGCTGGAGAGTGCACCCACATGAACTCCAGCTCATCGGGTATTTCCTGGGGAAATGCTTCGATAAAATCCCTGTTTACGTAGGCTGCCAGTCTACCGCTAATCCAGTCATATCCAGTCACGCATAGTGCATTGTACAGCGGAAATTCACCGGGGAAATAAGACAGTGGGCACCATCCGCAATCGGCAATACCGCTGCTGACACCTTGCAGCATGCTGCCGCCTTCAACCAATGAGCCCGCGTAATGCTTATTGAATTTTACCCGGCCATTTGTAGCTTTTTCAATTCTATCTACCCAGCTATCTAAAAAGTTTACTGAAATCGGGTGCCCTTCTGGAGTTTCGGAGGCCAGGTTAAACGTGTATACTTTATCTTCTCCGCCTGGTTCGGCTGTCTCCTCTCTACCTGTTTCAGTCCCTTTTCCCCCACATCCTGACAAAACAAACAACCCTACCAGAAATATTGTTAGCACTGCTAAAACTAAACCCTTTTTTTTCAAAGCAAACCCTCCATGTTTTGTTTTAGCTGTCCTATGCTTTTTCGGTAAACAACTACCGGGGACCTGTCAATGCTTAATTAATGGCTCATTGACAAGTCCTGTTCTTCTCCACTTTCCCGCAATTTACACCGTATTATTTCTTCTAAAAACTTAAACTTTCACCTCTCCTTCAGTATAGGCTTTATAAGTATATAGGTAGAACGTGCGGTTATCTTATTTTCGACCGTATCATAGTAAAAACAGCTGACTAGCGATACAAATCTTTTATCACTTCATCCAGGTGCCCCAGCTTCTGCAGGGCGGCTTCGGAAGGTTTTCCTGTTTGCAGATCCCAGCCGGCGGCCTGGTAAAAATTTCTAAAAAGAAGTTCGCTATCGATCGTTACCCCTTCCAGCGGTCCGGCCTGCAGCGGGGGGTTACCCACGGCCCGGTCGGAGATTGTAAGGTCTGCCGGCCGTATCCCTTCGCGCAGGTTAAAGGCCTGGCGCAGGTTCAGGATTCGTAAACCGGTGGCCTGACGTTCCTCCGGGCCAAAATCGAGGCCGGTAATGGCAGAGATGAATTCGTCTATTACTTCAGCCGGGATTATCATATCCCGGAAATTGCAAAAACCGGCGCAGTTTATGATCTCCTGGTTGACAGTATTCTGGAGATCCGCATCGCCGGTGCCGGTATAGTCATATTTGTTTTCTATTTGTCCGGTTTGATGTAAAATGCCCAATCCGCCTTTCACGTGTCTCCCGGGAGTGGGGTCGTACTGGTAGGTCCGGGCATAGCCGGGGGCGAAGCGGGGATCATGCATCGGCAACTCGATCCCTGAGGCGGTTTGCAGGTATTCCGCTCCTTTACCCCAGGTGGCGGCAGCGTAGGCCGATCCGTTGGCCAAAACTGCACCGCAACCTTCCCTTTCGGCCATCTTGCGGACCAGTTCTACCACTGCCTCGCCATTGCCCCAGGAAAGCTCAAGCCCATCCAGCTCTTCTTTTTTCAGGACGCCCCGGTCGTAGCATTCCATGGCCCAGGCTATGGTCATCCCCGTGGAGATGGTGTCCAATCCGTAGCGGTTGCAAAGATCATTGCACTTGATGATGGCGTCGACTTCGCTGCAGAGCAAGTTGGTTCCAAAAGAGGCGATGGTTTCATATTCGGGCCGGTCGGTATCTGCCAGCGGCCACCGGCCGTCGGGAACGGAATAATGCGCCCCGCAGCCTATGGGACAGCTGGTGCAGGCAAATTTACCTTTCTTGTAGCGATCGAAAGCGGCTATGTTCAGCTTCCCGGCGCCCTCTTCCCCGTAATCAATCAGTCCCACACCGGCCCAGTTTTTTACCGGCGAGTCGCCGCTTAAAGCCGCACTCTCGGTAAAAAAAGCGGTACCGTGTTCAGCAAAGGTCTGTAGAAAGGGGTTCTCTTTGATAATATCTCTAATTCTTTTGTTGATGGCCGCGATTTTATCCGGGTGGGCGACATCCACCGTGCCGGTTCCCCGGACTGCTACAGCTTTCAACTTTTTCGACCCCATTACAGCCCCGCCGCCGCCGCGGGCCGGAGCACGGTGCCCATCATTGATGGGGCAGGATAACAGCGATTGTGCTTCCCCGGACGGGCCAATAGCCGCCACCCTCACTTTGGGATCGCCGGTTTCCCGCTGTATTATCTCCAGGGTCTCCTTGGTGTCCCGCCCCCACAGGTGGGAGGCATCCCTGATCTCTGCATGGCCGTCATTTATCCAGAGGTAAACCGGCTTCGGGGATATGCCCGTGATAAAGACAGCGTCGTACCCGGCTTTTTTAAGCTCCGGGCCGAAGTATCCGCCGGAGTTGGCATCGTTCCAGCCACCGGTAATGGG
>JAAYGO010000060.1 GCA_012727685.1 Bacillota bacterium | reverse complement strand
TGGCGATCTGCCCCCAGGGCTTCCCCCATTTGCCGCTGATTACCAGATGGGTCGACAAGCCGTACGGATTCTTCGTCTGCTGCCTGAGCGGGGATCACGATTCGCCATGGGTGGAATACGAAACTGAATAAATAAAAGTCTAATCGCGTAGGGGTTCTCTTCTGTAGGTGTTAAAAATTAATTTGGAGGGAGAACGCATGAAAAAGGCTTGTCTATTATTATTGGTCTTTACCCTGGTAGTCGCTTTGCTTTTTACCGGCGGATGCGGGAAGGGGGCAACGCCTTCTGAACCTTCCGGAACGGAAACGGAAGGCGGCGAAGCGGCGCCCTCTGAAGAACCGATCAAACTGATCTTTGCCACCTGGGAACAGCCCTCCACCTACCTGGGCCAGGTCTATCAGCAGGCTGCCGATCGCATTGAGGAAGAAACCGGCGGCCGGGTCATCATGGACTGCTATTTTTCGGGATCCCTTCTGGAATATGCCGACATGTTTTCGGGCGTATCTTCCGGGAGGTGCGATATTGGCACCGCCATCTCGTCCATGATTCCCGGTAAGTTAAACCAGATCTTCGATCAGCCCTATGTGGGCATTCCCGATCAGCTTGAAACTACCAAAGCTTTTAAAGAACTGCTGGCAACCACCCCTGAACTCCAAGAAGAGATGGAGCAGCTGAATGCGCGCTGGATCAGCTTAAGAGCCATGCCCCCGTACCAGCTGCACATGGTTAATAAATCAGTCAGGGTTCCCAGCGAGCTGAAAGGCCTGACGATCATCGCCAGCGGGGACACGATCGTGGATACCTCCGGCGGCTCCTCCATTGACTCGTCCCCGGCCGACATGTACATGAACCTGGAAAGAGGCCTCGCCGATGGGATGATCACCCACTGGAACGCCATCGTCACCTTCGGTTTGAAAGAACTCTTCAGCTCACACACCAGCTTCGGCGGAACCCATACCGGCCTGAAGGCCGCCGCCATCGGCTGGGTAATCAACCTCGATACCTGGAACAAGCTCCCTGCCGACATCCAGGAAAAGATCGTCGAGGTCTATGAATGGGCTGATGTTGAGCTCGGCAAACACGTGGAAGGAGAAGAAGCCCAGGAATGGTCCCGCGAGCAGGGGCATGAATTTGTGGAGTTGACAGCTGACGAAATTGAGCTTTGGAAAGAAGTAGCAAAGCCGAGCGTTGATAAGTGGATTGCCGATGTCGAAGCAGAAGGCTGGCCGGCCGGTGATATCTATGCCAAGTTGGCCGAGCTAATCGAAAAACACCGGTAATCAGTCAGTAAGATGGACCTATCCGGGACGCTTTAAAAGTGACCGTAATCGCACTCTGTGTAAAAGGTGAAGTGGACTGCAAGCGTAGCTTAAAAACTACGCTTGCAGTCTGCGAAATTAACAATGGCTTCTCCTTAAATTTACTGGATAGGGGCTGTTTGCTTTGAGAAAGAGCGAAAAATTTATCTACTGGGTAAGTGAAAAAACGGCGATCCTGGGAACGATAGTTCTGATCATTCTAATGGCCATGATCGTCATTGACGTTTTCTCGCGCAATATATTCAATTACACCATTGTCGGTGCAGTAGAGCTCACCGAAATGATGATGCCCTGCATCGGCTTTCTGGGGATAGCCTGGTGCGCCCTGCAGGGCGGTCACGTGGTAGTGGACATCTTGATCAGCGCCCTCCCTGTAAAAACACAGCGGGTCTTTGATGGAATGAACTATGTGCTGGGCGCAGCCGTGACCTTCCTAATCGGCTGGTATACTTTACAGCAAAGCATTTATGCGAAGCAAATCAGGGTTGTTACTGAAAGCCTGGATATTCCCAAATATCCTTTCATGCTCGTTACCGCCATTGGTTTCTTTTTAATGACCCTTGCCTCTTTAACCCTGCTAATTAACTCGATGAAACGGACGGTGGAAAAATGAGCTCAGAAATGATCGGCTTGATCGGTGTCATTGTCCTTTTGATTTTACTTTTTTCTAGATTCTGGATAGGCATCGTGCTGGCCTTGATCGGTTTTGTCGGTTATGCCTACCTGGTAGATTATGACAAGGCAGCGATGATGATCGGCATTGAGCCCTTCAGCCATGCCGCCACTTATACGCTCGCGGCCATGCCCCTCTTTATTCTGATGGGCAATATCGTTGCCGTATCGGGGATTGCCGAAGACATGTACAGAGTGGCCCGCAACTGGATCGGCCACGTGCGAGGCGGTTTGGCCATGGCAACGACAGTTGCCTGCGGCGGTTTTGCTGCCGTGAGCGGGTGCAGCATGGCCGGTACGGCAACGATGGGTAAAATAGCCTACCCGGAAATGCTCAGGTACAAATACAGTACACCGCTGGCCGCGGCGGTCATCTCCGCCGGCGGGACGGTTGGCATTCTGATTCCGCCCAGCATCGGTTTTATCATTTACGGCCTGTTTACGGAGCAGTCGATCGGCAAACTGTTTATGGCCGGCATCATACCGGGCATCAGCGAAATACTTTTCTATGTGATCACCATTTATGTTATCTGCAGGATCAAACCGGAATCGGGCCCGCCGACACCAAAAGTAGAGTTTAAGGAAAAGGTCGCCTCCCTGCGGCACATTTGGCCCGTCGTCGCCCTTTTCCTGCTCGTAATCGGGGGAATCTACGGAGGGCTATTTACCCCCACCGAGGCCGGGGCGATTGGCTCCCTAGGGGCCATGATCATCGCCGGGTTCATGCGCAGAATTAAATTTAAGGATTTAGTGGTCGCCTTTCGCGATACGGCCCAAACCGCATCAATGATCATGATCATGATTGCCGGCTCCATGATTTTTAACCGTTTCATCACCGTGAGCAAGCTTCCGGTTGCCATGGGTGAATATGTGGCCAACCTTGAGGTTTCCAATCTAGTCATCATTATCGGCATCGTTATTCTCTATCTGATTATCGGCTGCTTTGTCGAAATCACCGCAGCCATTGTGCTCACCCTGCCCGTGATCTTCCCCATCGTGATGAGCCTGGGCTTCAACCCGTTCTGGTTTGGGGTGATCATGGTCCGGTTGATGGAAGTAGGGGCCATTACACCGCCGCTCGGTCTCAATCTCTTTATCCTATCGAAAACAGTGGATGTCCCCGTGAGCACAATCTACCGGGGCATATTCCCCTTCGTGGTCGCCGATATTTTAAATATCACCATGCTGATCTCATTCCCCCAGATTTCGCTGTTCCTGGTAAATCTGGCCAGTTAGCATGCCGGTTTTAAGGGGCAAATCGTTGTTCGAGCGGAAGAAGATAAAGGAGAAAGCTATGCAGTACCGGAAATTTAATACATTGCAATGGAAAGCATCAGCCCTGGGCTTGAGCACCCTTTCTCTCCCTTTATCAGAAAACAGCAATCAATTTGAGGAAAGCGAGTTAATTGAAATCATCTCCTACTGCCTCGACCAGGGAGTCAACTACCTCGATCTGGGGTATCCCTACTACCCGGCAAGGCAGCAAAAGCTGTCGCAGCTAGTCTCCTCCGCTTTGCGCAAAACAAACCGGGCTAATGTTAAAATTGCCTTAACCCTGCCTTCGCACTCGATCAGAGTCTATGCTGATTTTGACCAGCACCTTAACGAACAGCTGCAATGGTTAAATCTGGAAAGGGTCGATTTTTGCCTACTCGGAAGGCTTAACCGTGATGGCTGGGCGCAGCTGAAAAACGCCGGAGTTCTGAATTGGCTCGAGCGGGCGAAAGAAGACGGCCGGGTTGCCGAAGTCGGCTTTTCCTTCCACGACAGCTACCAGGTTCTCAAGGAGATCATTGCCTCCTATGACCGCTGGTGTGTCAGCCAATTTCAGTATAGTTTTATGGATACCGATCATGTTCCGGGCAGCAGTGGGATTAAGTATGCTTTCAACCAGGGTCTGGCCGTGGTGGTCAGCGAACCGCTGCGCCGGAAACGTTTGATCAAGAACATACCCGAAGCGGTGAAAATAATTTGGGAAACCGCTTCCCGGGACTACTCTCCGGCCGAATGGGCCCTGCGATGGGCCTGGAACCACCCCGAGGTTTCTGTTGTCCTGGGGGAGATCTCCACCCTCGCGGAGGCCGGGGAACAGGTCGCCTTGGCTGAAAAAGCAGAACCGGAGAACCTCTCCATCAGGGACCTGGTGATGTTCGGCAAGATCAAGGAAGCCTATGAAGCCTTAAAACCGATTCCCTGCCCCACCTGCCGCCCCTGTATGCCCTGTCCAAAAGGTATTGATGTGCCGCGGATCTTTGAAATATATAACGATGCCCTCATGTATGGAGACACGCAGACAGCCCGTCAGATATTCGCGGCTGAAGGTCACCGTCCCGAGCTGTGCGATGCATGCGGCAGATGCGAGCGGTTCTGTACTAAAAAATTGAGCATTATCGAATATCTAAAACAGGTTCGCCAATTACTGGAGTCGGAATAGCAATCGTCTACTTCTGGAGCTTGTTAAGCTTAAGCTGATGCCCGGCGGCGCCTCGCAGCCCGCCGGGCATCAGCTTTTTTTTGCCATCCTTCACGCGGTAATAAAGTGCTCGTCCCCCTCCAATCGGGCTCTTTTCGCCGACCAGGGCGGCAAGCGAGCAAGTTCCTTTCTTCCGGGTTCTTTTCCATGACTTTTTTCGCATTTGCCAAGGCGGATTATCTCAATTTTGGAAAATACCCCAATTGGGGGATGAATTTTTATAAGAATAAATGTTATTGTTATTGTGAATACGCATGCGAGGTGGGAGTTTACCCCAATAGAAAAAGAATATTCTGCCTCGTTTTTGTGGGCACCGACCATACCAACCTCCGCTAGCTTTTGTAGCCGAAATAGACCGATTATTCATTACAGCGTTGAGCTGGCGCCGGAATACAAAGGCGAAATAATCAACAAAGATTCCCTCCCGAATAAAATATCTGAAAAAATACAGTCATCTTCTGAAAATATTTTTTTCCAATCCTGAGCCCGAAACCGACATGTACGAGTTTGCAAGAGACGGTGTCATTCTCGCATCAGCACTCGGAGTGGGACCTGGAAACGGCGATGAAGTGGTCTGGGTTTTTGGAAAAGATCTTGCAGGATTATTTAGCTGGCTGGGGATTTTACAGCTAGTGCGGAAACTGGCATCGAGGAGGTGAGAGACACACCCATCCAGAGGAGGAAATCCTCATCTATGTCGGTCTCGACCCGATAACCTAAACTATTTAGGTGCAAAGCTGGAACTGGGCATGGGGAAACATGCGGAAAGGCATGTTTGCAGTGAAAATTTTAATTGGAGGGAGAAAGAATGAAAAAGACTCATTTATTATTATTAATCTTTACCCTGATCGTCGCTTTGCTCTTTATCGGTGGCTGCGGGAAGGGGGAAACACCTTCCGAACCTTCCGGCACGGAAGCTGAAGGTGGCAAAGCGGAAGGCGCTGCAGAACCGATCAAACTGATCTTTGCCACCTGGGAGCAACCTTCAACCTATATCGGCCAAGTATACCAAGCAATGGCAGACAGGATTGAGGAGAATTCAGGTGGCCGGGTAATCATGGATATGTATTTCTCCGGCTCTTTACTAGAATATGCTGATGTCTTTGCTGGTTGTTCATCGGGAAGGGCTGACATTGTCACTTGCGTTTCTAACATGGCGCCCTTTGAGTTAAACAATATCTTTCATCAAACCTACATTGGTATTCCGGATCAGTTGCCAACAACCAAGGCTTACAAAGAATTATTAGCCACTTTCCCAGAACTGCAGGAAGAAATGGAAAGTTATAACGTGAGATGGCTTTCCATAAGAGCCATGCCACCAAACCAGCTTCATCTCACCAAAAAACCGGTACGGGTGCCGAGTGATTTGAAAGGCTTGACGATAATGGCCGGCGGAGACAATATTGTTGATTTGGTCGAAGGTGCTGCCTCGATCAATGCGGCCCCTGCTGATATGTACTTGAACCTTGAAAGAGGGCTGGCAGACGGACAGTTAATACACTGGAATGCTATCGTAACATTTGGCCTCAAGGAGCTTTATAAGTACCATGTCAGCTTCGGAGGAGAAGCACTTGATACAGGATTGGACTCAGCTGCGATCGGCTTCCTAATTAATAAAGACACATGGTACAGTCTCCCCTCTGACATTCAAGAAATTATTGTTGAAGCTTGCGAATGGGCTGATGTTGAAAATGGTAAACACGATGAAGGAAAGGAAGCGAGAGAGTGGTCCATTCAGCAAAGACATATTTTTATTGAGCAGACTGAAGAAGAACTCGATGAGTGGAGAAAACTGGGGGATATCCTGGTTGAAAGGTGGATTGAAAAAACTGAAGCAAAAGGATGGCCGGCCTCCGAGATTTATAATGCGCTGGTAGAGTATATAGAGAAATACAGAAACATGGACCTATCCTGAACGTTTTCAAATAATGATTGTGACCACACTTACTAAAAAGCGAGCCTTAGTGATGATGCGGCAGATGCGAGCGGTTCTGCACCAAAGGATTGAGCAAGAGCGAATATTAAAAACAAGTCCGCCATTGCTGGGGTTTCAATAGCAATCGTCCACTCTGCCGCTTGTTAAGCTCAAGCTGATGCCCGGCAGGCCGCGAGGTACCGGGCATCAGCTTTTATTCGCTACGCTTCGCGCTGCAGTAAACCGCTCCTCTCTCCTCCCCAATCGGGCTATAGCTGCCAACCGGGGCGGCTCAAGCGGGCAAGTTCCTTTCTGCACGGGCGTTCTCCTGTCGGCCGCTGTGGGCGAACCAATTAGTGCCCCATACCCCCACGAGGATGGCCGCCGCACCTGCGGCATGGTACCAGTAAAAGGGCTCGTTCCGGAAAAGGACACCAGCGGTGACTGCGATCACGGTAACCAGGTTGGAAAAAACGGCGCTCTGTGCCGCCGGGAGCTTGGAAAGGGCAAAATTGTTGAGAAAAAATGCTGTCACCGAAGAAAGGATCCCCAGGTAGGCCACCGCAGGCCAGACCAGGGGCAGGGGCTCAAAGTAGAGGGTTAAGCTTCCGGCGGCGGCGCATTGCCCCAGGGCGATCAGGTTAAATGCGACCGCTCCCACCAGCATCATCACCCAGGTGATCTGGATGGGCGCAAAGCGCGCAGAGGCGCGGCGAGAGGCAATATTGTAACAGGC
>JAAYGO010000185.1 GCA_012727685.1 Bacillota bacterium | reverse complement strand
TGCTTGCCGATCATATCCTGATAATCGGCCCAGTTTTTGGCCAGCAGTGCGGGCGTATCGAGGCCGTAGGGGCAGTGCTGGGCGCAGTGCCCGCAGCGGGTGCAACCTTCGATCTTCTGCATCTGCTTCTGCCAGAAATCGTTAAAGTATACTGAAGTGGGGGCGCGCCGGATCGTTAAAGACATGCGCGCCACGTTGGGAATATCGATTTCCGCCGGGCAGGGCAGGCAATAGCCGCAGCCCCGGCAGAACTCTCCACTCAGCTCCTGCCGGTCCCTGGCAATCAGCTCCTCCATGGCCCGGGTAAGCCGCGGCGGATTATGGATAAAGGAGATAAATTCGTCAAGTTCTTCTTCGCGCTGTATCCCCCAGATGGGCAGCACGTTGTCGAATTGCGCCAGGTAGGCATAGGCGGCTGCCGCACTGGTAATCAGTCCTCCGGACAAGGCTTTCATGGCGATAAAGCCGACATTTCGCTCCCGGCAAAGCTTTACCAGGGCGATCTCCTCTGCTGTGGCCAGGTAGCTGAAGGGATACTGGACCGTTTCGTATAGCCCTGACCGGACCGCTTCAAAGGCCAGGGTGAGCCTATGATTGGTGATCCCGATATGGCGGATCATACCTTTCTCCTTTGCCTCCAGCATGGCCTCATACAGCCCGGTCCCGTCGCCGGGTTGCGGGCAGAAATCGGGATTATGGAACTGGTAGATGTCCAGGTAATCTGTTTTAAGCTGATCGAGCGATTGCTTTAATTGCTCCCAGAACTCTTCCACTGTTTTGGCCAGCGTTTTGGAGGCTAGATATATTTTGCCGCGCACGGCGCCGAGGGCATAGCCGATCTTTGCTTCGCTGTCCGTGTAAAAGCGGGCCGTATCGAAGAAGCTAATGCCGTTTTGATACGCCTTTTGCAATAAATGAGCCGCCTCTTCCCTGCCGATCCGCTGAATGGGCAGGGCGCCAAAGCCGTTCTTATTGACCACAATTCCCGTCCGCCCTAAAGTGACCAGATCCATAATGCATTTCTCCTTGTCTATTCTTAGAGATGCGGTAGCTGTATTTAGCCCCCCCACCCTGCCCTCTCCCCCCAGAGGGAGGGAGAGGGATTTTACCGGGAGCAGCCCGGTCCGTCAGTTAAAACCAACATCTAACCTCCAACTTCTAATAGATGCCGCCGCACATCTTACGAGTTCAGCGGAGCGACAGCCTCAGTGTCCCGGGTTAAAACGGCCCGTAACCGGTCACCACCGCTCCCGCCAGCAGCAGCGCCGTCACCACCAATGCGAGCAGTTGCAGCAAGCCCACCCATTTGAACCATTTCACGTAGCTGACCGTGGTCAGGCCCAGCGAAATCAGCAGCACCGGGTTGGTCGGGTAGAACACGTTGGAAAAGCCGTCCCCAAAGCAAAAGGCGAGGACCATGGCTTGCCGCGTCAGGCCGATCAGGTCGGCCAGGGGGGTGATGATTGGAATCAGCAGCATGGCCTTGGCAGAGGCGGAGCCGATAAAAAAGTTTACCACCAGGACCAGGCCGTAGATAATGTAAGCGGAGATGACCGGCATTTCATCGGAGATGAGCGTGGAAGCCCTGAAAATAATGGTATCCATGATGCCACCCCGGCTGATGATGTAATTGACGCTCATGGCCATCAAGATCAGCACGATTCCGGGAGCAATGCCGGAAATCCCCCGGCCAAGGGTGGAAAACAGTTCCTTAGCCGAAAGCCCTCCCCGGAACCCGGCGCCAACGCCGGCCACCAGGTAGATCAGGGCGATGAGGGGCATGGAAAAATCCGAAAACCCCTCCACCAGGGTGGCGGCCAGGATTACCGCCAGGATGGCGCAGACGCAGCCAATAAACCAGGTGGCGGCCCGCCTCACCTTTGCCGCCTCCACCGGCTTTTGCCCCGCCGCGGCCGCTTCCGCCGCCCCGGTTGAATTCGCTGCATGCCGGGCCCGCATCTCCCTGTCTTCCTCGTAAACCGGAGAACGGCGCGGGTCGCGATCCAGCCGCCGGGCATAGCCCACCAGGAAGAGGCAAAGGATGGTATAGAGCAGGATAAAGATGAGCAGCCGGTAGGGGAGCCCCGAAAAAACAGGCAGCCCGGCCAGGCGCTGGGCTACTCCCACGCTGTAGGGGTTTGATACCGCCACAGAGAAGCCAAAGCAGGCCGAAAGGAGGCTCATCCCCAATCCCAGCAGGGCATCCCAGCCCATGGTATACGCCAGAATGACCACCACCGGCACCAGGGGGACAACCTCTTCGAACATCCCCAAGAAAGAGCCAAAAAACATAAAGACCAGGGCGACAGCGCAAATCAGCAGGTACCTTTTGCCGCCGTAGCGGCGCACAATGCCGGTGATGATCTCTTCAAAAACCCCCACCCGGTTCAGGATGGCGTAGCCCCCGCCGATAAAGACGATCAGCAGAATCAGAACGATGATCGTGGGGCCATTTTCAGAAAAAAGCACTTCCACCGGCGCGGTAAACCAGCGGTACACGGGGAAAGGAATTTTTTCCACGTATTGGAACGAATCAGGCCTGATCATCTCCGCCGCCCCCGCGGCATAGCGCTCATAGCTTCCGGAGGGGATGATCCGCGTGAGAATTCCCGAGAGGATCATCAGGCTCAGGGTAATGGCGGCCGTGGTGATAAACGCTCGCTTCCCGATTTTAAGACCGTACGATTCTTCCATGAGGGCAGGACCTCCACTTCATGTAATAAAAATTTGTTTTTATTTTACGGCTCCCGCTTCAGCAGTTCAATGAAAAAGCGAATGGCACGCTCAATATTTTCCAGGGAAATCCGCTCGTTGGTGCCGTGAATCCGATCCAGGTCGGCAGCGTTAATTTGAAAAGGTGAAAAGCGGTAAATCTGGCTGCAGACCGGTTCATACTTCACCGCATCCGTGCCGGCCATCACGATGTAAGGAGCTGTCACCGCCCCGGGGAAAACGGCATAAACGGCCTCCTCAACGGCTTTAAAGCCGCTTGAGTTGACCGGCGAGATCCGGGATGGCTCATACAGTTGCAGGGGTTCAATCGCGATTTTTTCTCCCGCCACCGCGCGGATATGATCCAGCAGCTCCTGCCCGCTCTCCCAGGGGGCGATCCGGAAATTGATCACTGCACTGGCCTTCTGGGGCAGGACGTTGGGCCTGCTTCCCCCTTCCAGCATGGTCACCGCCGTGGTGGTGCGCAGCAGCGCGTTGCCCGGCCTGGAGGAGGCAAACACCAGTTTAAACAGCCCCCCGAAGAGCCACAGGTTGGCCAGGATCAGCCGCTTGCCGAACCCCATCTCCGGCCCGATGTAGGCGAGCATCTCTTTGAGAAAAGGGCTGATCCGGGCTGGACGCTGCCGCTTTTCCAGTGCCGCCACCGCCCCGCCGATGATCCCGGCGGCGGTATGCCGGGGCGGCATGGAGGCATGTCCCCCTTCGCCGGTGGCGGTAAGGCGGATATCGGCATAGCCCTTCTCGCCGATGCCCACCAGGGCTACGGGGCGATCCAGGCCCGAGATGCCCCCCACGGTCACGCATCCCCCTTCATCCAGCACATATTCAAAGGAGATGCCGCGCGATCGGAACAGCTCCGACAGCCTGGTGGCTCCCTCGTCACCGCGCACTTCCTCGTCGTGCCCGAAGGCGAAATAGAAGTCGCGGGCCGGGGTAAAGTTTTGCTTGAGCAGGTATTCCACCGCTTCCAGGATGGCGATGATCTGAATCTTCACATCCAGGGTGCCCCGCCCCCAGACGAACCCTCCGGCCACGGCCCCGCTGAAGGGCGGGTAAAGCCATTCCTGCTCCGTGTCCTCCTCCACCGGCACCACGTCGATATGGGCGGAGAACAGGACCGGCTTCAAGCTCTCATCCCGCCCCTTCCAGCGGTAGAGGAGGCTGTAGCCGCCAACAATTTCCCGCTCCAGCGTGGCATGGACAGCCGGATAGGAGCGCTCCAGGTAAGAGATAAACTGCGCAAAGGGGGCCCGGTCAGCCTGGGAGGGGTCGGCGCCGGTAACGGTCTGCAGTTGCACCGCCCCGGACAGCCGCTCCGCAGCCCCGTCGACGTCAATTTCCACGCCCGCGACCGGCTCCACCGCGTACCGCCTGGTCCGGAAAGTCAAAGTGCGGCCTAAAACCACGGCCGCCAGCACAATCACGGCTATCACAAGCAGGTAAATCCAGTATTCCATACTGCACCTCCGGCGGGTTCATTCTTTTCAAAATAATTAAAGTAGCTATTTCTGGGCTGGCAGCCGATATCCTTTCATCGCGCGCAGGAAAGAAGACTTAAATTATATCTACTCCAGAGCAAAGATTGAGGATTGTGCTCATATCGCGCCCCTAAACGGCCTAAAGAGACTGCTCGCATCTTTTGATAAAGCCCATGATGAGCACGGTGAGGATGATCGAGGCCACAAATAAGGAAATAATGTAGAGGAAAGCCAGGGGAGGAATAAAAATGATCAGAAAAGCCCCTGCACCGGCCACCTGCAGGATTAAAAATTGCTTCCACCGCTGCTCCGCTTCAGCGGCCAGTTCGTGCCGCCCCGCCCGTTCGGCCAGCTCCCTGATCCCCATAAACAGGTTGTACACAACCAGCAGGGTAAAGACGAGAGAACAGATACCGATGATCAGCCCTAGCGGCCAATCCGGAGCAATATGAATTCCTCCATCCTGGGCGGGCGCCTCGTAGATGGAAAATATGGAGAGGATGATCATTACCATATTTAGCTTGCGCGCCTGGTTAAAATAGTCACTTTCCGCTGCCAAGAGGCCAAATCCTACGGCAAAAAGAATAAATCCAACGATGTCGGGAAGAAGATCGATTCCATTAAGGCGAAAATCCACCATGATGAATAAAAAACCCCAGTAAAACTTGCTCAAAGCTGCTGCAGACATTGCTATCTCCTTTTACTCTTAGCCATATTCTCAAGGACTGCATAAAGGGATATTCCTGTTTTCAAAATTCTCCGGATAGTCAAAGGCGATGATCTCGTAAAAATCGTTGAACCGGTGAAAAGCCATTTGCTGAGCAGCAAAAAAATCGGCCAGGGGGTCGCCAGCCCGGGCAAATACCAGGTCGGCATGGGCGGCGCCGAAGCGATCGTTGAGCCCGTTGCCGATGTAAACGACGCGATA
>JAAYGO010000133.1 GCA_012727685.1 Bacillota bacterium | reverse complement strand
TTCTCGATTATCTTACCGCACACCATGCCAAAATCCCTATTTTTAAACCTCTTCCTGGGGTAAAATATTTTTTCCCACTCATTAAAAACCTTATATATCAGGCGTTGTTAAAGAACGCAAATGGCTCGATAGATAATCCAACCAGGCGGTAAAGCCTTTCGACCTCCTCAGCCTTCAGGTGGCGGTATGCGCCCTCCGGTAAGCCCCGGGCGGTAAGAAAAGCATAGCGAATCCGGTGCAGTTTAAGGACAGGGTGGCCCACCGCAGCGCACATGCGCCTGATCTCTCTTTTTTTACCCTCGGCGAGGGTGATCTCCAGCACCGCTTCCCCGCGGCCCTGTGAGCGCTTCAGCTTAAGCCGCTTTAATGATAAAAGCTCCCCCTCGCTCTCCACACCGGCGGCGAGCTGTTTTAGCGCCACCGGCCCGGGGATTCCTTTCACCCAGACACGGTATACTTTTTCCACCTGGTAGCGGGGATGCGCCAGCCGGAAAGCCAGTGCGCCGTCATTAGTCAGCAGCAGGAGACCGGCAGTATCCGCGTCCAGGCGGCCGACCGGGTAGAGCCGGGCCGGGATATCCTTAACCAGATCCATCACCGTGGGCCGGTTATGGGTGTCGGTGACCGTGGATAAATAACCGGGGGGTTTGTTCAGCAGCAGGTAATAGCGCCCTGTGCGCTGCTTGATCTCCACCCCGTCCAGTAAAACCCGGTCGGCGGGCGTGGCCTCGGCCTGAGGCAGGGTGGCGATGATCCCGTTGACCTGCACCCGGCCCGCGCGGATAATCTGCTCGCATTTGCGCCGCGAAGCCACACCGGCAGCGGCGAGATATTTTGCAAGGCGCATGGACACCCTTCTCTCCTGCAAATCTGGGTCGGCTCTCCTTGCGAGCGGCTGCCCGGCAATGATCCGGTAGCCCGAGAAAACCTTCCCTTGCCTATTCCACGGCGGCCCCTTTATTTCCTTTACGCTCAAAACGGCCAATCTAAATTTAAAGGCCGCCCCAGGGTGCGGCCACCACCGGGTTTTATTAAATCCTTACGCAAAGATATTGAACAGCCCCGCTATTTCCAGCCGCTTCCGGATTGCCGTCCGGTCGGTGGTATAGAGGCCGAGCTTTTTCAAGTGTTCCCAGAGTGCTCCTCCCGAGGTATTGTACAGCGCCTCTCCCCCGGCAAGGCTGTGCCCCTTTGCCCCGGTGAAGGCGACCAGTTCCCCGGCTACGGTGCCGCGCGGGTACGCCAGCGGTTCAGCGCCCCGGCTGAGCAGCCAGGCATTGTAACCGGCCAGGGTCCCGGTAATCATGGCCTCGGTGTGGCCCACCGCCGGGCCGGCCCTTTCACCGGCTACCAGCAGGTTTTCTACCGGTGGCGCCAGCAAGCGGTTATTTCGCCGGACAACTGTGCTGAAGCGGATCGAATTGCCCCGGCCGCCGCTCAGGGGATCCCGGTATACGGCCCTTTCGAAGCCATCGAGGCGGCGCAGCTGTTCAAGCGGAAAAAACGGTGCCATCATCTTGATCGCGCCGGTATCGAGCAGGATGATATTTTCTTTGTATGCCGCCGCGCTGTACTGGCGGCATGCTTTTTGTTCCACCGATTGTTCCACTGCGGAACGGCGCAACTCCGCGGGCAGGGGAATCACCAGCACTCCCGTGCGGGTCACCGCTTCAACCAGGTGCGGCGCCAGCGAAGCCGGTTCCAGTTCACACGAACCGCTGAAAAAACCGGCGGCTCCATCCGGGCGCCGGATGGCTGCCTCTTCCACCCCGGCCCGGGCGGCGATGCTGACCCGGGAGCCGAAAGTGGGACAGCGGTAAATGCACATGGCGCAGCCGTTGCCTGAGCGCCGGCAGATGCCTGGCAGCCCGGCGCTGCCTCCGGCATCAATGAAAAGATCGCCTCCGAACTGGCTGCCGTCTTCGCCTACTACGGCCTGGATGCGCCGGCCTTTCATGACAAGGCCCGTGACGCGGCTTTGCAGGATGAGGGTGACCCCGTGCCGGCGCAAGATCTCTTCCACAGGCGCTTCGATCCGGGTCACATCATAGAGGGTGGCATGGCTGTGGCCGGGGAAATTCACTCCCGTATGGCGGGCGCACTGATCGGTAATGGCGATCAGTTCACCGGCCCCCATGAGCGACAGCTCTTCGGCAGCGGTATAACGGCCGTTGTTGCGCATGATCCCGCCGACCAGGCCGGAGCCCAGCAGCCGGTCGGTGCGCTCGAGCAGCGTCACCTTCAGCCCCTTTTTTGCTGCCGCCAGCGCGGCGGCGCAGCCGGCCCAGCCGCCGCCCACTACAACGAACTGCTTCATCGGCTCATTTTTCCCCTTCCCCGTCTTTATTACCCGTAAATACCTGTCATTCTGTTATAAATATAAATGCCTAACCGGTCAAGGCTACTCAGGCAGATCCACTCGTTCACAGTCGCTCCAGCTCTCAGTGAAAATAGTTGCTTTGATGATAATATCCTTGTTTGGTGCTCGATTTTTTACTGTCAAAGAGACGGTTTAATTGACAACTTTGTCAAAGGGACGTTTCTCCAAAGCTACTCAAAAAACGGCAGGCGAATTCAGCCCCCCCATATCCCTCCTAGCCGAATACCGCCTTGCAGATGGCGATGGCGGCGATAAAGCCGCTTAAGTCGGCCAGCAATCCCGTGACCAGGGCATGCCTCGTCTTTGAGATTCCAGCAGCACCGAAATAAACGGTGAGAATATAAAGGGTCGTCTCCGTGCTCCCCTGCATGGTCGAAGCCATACGCCCCACCAGCGAATCGGGGCCGCACCGCTGCATGATATCGGCGGTCATGGCCAGGGAGGCGCTCCCCGAAATGGGGCGCATGATGGCCAGCGGCACGATCTCAGCCGGAATGTTTAGCTTTGCCAGAAGCGGGGTGATCAAATTGATGCCAAGATCCATTAGGCCTGAATCCCGGAAAAGCCCGATAGCCACCAGCATCCCCACCAGGAAAGGGATCAGGTGCACAGAAGTTTTAAAACCTTCTTTGGCGCCCTCAATAAACACGTCAAAGACATTGACGCGGCGCAGCAGGGCGATCAGCACCACGAGGGCGATTATAAGCGGGATGACCCACACCGATAAAAAGTTGACCAGCGAAGCGATCATTTGGTCCATCCTCTCCGGCGCCGGAGGAGGCGGTCAAAGAAGAGCGCCGCCGCGGTAGAGCAGAAGGTGGCTACTATCGTGGTGCCGACGATTTCGCCCGGGTTCATTGAGCCGGCAGCCGCCCGCAGGGCGATTATGGTTGTGGGCAGCAAGGTTAAGCTGGAAGTGTTCAAGGCCAGGAAAGTACACATCTCGTCTGAAGCGGTGTCGCGCAGCGGGTTCAGCCGCTGCAGCTCTTCCATGGCCTTGATCCCGAACGGAGTGGCCGCGTTGCCGAGGCCGAGCACATTGGCGCTCATATTCATCAATACCGCATTCATGGCGGGATGGTCTCGCGGCAGCGCCGGGAAGAGGAAATAAGCCAGCGGCCTTAAGAGCCTCTTCAAGATCTCGATGAGCCCGGAAGCCTCGATCAGTTTCATGATCCCCAGCCAGAAAGTCATGATGCTGATCAGGCCGAAGGCGGCCGCCACCCCCTGCTCGGCCGAATCAAAGATACTGGGGGCGATCACATCGATTTTACCGGTAAGCGCGGCAGTGAGAATGGACAGGCAGATCATGCCGGCCCATAAATAACCGATCAACTTTCCCCTCTCCTCTTTGCGTGTGCCAGACGCCTCAATCCCAGTAGGAAGAGAGCAGGCGCTGCAAATACTTGCCCACAGGGTAGCGCTCCACCGGGTGCCCGGAGAGCAGCTCAACACTGCCGATCATATTCCCCGCCAGGTAAAATTCGAGGCTGCCCAGCGGCTCCCCCGTTGCAAGGGGGGCTTTAATCTGCTCCTTCAGCACAGGGCGGGAAACGATCTCCGCCTTCTCGCCGGCGGCAAGGGGATAATAAAGATTTTCCGCGGCGACGAGATTGACGCTGCGCTCGCCCTTGTATACCTCCGCCAAGCATATATACTGGCCCTTCTCAGCCAGGAGTTCCTTTTGATAATTGTGGAAACCGTAATCGAGCAGCGCCATGGCGTCTTCCCACATTTGCGGGGCGTTCAGGACCACCACCAGGAGCTGCCATCCTTCCCGGGTCGCAGAGCCGACAAAACAGCGCCCTGCCTTGCGGGTCCACCCCGTTTTCACCCCGTCCGCCCCGGGGTATTCTTCCAGGAGGCGGTTCTGGTTGACCATGATCCGGTCCCAGGGATGTCCCGGCCAGGAGATCGTATACTCCGGCGTGGCGATAATATCCCGGAAGCGTTCGTTCATGAGGGCATGGCGCGTGATCAGGGCCAGGTCGCGGGCGGTAGTATAGTGATTGTCATCGGGTAAGCCGTGCGGGTTGGTAAAGTGGGTATTGTGCGCGCCCAGTGCCCGGGCTTTGATATTCATCAGCCGGGCAAAGGCTTCCACCGAGCCGGCGATGTGCTCGGCAATGGCCACGGCGGCGTCATTGCCCGAAAGCAGCATCAGCCCGTAAAGGAGCTCTTCCAGTGTTTTCTCTTCCCCCTCCTCCAGCCAGATCGAAGACCCTTCTGTATTGGCCGCCTTTTCGCTGACCACGATCAGGTCCGTTTCATGGCCCAGTTCCAGGGCCAGCAAGGCGGTCATGATCTTGGTGGTGCTGGCCATGGGCAACTTCTGATCGGGGTTTCTTTCCCACAAAATCCGCCCGCTCTCGCGGTCCATCAAGACAGCGGCCAGGGCGCTGATCTCACCGGTAGTTTCACTGCCCTCTTCTTCCTCGGCCTGCACGGCGGGATTAAAAAAAAAGAAGCCCAAGATCAAGAAAAGAATAAAGGCCGGCGTCGCTGCAGCCAGCCCTTGCTTCAGTTTAAACCCCATCCGCATCGCTCCCCGAAATATTTCCAGCCCAGGACCAGTACTGGTTAATTATTATTCCCGGCATGATCCAATTATGAATCAAGCGCATTGATCACTAGCGCCAAAACGGCCGTTATAACCGGGGCGCTAGATCGGTTCGCCCACCGGCCGCCGCTCCGCCCTCCTGCCGGCCATGTTTTGGATCTGGGCGATGATCTGGGGCGCCAGGTCGATCAAGCGGTCCAGCGTGACATTATGATCGACCGGCAGCAGCCGCACCTGCCCCTGGCCCACCACCAAAAAGGCTACCGGCTGCACCGAAACCCCGCCGCCGCTGCCGCCGCCAAACGGCAGCTCATTTCCAAAGCGGTTGCCATGGGTGTTATTTCCGCTCCCCTGCTTATCTTCATTGTCAAATTCCGTTCCCCCGGCGGCAAAACCG
Organism: Bacillota bacterium; assembly: GCA_012727685.1. Classification (GTDB taxonomy): domain Bacteria; phylum Bacillota; class Dethiobacteria; order DTU022; family DTU022; genus JAAYGO01. The sequence goes on along the minus strand of JAAYGO010000133.1, from coordinate 14,234 downwards.
AAGGAGACGCGGGAGATGGGAATGATCACGCTGCCGTCCGGGGTCTCCACGGCGTCACCGACGATTTTATTCACGTCAACCATTTCTTTAAGGTTTTCCATGGCCGTTTGCATCAGGCTTTCAATCGGGTGATGATGATTTTCCATCTAAAACACCTCCAGCATTTTTTTGCGCGTTTTGAAAACAATCTTCAGCCACCGGTAGAGCGGTAATGAAAATTCACTTCGCCAGTGCACCTGCAGTTCGCCTCCGCAAAAATGCGGGACAATCTTAACGCGCGGCCTGGTCTCAAAGGAAAAAAATCGCTGCATTAATCCGAGCATTACCCCGGCCCCCGCCCAGCCGCAGCCTGCAGCCAGGCCGGCCAGGGCCGGATTGGCCAATCCGAAGCTCACCTCCAGGTCAAAGTATTTCCAGCTTATTCTTTTCAGCTCAGCTTTGATCTCCTGAAACGCTTCCCAGCTTTTCCGGAAGACAAAACCCCAATCAAATTTTGCCCGGCGGGATAATCGACGCCTCCTCTTTGTAAATAACCGGACTAATAAGCGGCTCGCCTTTTCCTCTCCCGGCAGGGTAAAGCTCCGCGTTCCCACGATTAATTGCCAGGATAACCGGTTTAATTCCCCGGCCCGGGTATAACCGATGCGCAGGCCGCAGCAGGACAGCCTGATGGCGACACTGACCTGGTCTTTTCTATTTTTTCTAAGGTAACAGATAAATATGCGCAGCGGCAGAAAGAGCGCGATCGCGGCACCGGCAAGGAAAAGGGCGGCACTGGCCAAGAGATAAGCATACCAGCTCATCGATTTCTCCCTTTATAATGCAAATTGATCCCGGGCTGTAACCAAAAGCGGCTTAAGTTGCCGCTAGGGGAGAACCCCGTATATTAATTTTCCCTGTGTTGGAAAAAAAAACAGCGGCGCCGGCATGGGGTTGTTCCAGGGCGGGGCTTGCCCCCGTCCCTAGCAGTTTATGGAGGCGACTAATTCCAAAAGGGGATTGCGGTAAGAATGGATTTTGAAGGCCTGGCCGCGGTGGCGGTGCGCTGCAGGCCGGCGGGCTATTGCGGTAAGAGAGGATTTTTTGGCTTGTCCAGCGCTGTTTACTGCTCTTCAGGCACCGGTTTCTGCCCTTCCGATCCCGCCTTCTCTTCTCCCGCTTCCGGGGCCTGGTTTTTGCTGAGCGGGGGCAAATCGTTTAAATCCTTTAAGCCGAAATATTTAAGAAATTCAGGGGAAGTGGTATAAATCAGGGGGCGGCCCGGTCCCTCTTTGCGGCCGCTGATGCGGATGAGCTTCCGCTTTAAAAGGTTCTCGAGGACGTGGTCGCACTTCACCCCGCGGACGGATTCAATTTCCATCCTGGTTACGGGCTGCTTGTAGGCGATAATCGCCAGCGTTTCCATCGCTGCCTGAGAAAGGCTGCCGCTTTCCTCTTCCCCCAGGGCCGCTTCGAGGTAAGGGGCCAGTTCCGGCCGGGTCCCCATCTGAAAGCCTCCCGCTACCTCGTAAATGCGGATCCCTCTGGCCGCACCATCCAGATCGGCCTGCAGTTCGGCGATCAAGGCGCGGGCTTCCTCCACCGTTACGTCCAGGAGCTCGGCAATAGCACTAAGCTTGGCCGGCTCTTCTTTAAGGAATAAAAAGGCTTCGATCAGTTGTTTCTGTAGACTACGCTCCATCTTCCTGCTCCTTAAGCTTATCCTGATTCACGGCCACCAGGATCCTGCCGAAGGGTCTTTCCTGGAAAAGCAGGACCTTGCGCCGGCGCGCCAGTTCGAGCAGCGCGATAAAAGTGGTGATCAGCTCCCACAGTTGATTACTCCTTATAAATGCACTCAGCGGCAAGGCCTTACCGCTACGCCGTAAAAGATCGTAGATCGAGGCAAGCTTGTCCGCAACGGGGAAGTCGTCAATCGTATCAATGGTTGGCTGCATCGCCGCCGCGGCCGCTGCTTCAGCCAGGCTGCGCATAATTTCACTTAAAAGATGCGGCCCCTCCCAGAAAAAATAGTAAGATTGCTGGCGGCTGATCACCATCATCTTCTGCCCGCCGGTGGAGCGCAGGTAAATCTTCTGCTGCTCCGCTTCCTTTTCTTTCAGGAGCAAAGCCGTTTCTTTAAAGAGACGGTATTCTTCCAGCCGGTTAAAGAGTTCTTCGGCCGAATTAATATTGAACAGCTCTTCCTCCTCTTCATCGGGCTCCGGCTTCGGAGGGCGCGGCAGGAGCAGCTTCGATTTCAACCGGAGCAGGGTTGCCGCCATAACTAGAAATTCACTGGCAATATCCAGGTTTAACTCCTTCATCGATTGCAGGTAAGCCAGGTACTGCTCGGTAATCTCGGCCAGGGAGACCGACCAGATATCCACCTCTGCTTTCTTGATCAGGTGGAAAAGCAGGTCAAAAGGGCCTTCGAAAACCGGCAGTTTTATGGTGTAGCCTGCCTCATGCATCTGCCGCTCCTCCTAGAGATGCATCGCGTCCCTGACGATGGCCAGCGTTTCCCGGGCCGCCGCCCGGGCCTTTTCATTGCCGGCGGCCAATACCTCGTCCACCAAGGCGGGATTTTGCAGCAGTTCCTGCCGCTTTTCATAGACGGAGGCCAGGGCCGCCGCCAGGGAGGCGGCAAGGATATTCTTGCACTCCACGCAGCCGACTCCCGCCTTCCGGCACTGTTCTTCCAGATCGGCTACCCCGGTCGGGTTGAAAATCTGCTGGAAGGAGTAGACCGTGCAGACTTCTGGGCGGCCGGGATCGCGGCGCCGGACCCGCTGGGGGTCGGTGATCATCATCCGCACCTGCTCCTTTATTTCGGCGGGCGAGGCGGACATGGCAATGTAGTTATCGTAGCTCTTGCTCATTTTGCGGCCGTCAACTCCCGGGATCAGGGTGAACTCGCTCAGCAGGGGCTGCGGTTCGGGAAAGACCCTGCCGTAGAGGCTATTGAAGCGGCGCGCCACCTCCCGCGTAAACTCGAGATGGGGCAACTGGTCTTCCCCCACCGGGACCGCTGCAGCGCGGTAGGCCAGGATATCGGCCGCCTGCAGGGCCGGGTAGCCCAAAAAGCCGTAGGTATTGATATTCCTTCCTTCCAGCTCCCGGAGCTGTTCTTTAAAGGTGGGGCAGCGTTCCAGCCAGGAGATGGGGGTAATCATCCCCAGCAGCAGAAATAGTTCCGCATGCTCCGGGATATCCGACTGCTTGAAGATGACCGCCTTTTCCGGATCGAGCCCGGCGCTGAGCCAGTCGATCAGCATTTCGCGAATATTATCCCGGAGATCCGAGGTATCCTCGTAGCCGGTAGTAAGGGCGTGCCAGTCGGCGATAAAATAGAAGCACTGGTAGCTGTCCTGCAGGCTAATCCAGTTTTGCAAAGCCCCGATATAATTGCCCAGGTGAAGGCGGCCGCTGGGCCGCATCCCGCTCACAATGATCTTTTTGCTCATTATTTTCACCCCGTTTGTGCGTGCAGTTTCCAGTTATTTCATGGTCCGGTGTGCAGAGGGGAGGCCAGGCCTGATCATGCCCCTCTTCTTCACAGGCCCGGGAGCAGGCCGACGATCGCGTTAAAAAGCGTTAAAATCAGGGCATAAACCGGGAAGATAATCCGGCCAAGCAACCCGGTGGCAATCAACAGGATCAGGATCAGCGGCGCGTAGGGCTCGATCTGCCGGTAAAGGCTTAACAAAGAGCCCGGCGCCAGCGCCGCCAAAATCTTCGAACCGTCCAGGGGAGGCACCGGGACCAGGTTGAATACGCCGAGCAGGATATTTAACTGCACCAGCGTGCCCAGGAACCTGATCAGCAGGGTTGACTGCACTCCTAGCCTGACGAGAATAGCCAATAAAACCAGGCTGATGAAGCCGAAAATAAAATTGGCCAGCGGTCCGGCGAAAGAAACCCAGAGCATGCCGGAGCGATAGTTACGGAAGCGCAGCGGATTGATCGGCACAGGCTTGGCCCAGCCAAAACCGGCCAGCAAGATCATCAGGGTGCCGATGGGATCCAGGTGGCTGAGCGGGTTCAGGTTCATCCGCCCCATCAGCCTGGCCGTGTCATCGCCAAAATGATAGGCCATCCGGGCATGGGCATATTCATGCACCGTGATGGCGAGCAGCAGCACCGGTATGCGCAGGGCAATCTCAACTAGATCAATGTTGCCGAACACGCCTCTGCTAGCCCTCCTCCTCTCGCTGTTCTTCCAGATAAGAGAGCACGAAATCGAGCTCTTCCTGGTAGCTGCGGACCTTGCCGTCGAGCACCGCTTCTTTAAGTTCCTGTAGAATGACTCCGTAGAGCGGTCCCGGTTTCAGGCCGAGCCGTTTAAGATCGCCGCCCTTCAGTTTAGGCCGGATAAATTGCAGGCTGTCCAGATAAAGCTTTAAGTAATCCTTTACCCGGCGCTCTTCGGCGAGGGCATAGATGAAGAGGAGCACCTCCGCCGGCAGCGGATAGAGCTGATTCACAATTTCGCTGCAGCTCAGCTCCGCACCGCTTAACTCGGCCATGACCCGGGGCGCGGCGCTGCAGGCCAGGTTCAATATTTCAGTCCGCTCGCTCGATAGCTGTAACCGTCTTATTATAGCAGACCGGGAGCCGGAATCCAAATCGTAAAGGAGCCCGCAGAGGTAGACGAGCTCCGGGTCGGGCTGTTTTTTCCATTCCCGCTCTTCGGCCCAGGCGAGAGCCTCGCCGATGCGGTAGAGGCGCTGCCAGGTTGAGGCCTGCGGCGCCAGGCGGGGATAGATCTGCGCCAGCACTCCCAGCTCATCGAGGCGCCGCAGCACGGCCACCGGGTCGGGTTCCCTGTAAATCAACCCGACTTCATGGTATAAACGCTGCCGGCTTAATTTGTCCAAAACCCTGCTGCGCACGGCTTTCCGGATTAATGACAGGGTATGGCTCTCGATGGAAAAGCCGAAGCGCTGTTCAAAGCGGACGGCCCGCAAAATGCGCAGCGGGTCGTCGACAAAGCTCAGGTTATAGAGAGTGCGGATCTTCCCCTGCCGCAGGTCTTCACGCCCACCGAAAAAATCGTAAAGCTTGCCGAAAGTGCAGGGCAAGAGGGAACAGGCGAGGGTGTTGATCGTAAAATCGCGGCGGTAGAGATCGTTCTTGAGGCTGCTCTTGATCACGTCCGGCAATGCCGCCGGGGCGGCGTAAAATTCTTTGCGCGCCGTTACAAAATCAAGGCGCAACCCTCTTTCCAGAAAGAGAGAGGCGGTTCCGAACTGTTCAAATACTGTCAACTTGCCGCCGAGGAAGCGCTCCAGGCCGCGGGCAAAAGCGATGGCATCGGGCAGCACCACGAAATCCAGGTCCTGGGGGAGTTGATGGCCCAGCAGCAGATCGCGGATCACGCCGCCGACCAGGAAGACCTCCACCCCCGCCCTGGAGGCCCGCTGCCCGATCATCAGCAGCAGGCTCTGCAATCTGGCGGGCAGTGCCTGGCGGAGCAGCGGGGAGAGATCATCGCTGTGGAGGTAAGAACTGTGCGGCGGCTCCGGCTGCGGTTCCGGCGGCGCCGCCATGGCCCTGCCCTTCCGATCCAGGCGGTAGAGGCTGCGCAGGATGTCAGAACGGGTGATAATGCCGGCCAGCGTGCCGCTTTGATCGACGAGCGGGATCCGGCCGATATTATGCTCCACCATGAGCCGGCGCACCTCCTTAATGGAGTCGCCAGGGGAGGCGGTCACCACCGGGCGGCGCATGAATCCCTTCACCGGGGCATGTCCCAGATTATGGCGCAAAATTTTCCGCAAGTCGCGCCGGGAAATCATGCCGCACAGCCTGCCGTCATCCACTACCGGGCAGCCGCTGATCCCCTTTTCATCGAGCAGATCCTGGACCTTTTGGGCGCTGCAGTCGCTTCCCACGGTAATGACCGGCTGCGAAGCCACATCACCGGCCGTTAAAGCCGGCGGCAGGAAAGATTCCAGCAGGCTGAAAAGCTGCTGCTTCACCGCCGCGAGATCTCCCGTTTTAAAGGTGGCGGAAACGGCACCGGGGTGGCCCGCCGCCCCCAGCGGGGCCAGCAGCTCCACCAGGTTGATATCCTCGGCCGCACTCCGGGCGGCCAGGTAGATCTGACCGTTCATCTTGACCAGGATGATGGAAAGCTCCGCGCCCTCGGTTTCCTGCAGGTGCTGGAATAGAACGGCGGCACCGCGCACGTAGTCATCTAGGGAGGCGCTGCTGAAAAGAATCCGCCGGCGGCGCAACTCAAAATATTCACGCCCTTCAATCAACTTTTCCAGCAGCCCTTTCTGGTCCGGGGTGAGGGGAGAGCGCAGGTATTCCTGGATCAGTTCCGGCTTGATCCCCTGCTCCCAGAGAAAGGCGGCGGCAGCGGCGTCGCGGGCGCTAGTCCCGCTATGAGTCAGGCAGCCGGTATCTTCGTAGATGCCGAGGAGCAGCAAAGTTGACTCCAGTGCCGTCAGAGCAAGCCCGCGGCTGCGGATCGCTTCGACCAGCAGGGTGGTTGTCGCCCCCACAGGCTCTACCGCACCCGCGCTGCCCTCCAGATCGTCGTCGCCGGGGGGATGGTGGTCATACAGGTGCAGCTCGGCAGCCCCGGCCACGAGCTCCCGGGCCGGGCCGAGGCGGTTTTTCTTACGGGTATCGACCACCACCGCCCGCTCAAGGGGGGCGCTAATCTCTTTTAAGTCGGCAAGCGGCAGCAAATCACGATGGAGACTGACAAAAGCGCGGACATTGGCGTGGAGCGGTTCCGGCAGAAAGATCACGCTGTCGGGGTAGAGCTTCGCTGCGGCAACCGCCGCCGCCAGGCCGTCAAAATCGCCGTGATCGTGCGTCACTATCAGGGTCAAATCGTTAACCACCGCCGTATCTTCTAAACTTTCGTACTGCAATGCCTTTTTTAAAGCCGCGATCCCGCGTATTACCCGGATGGCAAGAATCAGTCTGCCGCGCGATACTTACTTAAAATTATATCATAAGGAGGAAAAAGGCACCATCCTGAAGCGGCACTGCGCTTGCCGGCACTGCTCCCGAGGCGATCAGCTCTTTGCCCGATCGGCATCCCGGGTACGCAGGTAGCTGGGGCGAGCCTGTTCGAGGGGTATCGGGCGGCGCACAAAGATGCTGAGCAGCGCCTTTAAATTAAAGGGGTAGAGAGGCCACATATAGGGAAAACCAAAAGAGCGGGTGGTAAAGAGGCGGAGTAAAATCAGGGCGATTCCGCCCAGGAAACCAGGCAGGCGGAAGACCCCGGTCAGTACAATCATCACCAGCAAGATCACGCGGTTGGCCATGCTCAGTTCATAGCTGGGGGTGGAGAAAACGCCGAGCGCCACCAGGCCTGTATAGAGGAGCACCTCGGGGAGAAAGAAGCCGACCTCCACGGCAATCTGGCCGATTAAAAGTGCTCCCACCAGACCCAGGGCGGTGGCGAACGGCGACGGGGTATGAATGCTCGCCATCCGCACCAGGTCAAGTCCGAAATGGGCGATGATGAACTGCACAAAGAGCGGAATGGATAGTTCCTTCTCCTTCGGCCCGATAAAAGCCAGCGGTTCGGGCAGATACTGCGGCTCCAGAACCAGGAGCATCCATAAGGGGATGATCACGAAGGAGATGAATATTCCGATTAACCTTACCCAGCGCACATAAGTCCCGCTAATAGGGTTCTGGCGCGACTCTTCAGCGTGCTGCAGGTGGTGGAAAAAAGTGACGGGAGCAATCATCACCGAGGGCGAGGTGTCGATGATGATCACCACGTGTCCCTCGATCAGGTGGGTGGCCGCCACATCGGGCCGCTCGGTGTAGCGGACCGCCGGGAACGGATTCCAGTGCGACCCGGCGGTAATGAATTCTTCCACCGATTTTTCCGCCATGGGGAGGGCATCGACCTGGATATTTTTAATCCGGGAGCGCACATTTTCGACGATCCCCGGGTGGGCGATATCTTCGATATACATGATCGCCACATCGGTGACCGAGCGCCGCCCGGCCTTGATCGCCTCCACGCGCAGCTTCGGATCCCTGATCCGGCGCCGGATCAGGGAGATATTGAAGACCAGGGTCTCGACAAACCCGTCGCGCGATCCCCTGGTAATGCGCTCGATATCGGGTTCCTGCGGCGAACGGGCCGGGTATTGCCGGATATCGATGAGCAGGCCCTGCCTCTCGCCGTCCACTAAGAGGAGCATCGGCCCGGCCAGGGTCTCCCGGATCGCTTCTTCAAGGTCATTGATGGGGGTTACCTCCACATAAGGGATAAGATGATGCAGCAGTTTGTCCAGGATGCCGGGGAAGATATCCTCCCGCCGGACGCTCAAGATCGTTTGCAAGATCAGCGTGGAAATGTCGTTGCTGGTAAAACCGTCGATGAAAAGCAGCGCCGCTTTTTTCCCGCCGATCACGATTTCTTTAAGGATGATATCAAAATTTTTTTCGCCGATGGCGAGACGTTCATTGAGATATTGAATGTTTTCACTGAGTTTCTTGCTGATTTCGGTTTTTACTTCGTTGCCGGCCATGCTGCTCCCTCTTCGTGATCGGCGGGGCGCCAGAGGGGGCGGCCCCGCCGGAATGGCGCACTGTCCACTGCATTGGTTGCTTTAAGGAGCGGCCCCTTGTGCGGCCGCTTCCGGGTATTTTTCGGCAATCTGCCTGTCTAGCGATGCTCCCGGACCCCAAAAGCCAGTTTCAGGTTCACTTTATACTCCACGATCTCGGAATTATCCACATTGGCGGTCATGTTTACCACCTCCACGCCGGTCAAATTATCCACCGTCTTGGAGGCTTCCCTGACCGCGTTGCGCACGGCATCATCCCAGCTAACCTTTGATTCTCCGACCAGTTCAATTACTTTGGCTACTGTTGTCAATCAGATACTCCCCTTTCAGCTAATAATTTAGTTAATGTTTACCTGAGTTTCATCGCTGTATTCCACGGCACCGGAGCCGACGGAACGGGAGCGGTGAGGTGGTTCCTGCGGCTTGGTAAACCAGAGCATGTAAACCAGCAGGCCCGTGACCAGAAAAAGTAAAAGCCCCAAAAAAATAACCGCCGCATACCTTAGGGTAAACCCCCGGAAAAACATCGCGGTGTCCCCCCTTAAAGGTAACTTCCAGCGGTTTTAGTATTGTGATAATGATTAATTTCTATGCAAGCTCCGGCGCCGCATCTTGAGCAAGCAGCGGGCTATTGCAGGTATTGCCGCAGTCGGCTGAGAATTCTCTTCTCCAGCCTCGAGACCTGGCGCTGTGACAGGGCCAGCTTGCGCCCGATCTCCGCCTGGGTCTTTTCGTGAAAAAAACGGAGCATGATAATCTGCCTCTCCAGGGGGGCCAGCGCCATCAGCCCCTCCTGCAGGCTCAACCGTTCAACCAGTTTTTCTTCCTGGCCGGTCCCATCAGGAAGGGTGGGAGCCGCCTCCTCCAGGGAACTGATCGGGCGCGATGCTTCCATGATCATCACCACTTCTTCCGGGGTTACCCCCACCTCCCGGGCCAGCTCCGTCACCGTTGGCTCGCGCCCCAGCAACTGCACCAGCATCTTCCGGCAGCGATTGAGGCTGCTGTACTGTTCCCAGAGGCCCCGGCTGACCTTTAACGGCAGAAGATAACGGCGGCGGTGGACCAGCATTTCGCCCTTGATCCAGGAGGCTGCAAAAGTAGCGAATTTGACAGGGGAGTCCAAATCGTAGAGCCGGGTCGCTTTCAGCAGCCCGATCATCCCCACCTGGAGATAATCCTCCAGCTCCGAGGGCTTGTAAACCATGCGCCGGGCCAGAGATTTTACCAATGGCGCCATTATCCCGGCCAGCTCCTGCCCTGCTGCCCCGTCTCCCTCCCGGTAGCGGAGAATTAAAGCGCGCAGATACTCGTCGTTCATGCTCTCTAGCTCGAGGGGAGCTCCTTCTTGGAACGGATCTCTTTTACCAGCACCACCGTCGTCCCCTTCCCCGGTGCAGAATAGACCTTGACCTCGTCCATGAAATTTTCCATGATTGTAAAGCCCATCCCCGAGCGATCAAGCTCGGGTTTACTCGTATAGAGGGGCTGCCGCGCCATTTCCAGATCTTCGATCCCGATCCCCTCATCTTTGATCTCCACGGTAAGCTTGTTTTGCTCCAGGTAGGCGGTGATCGTGATCAGGCCGACCCGGTCTTCGTAAGCATGGATGATGGCGTTGGTGACCGCTTCCGATACTGCTGTCTTGATATCGCTGATCTCGTCCAGGGTCGGGTCGAGGCGCGAAGCAAAAGCGGCCACCACCACCCGGGCGAAAGCCTCATTATCGGATCGGCTTGGAATCTCCAGCTTCATATAAGATTGGCTTTTCATCTTTGACGTGCCCTCCTTTTCACCGCTGCGCCGCGGGCTGTTTGCCGCAAGGCCTCGATCTCGCTTTTATAAAACGGGATCACCCGGGGTATTCCCGATATCTCCAGCACTTTCGCAACCGCACGCGGGATTTCGCAGATGGCCATCTGCCCCTGCCGTTGCTGCATCTGTTTGTAGCGGCCCAGGATGACCCCAATGCCGGCACTGTCCATAAATGAGAGCCCCCCCAGGTTCAAGATCAGCCGCTGCAAGCCCTTGTCCTGCAGCGCCTCGTCTGCTGCAGCCCTCACCTGTTCCGCCTGGTGATGATCGAGTTCACCGCGCAGGCGCATGATCAGGCAATCATCGCAAATCAATTTTTCAATTTCCATGGAAACCTCCTGAGCGTAAGAAAAATTTCCTTGGAAATTAATTCTGCGCTTCTCAATTTTTCCCTGCAAGTAAGTGAAAAATTTTCGACACCGAGGAAGCAGAACTAGCCAGGTTTGGTGGAGAGCTGCTGCAAACTATACGAGTGATCCTTAAGCGACACTTTCGAAGGTTTATGCCTTGGTCAAGAGTATTCCCCATGCCTCTTCATGCTTTGGGGTATGTTTAGCGCAATGAGATAGCTTTATCTCCCTTTATTGAAGCAGTCGATTCGGTGAACACGTTATATCAGCTTGATGAAAAGGGTGCCGTTTCCAGTCCCCTCTCCCCCCGCCGGGGGGAGAGGGTCAGGGTGAGGGGGGCTAAGTCTGGGAAAAAAAATGTCCTAGCGGCCGAATTGCAACCAGCGATCCAGCAGGCGGAGAAACAAAGCCGGCTGCGAAGCCCGCGCCACAGCTTCGGCGGCGATCAGATCCACTGCCGCCTCCTTGTTTTCACTGAATTTGGCCACCAGCTCCCCCAGCTTTTGCCCTTTTCGAAGCGGCGGGGAGCAGGGCGCGAGCTTCATTTCGAGCTCAAAATCCTCTTCCGCACCGCGGGGCAGCAATACAGCCAGCTTTTTGGCCGTGATCGCCGCCACCTGCGACGGCTGCCCCTTATCCACAAAAACTTCGGCCAGCACCTTACCCTTCTCCACGACCGGAACACTCTTATAGCTGGCAAAGCCATAATCGAGCAGCGCCTCGGCAGCCTCGTAGCGTTCGTCAACCGTGGGGGCGCCCAGCACGATCGCCAGGAAGCGGGTCTGTCCTCGCTGCGCGGTCACGGAGATCCCATTGCCTGCTTCACGCGAATAACCGGTTTTCAGCCCGTCGCAACCCTGATAGGTGCGGACCATGCGATTGGTATTGCTCAGGTAAACTTCACCGGAGCGGATTTTGCCCTGCAAAAAATGCTCGTCCAACCAGATTGTCGCCCACTGGTGAATGCGAGGATATTCCAGCAGCGCCAGGCTCATCAGCATGATGTCGTAGGCGGTGCTGTAATGATCGGGGTCATGCAGGCCGTGCGGGTTGCAAAAGTGGCTGCCGGTCATTCCCAGCTCGCGCGCTTTTGCATTCATCATCTCCACAAAGCCCTCCACCGAGCCGCCCACATGCTCGGCCACCGCCACGGCCGCATCGTTGGCCGAACCGACCGCCATCCCGATTAGCAGGTTTTCTAAAGTGACCACATCGCCTTCGCTTAAGAAAAGTTCTGAACCGCCCATGGCGGCAGCCCGGGCGCTGATCAAGACCTCGTCCTGCAGGGAGACCTGGTTTTGCTCCAGTTTTTCGAGGGCCAATAGCAGGCTCATGATTTTAGTGAGGCTGGCCGGGTAGAGTTGTTCCCGGCTGTTCATCTCCCAGATGATCTCGCCGCTGTGCACTTCCATTAGCAGGGCGGCATCGGCATCAAAGTCAAACTCCGGCTCCTGGGCGAACCCCACAGCAAAACCGCCGTGAATGAAGGCGCAGCATAATAGCAGAGTCAAACCCAGACGTAACAGCTTCACCAGTATCCACGCCCCTTTGACTTTTTTGCTATTTTCTCCAACCGGACAAAAAAAATACAATAATGATGGATTGCCGTTAACCGGGCATCCGTACATAGTTGGGGACGGAGCTATGCTTGCAGCTCCGTCCCCTTACCATTACCCCCAAGCCTTGACCAAAAGTTGGGGACGGACCTATGCTTGCAGCTCCATCCCCCTTCAAAATATTGTCCCATACTCTCGCGGACGAACCATCGTTTTCTGTACCGTCCTCCTCTTAACCTAAACCACGCTCAACAAAATCCGAAGGGGATCTAGGCTTGCCGCGCACTCCGCCCCCGGTAAATCGCGATTGAAACGGCATTGAGCAACACGGTAACCAGCAGCAGGATGGCCGAAACAAGCGCCACCGCGCTGGAAGTATCCATCAGCGCCGACCAGGCTTCCATCCGTACCAGGTAATTCTGATAAAAAATTTGCAGGCACAGCGCCAGGGCGCAGGCGCTGCTGCTGGCCACTGAGAAAACTGCCCAGCCCTTGTGGCCGGCCGGATCGCGCAGCACAAGATTAACAATTGGGAGTATCCAGGCCATCAGTCCAAAGACAAGGCTGCCCAAATTCAACAAAGCAAAAGACATAACTCTCCCCTTCTTAGTAATAAACTTGTAATTTTCATGAGTAGACGGCCATGCCCCGCCAGCGCGGTGCCCTCAGGAGGGAAACCCTTTGATAAAGTTGTCGCTGGGACCGTCCCGCTGACAATTTTCATAGAAAAGCGCTGCCGTGCTCAAAGCCCTTTATACCCAGCCACTGTGCCGCCGTCGCTCCCAGATCGGAGAGGGGGCTGCGGGTCCCAAGGTCAACCGGCGCGGTAAAGCGCGGGCACCAGGCCATGAGCGGCACGTACTCCCGGGTATGATCGGTACCGGGATGGGTGGGGTCACAACCGTGATCGGCGGTAATCAAGAGCAGGTCGTCCGGCGAGGCTGCGGCCATCAACTCACCCAGGCAGGAATCCACATGTTCCAGGGCGGCGGCAAAACCGGCGCTGTCGTTGCGGTGCCCGTAAAGTGAATCGGTATCACCGAACGTAGCCCAGATTAAACCGCTTTGCACCGTCCGCTGCAGCTCTATTAAGTCCCTCCCCACCGCCTCATTATGGCCGCCCGGAAGATGCACGGCAATACCCCGGTGGGCAAAGATATCGGCAACCTTGCCGACCACAGCCGTGGTCTCTCCCGCGGCCGCGACCCGGTCCAGGAGCGTCTCTCCCGGCGGCGCCAGGGAGAAATCGCGGCGCCGGGCCGTCCTTTTAAAGGAGCCGGGCTTGCCGATAAAAGGCCGCGCAATGACCCTGCCCACGGCGTGTTCCCCCTGCAGAATACGGCGGGCGGCCAGGCACCAGCGGTAAAGCTCTTCGGGAGGCACTATCTCTTCGTGAGCCGCGATCTGGAAAACGCTGTCCGCTGAGGTGTAGACAATGGGAGCACCGCTGGCCAGGTGTTCAGCACCCAGGCGCTCGATGATCTCTGTTCCGGAAGCGGCCAGGTTGCCCAGCACCTTGCGCCCGATGGCCTTTTCAAAAGCGGCGATGATTGCGGCGGGAAATCCTTCCGGGTAAAGGGGAAAAGGCTGCTGCAGGATCAGCCCGGCCAGCTCCCAGTGCCCGCTGGTGGTATCCTTTCCCGGCGAGCGGGGGGCCAGGCGGCCGAAATAGGCGGGACCGGGAGTGGCTCCGCTTTGCGGAAACGGCTCCCCCGCCGCGCGCAGGATTTGCGCCAGCCCCAGCCGCAGCAGGTTTGGGATCTTTAAGGTGCCGTGCTTTTGCAGGACATGAACCAGGGTATTCGCCCCGGCATCGCCGTAAGCGGCGGCATCGGGCGTAGCGCCGGCTCCCGCCCCGTCGATGACGATGATCAGCACCCTCCGGGAAGCTGTCCGGGCGCCCGGCTTAAGCTCTGGGGTGTGTCTTGTCATAGACTTCGCGGATCTTTCTCTTGGTGATTTGGGTGTAGATC
>JAAYGO010000113.1 GCA_012727685.1 Bacillota bacterium | reverse complement strand
TTGAGGCGATGCCGACCAGTCCAAAACTATCTGTTTCGCTGGACTGGCCATCTGCCTTCATGGCCGAGATACCACCTGCCAGGGCCAGCATGAAGGGAACCGTGACCGCCCCTGTAGTCGCCCCGGAGGCATCAAAGGCAATGGCGATAAAATCGAATGATGAAAAGATGGATAAAACGAAAATCAAGCCATAAGCGGCGGCAAACACATACTTAAGGCGAACACCTCTCAGGATGCGCAGCATGCCCAGGGTCATCATCACTCCGATGCCGATGGAGACAACCACAACCATTATAATATGCCCAAATTGGCCGGAGGTCACACTGTCGACCTGGCGGGCAAGGATATGCAGATCCGGTTCCGCGTAGGAAATAAAAAAGCCTATCACCAGGCAAATCGTAATGATCGCTGCAAAGCTCTTCGAGCAAGTCAAGGTGTTGCCAACGCCATGCCCGATGGGCTCCAAACCCTGGTCTATGCCGAGTAAAAATATGATCAGGCCGATAATGACCAGGAACGAACCGAGCAGGAAGGCATAGAGCATGGAGGAGTTCAAGGGGCTGATCGTAAAATGGATCACCAGAACAATGAACGTGATCGGTAGAACTGAAGCGAGCACCTCTTTTACTATATCTTTTAGGGCATCCAAACCAACACCTCTTCCGTTAAAAATTAAAATGATGTTCTTAAATCTTGATCATAAACAGCCGGCAATGGGGGGGGGAAAATCTGCTAGCTTCTTAATATTCTTCCATTAAAATACTGCGGCCAGGGCTTGACCTCCTGCTTTAAGGTCAAAAATTTTTCGCGCAAGGGGTATGGCATTATTTCCCTTTCCAGGTTTTTCATTGCCCTGCCGGTGCCACGCCTGGTGGAGCCATGGCCACATTCCCTGGCAATGGCGACCAGTTCCTGCCGGGCTGGCACCGGTTCCCGTTCGTCTTTGTTTGACGCGGTTATTCTCTTTTGTTATCATTGATCATGGAAATCATACGATTGCCAAATACTGAAATCGAAAACCAATCGAACAAGGTTAACATAATCTTCGGAGTAAAGGGTGACTTGGGCACCTGTTTTAACCCCCATTGGAGTTTCCCCAAGCGTATGATAACTTATTTGCGCGGGTTATTATACGCCTTTTTTTTACCAGGGGTTGTTCAAGTCATTAAATTTCTATCCTAATCTATCCTAAATATTGCCGGCCTCGAGAGTAAAACTGTTTACTGGAATAATCTGCCTGAACAGTGGGGTGATTATGTGCTTGCATTGCTATTAGCAAAACTAAGGGAGTCTTCATTTTCAATACTGCCAATTGTCCTCTTAGTCTTGTTTCTAAATTTTACCATCGCACCAATGCCGCTATGGAGTGGTATTGTCCTCTTTTTAGTTAGCGCTTTACTGATGATTTTAGGAATAACCTTGTTTAATCTAGGAGTAGATATATCTCTAATCCCAATCGGTGAACATGTTGGTGCTTCCCTGGTTAAAAGCAGAAATCTTCTACTGATCGTTTCCATAGCCTTTATTATCGGTGTGTTTATCACTGTGGCAGAGCCCGATTTAATCATATTAGCGGGTCAGATTAGAGGTGTACCGGATTCCATTATTATTGGAGTAGTTTCAATCGGTGTCGGTTTGGCTTTGACGGCTGCTTTTTTAAGGATATTGTTTCAGGTACCCCTGTCGTATCTGCTGATTGGCTGTTACCTGCTAGCTTATATTCTGTCAGGGTTTACGGGCTATGAGTTCCTTTCCATCGCCTGGGAATCCGGTGCGGTGACTACCGGTCCGATTTTGGTCCCTTTTGTAATGGCTTTCGGACTGGGGTTGGCCTCCATTCGCGGGGACAAGACCTCTGAAGAGGATAGCTTCGGCCTTGTTGCCCTCACCCTGATCGGACCAATTATCGCTGTATTAATCCTGGGGCTGTTTTTTAATCCCTCCAGTGGCAGCGTGGTTGACTTGCCTGAACTGGATTCATTTTCAGACATTATCTCGCTCTATCGCTTCAATATGGCGCAATACTTTGCACAAATCGCCCTGGCCTTGTTTCCCATACTCTTTCTTTTTGCAATATTCCAGCTGTGGAAGCTGCATCTAAAAACAAAGACCCTCTTGAAAATCGGCGTCGGCACCATCTACACCTATTTAGGGCTTGTACTATTTTTAGGCAGCGCCAATCTCGGCTTTATGCCTGCGGGATATCTCCTGGGAGGCATTCTGATGAAAAATACCAGTCCTCTGGC
Organism: Bacillota bacterium; assembly: GCA_012727685.1. Classification (GTDB taxonomy): domain Bacteria; phylum Bacillota; class Dethiobacteria; order DTU022; family DTU022; genus JAAYGO01. The sequence goes on along the minus strand of JAAYGO010000113.1, from coordinate 3,488 downwards.
GCTGATTCTGGTTGGGTTGGCGATCGGCTATTTAGTTGTTGCCGCTGAACCAGCCGTTTTCGTTTTAAAGAGACAGGTTGAAGAGGTTACGGAAGGGGTAATTTCCGGTAGGGCTATGGGAATAGGGCTCTCCGTTGGAGTGGCCATATCGGTAGGCTTAGCCATGCTCCGTGTTGTTACGGGATTATCTCTCCTTTATTTTATTATTCCAGGATACCTGATTGCCCTGCTCCTCACTTTTTTTATTCGCCCCCTTTTTACCTCAATTGCGTTTGACTCCGGTGCCGTTGCTTCAGGCCCTCTGGCGGCGACCTTTATGCTTCCCCTGGCCATAGGAGCCAGTGAAGCCGGCGGTGGTAATATCTATTCCGATGCCTTTGGTATTGTTGCACTCGTGGCCATGACTCCGGTCATCACCCTTTCATTGTTTGGTTTGGTCCATGCCATCAAATCGAGAATTGCAGAAAGGGAAGCGGTTATCCCGGCAGAGGATACTATTATCGACCTGGATGATGCTTCAGAGCAAGATAGCGTCTAAAGAGTTAATAACCCTGATCATTTTTCTTGATTCTAACGAAGAAGGCGCGTATATTAAAAGGTAATATACACAGAACCAATCCGCTGCACTAACTGCGGAGAAACGATTAGGAATTAAACTTTTTATAATTACGGGGGTTCTTCAGATTAAACAAAAACGGAGGGTTATTAATGTTTAATAGTTCAGTGACCAGGCTGGAGGCACTGATTACGATAATGGATTTTGGTTTGCGGGATGTTTTACGCAAGCTATTTAATAAAAACAACATGCCGCTGTTCTTACTTACTCATGGCTATGGTTCGGCCAAATCGGCAATTTACGAGATTCTTGGTTATGGTGGACCGAAGAAAGTCATATCAATTAGCCTGCAAACAAAAAAAATGTCGGATTATATTTTAAAGCAGCTACAGAATGAAATCGATTGTAGCAAACCGGGAACAGGAATAGCCTGTACCATAAACCTGAGCAGTATCAGCAGTGTTCTTTCGCTCACCCTAAAAGAGGCTGAGCAAAATTTCGAGATGGGAAGTGATGAAGTGACTACAACACCAAAGGAACCTTATCACTTAATCGTAGCGATTGTGAATAGCGGCTACTTTGAACAAGTAATGGAGGCTGCCAAAAAAGCCGGCGCAACTGGCGGAACAATGATCCATGCCCGCGGTTTAGGTTCAAAGGAAGCAGTAAAATATCTCGGCATCACTATCCAACCGGAGAAGGATCTTATCCTCATTGTTGCGCCACAGGAGAAAAGGCATGCGATTATGGAAAACATTACCCGTGAGGTAGGATTAAATACAGCCGGAAAGGGCATCTGCTTTTCGCTGCCCGTTAATCATGCCATCGGCATGCAGGCGGGGCTAGAAAATATAGATGAGTATTGTTAACCCATCCAGGCATGTTCACTTCCCATGAAGAGTTAATATGAGAAGCATGAGAGAGAAAATAGCTTGTTCAAGCAAACGGCACGGTGGTGCATTCCCCGGACAGCATATCGATGATCAGCAGTTTGTCCTTGAGCCCGCTCTCCAGGCCGGCCAATATTTTTACCGCTTCGTTGACCTGCCAGGCGGCCAGCATCGCCGGCGTGGTGGCGGGATTGCCGAGGACCGTTTCCACGCCCCGCCCCACGTTGCCCGTACCCGCAGGCGGAGCCCCGTAGATCTTGGCAAAGAGCGGCCGGCCGGGCTCAATGACCGCCAATTGGCCCATGAAGCCGGCGATGGCGCCATGGACCAGGGGAATGGCAAGACGGCCGCAGGCTTCTTCCAGCGCAAAGCGGGTGGCGAGGTTGTCGAGGCAATCGAGGGCCAGGTCGCAGCCGGCCAGGGAAGCGACCAGGTTGGAGGCGTCCGCCTGCTGCTGCAGCGGCAGGATCTCCACGGCACCGTTAATCTCCTTGACCCGGCGCGCGGCAGTTTCCGCCTTGCCGGCGCCAAGCCCGCCTTCCAGGGTGAGGAGCTGCCGGTTCAGGTTGCTTGCGGCAAAGGAGTCGCCGTCAATGACCACGAGGCTGCCGATCCCCATCCGGGCCAGCAGCTCGATGGCCAGGCCGCCGAGGCCGCCGGCGCCGACCACGCCGACCTTGGAGCGCAGCAGCCGCATCTGGCCGTCGATGCCCACGGTGCCAATGTTGCGCTGGTAGCGCTCCGGAATGATCCGCTGCTCCAGGGCGGTCAGCTCCACCATGCGGCGGGGGCACTGAAAGCGCTCCGCCAGGGCAATGGTCTCAGCCAGGTCCAGGCACATGTATTCCTTCCCCGCCGGATCAACTCTTTTTTGTGCGAGCTGCCGGATCGCATCCTTTAATCCTTCATGCATCAAGAACACCACCTTGCCAAGAAGAATGCTGGAAACAGGAGTTCAAAAGCCAGGGATTGGCCGCAGATGCCTGCCGCTACTGCCCCACGGCAATGACGGGGGCTTTGCTCCAGAGCCTTTCCAGGTTGTAAAGCTCCCTGGCATCCTGCCTGAAAACATGGATGACCACGGCGCCGTAATCGAGCACCACCCACCATCCTTCCCGGTAGCCTTCCTCCCGCAACAAGGTATGGCCAGCCTCCTTCAGCTTCTCCATGAGGTGGTCGCAGATGGCGTGGACCTGGGCAGTGGAGCTGCCGGAGAGAATTAAGAAATAGTCGGCGATAATCGAGATCTTCCCTACTTCGATGATCACGGGATCAACCGCTTTTTTTTCGGCGGCGAGCCCGGCCGCCTGCAGGGCCAGTTCCCGCGCTTCATCGCCCGCTTCTCGGGTCAAGCATGATCATCTCCTTTACGATTAAACTCTTGCTTACAAGCGTATTATCCCAGGTAAAGAAACAACAGGTTTTCATGGGTGTCTATTTTAATAACGCTTACCACTTTTGTCACTGAGGCTTCCGCTCCGGTTCTCAGTGACAAGACGCATAAGTTTTTTCATCCCCCTGAGGAACTCAACGCCAAAAGTGGGGCCTAATCACCATCGTTGTTTTCGGCGTTTTTATCGGCGAAGTCTTTCCCCACAATTACGGTCACGTCAACGTCCGCCTCCGGGCCGGGGCGCTGCCGCACCACGGCACCCGGCAGGGAGAGCAAAACGGTACGCGCTTTCGCCAGCGCCTTGCTTGAGGCGAGCACTTCGGTCCTGGCGTAGTCAAAATGATCGGCGTTGCCGCTCCGGACCACGTTGAAGCCTTCCGCGGCCAGCAGCTCGGCCAGCGAGGCGGCCACCCCGCTAACCCCGCAGCCGTTTAAAACCTCCACGGTAATCGACTCCGGCAAAACCTCATAACCCTCGTCGATCAGGCGCGCCAGGTCGGCCTGGAGCCGGTCGCCGGGGACCCAGTAGAGAAAGCCTTCGCGGGTCTCCTCCACGCCCGGCAGGGTTATGGTGTTCATTTCGGAAAAGGAGAATGCGGAGAACTGCTCCTTTAGTGTGCCCCATTCGCGCCAGGCAAGATCCGTATCC
>JAAYGO010000223.1 GCA_012727685.1 Bacillota bacterium | reverse complement strand
TTTCTTGATGAAATCAAGGACCTGCTTTTCCCGGTGATTCAGAGGTTCCATATTTTTCCTCACCCCGGTTTATTTTTTACATTATATCATAGAACAGGGAAAAATGAAACAGTTGTTCGCCAAAAGGGCGCCATAATAATACAGCGCCGTGTATATAACTTCTGTTCCGATGCATAATAAGGCTTAACTAAGCAGGAACAAAATGAACGCCCTGGTGATCAGGGCTTTCCGGCGCCGTTTTCCGTGCCTGAACGGCGCCGGGTGGCTTTTTGATTGCCGGGTCCCGGGAAGGAGTAAAAAATCAGATGGAAGGAGAAGGGAAGAAGGGACGCCCGCCGCTGACTTCCAGGGTTGAAGATTTCCAGGATATCGAAGCAGAGATGGCCAGCGAAGAAGAGATAAACGCAGTGGAGAATGCCGGTGGGGTGAGAGTAGGGGAGGAGGGAGAGAAGGGAGAGGAGAAGGAGTTTCCGCTTCGTTTCCCATTTCCAAAGTTTTTCGAGGAGGAATAGCTGGCTCGCTCACAGTCGTCCAGCTTCCATTGACAAGAGCGGGTAAGTAATTGACTCATCCCTATTTGCAGCTATTCTGGTGGTGCAATCGACGCAGCCAGGGCAAACATTACAATTGTCACAAGGTTAATATCATCTACTGGCCAAGTACTGGTCAGAAATGATTTAAAGGGGCGCTGCCTTTTTCGCCGGCGCCCCTTAACCTTACGATTGGGCTACGAGCAATTTGTTGATCCCGTTCAGGTAGGCTTTCACGCTGGCTTCGATGATATCGGTGCTGGTGCCGCGCCCGGTAATCGTCTTCCCTTCGTGCGAAATCTTGACCTGCACCTCTCCCAGGGCATCGCGGCCTTGAGTGACCGCGTCGATCCGGTATTTGTCGAGGTCAATATTCAAGCCGGTGATTTTGTTGATGGCATTATAGGAGGCATCGATGGGCCCCGTACCGGTGGCCGATTCCTCGACGACCGTATCATCTTTTTTCCGCAGGCGGACGATGGCCGCCGGGATACTCCCGGTGCCGCTGATCGTTTGCAGGTATTCGAGGCTATAGACCGGTTCCGCGGCGGAAAGGTGGTCAAGAACAAGCGCTTCAAGATCTTCGGGGTAGACCTCTTTTTTCTTGTCGGCCAGCTCCAGGAAACGGGTATAGATCTCTTCGAGCTGCTCCTCGCTGACCGTGAAACCGAGCTGCTCCAGTTGATGTTGCACCGCGTGGCGGCCGGAGCGGGCGGTCAGGAACATCTGGGCGGCCTTGCCTCCGATTAATTCCGCATCGATAATCTCGTAGGTTTCCTTTTTCTTCAGAACGCCATCCTGGTGGATCCCCGATGAATGGGCAAAGGCGTTGATTCCGATCACCGCCTTGTTTACCGGGATCGGGATACCGGTGAGTTTGCTGACCAGGCGGCTGGTGCGGTAGATCTCGCCGATATTTACGTCCGTGTGATATGGATAGCTGTTGCGGCGGATATACAAGGCCATGACGATCTCTTCGAGGGCTGCGTTACCGGCGCGCTCGCCGATACCGTTAACGTTGCATTCCACCTGGCGGGCGCCGTTTTCAATGGCGGCCAGCGAATTGGAGACCGCCAGCCCGAGGTCGTCGTGGCAATGCACGCTTAAAGTAACCCGCTCCATCCCCGGAACATTTTCGCGGAGCCGCCGGATCAGGCCGCCGAATTCGGGGGGCAAGGCATAGCCGACTGTGTCGGGAATATTAATTACCGTTGCTCCCGCCTTGATCACTGCTTCCAGCAGGCGATAGAGGTATTCTTCCCGTGCCCGGGTGGCATCTTCCGGGGAGTATTCCACATCATTGGTATAGCGCTTGGCGTGACGCACCGCCTCTACGGCCTGCTCCAGCAACAGTTCCGGATCTTTTTGTAGTTTATACTGCATATGAATATCCGAAGCGCCGAGGAATACATGGATGCGGGGGCGGGCGGCTTCCCTCACCGCTTCCCAGGCCAGATCGATATCTTCCCGAACGCAGCGGGCCAGGGCGCAGATTACCGGACCTTTAACCTGGCGCGCAATGTCCTGAACCGCCTTCAGTTCGCCGGGGGAGGAAACCGGGAAACCGGCTTCGATGATATCAACGCCCAGGCGAGCGAGCTGGCGGGCGATTTCGAGTTTTTCTTCGCGGTTTAAACGGGCTCCCGGCGTTTGTTCGCCGTCGCGGAGGGTGCTGTCAAAGATATAGATTTTTTCAGTTTGCTTTTTTTGTTCCACTTTCATCAGACAGATTCTCCTTGTTTATTAATTTAAATCGGGTAGGAGGCTACCCATTACTTGGGTAGCCGACCTCCCACACCACCGTACGTACCGTTCGGTATACGGCGGTTCCAAAGTTTACACGTTACCGTGCAGATTAACAGTCCATTAAACTAAGGTATCCGGCGCGTTTGAACCTTTCATTTGATAGGGATTTTAACAGGATTGGGCTATGTGCAGTACGCCAGTAGCCCTTTCTTGTGTTTGCCCACATCCACGCTTGTT
>JAAYGO010000179.1 GCA_012727685.1 Bacillota bacterium | reverse complement strand
TACGCCGTTTTTCCCGGGTTACCGGCCGCAGTTTTATTTCCGGACCACCGACGTGACGGGGACCATTTTCCTTCCCGAAGGGGTGGAGATGGTTATGCCCGGCGACAATGTGAACATGCAGATTGAGTTGATTACCCCCATCGCCATTGAGGAAGGCCTGCGTTTCGCCATTCGCGAAGGGGGACGCACCGTCGGCGCCGGCGTCGTCACCGATATCATCGAGTAATTTAAGTTTTTTGCTTGGGGGGCGGGAGATAACCCCGCCCTTCATTTATGTTTATTGACAGTATGGGTAATTATATGATAAGTTTTTTAAGTACATCTTTTATTTAGAAAAGGTGGGACCAGATCATGCGGGTAACAATACATCTAGCTTGCACAAAATGCCAGGAACGGAATTATACCACCCGTAAGAACAAGAAGAATGACCCGGACAGGATTGAGCTGAAAAAATACTGCGCGCGGTGCAATGAGCAAACCGTACACAAAGAAACAAAGTAGCAGCTAAGCAGCGATCCGGTTATTCCTTTAAGAGAGGTTAGAAACAAAGGTGAAATTCTTAAGGCGAATCGGCAAGTACTTGTATGAGATTAGGCTTGAACTGAAAAAGGTACACTGGCCGACAAAGCGTGAATTTACAGTTTTTACCGGTATTGTCCTGGGGACCGTGGTGGTCATCGGCCTCTTTTTTTGGGGCATCGATAATATTTTTCTGGCGATTCTACGGTTGATTATTCGCTAATTGCGGAGGATAAATGTGAGGATAGAAGGTTGAGATGAGAAGGAGCGTGACCCGGGAGAACGCTTCCCCGAGATGATGAGCACTGAGAAACCTGAAACCACTGAGAAACTTGAAATTAAACCTGAAAATGAAACCGAGGCTGCCAAGCAATGGTATGTCATCCACACTTATGCCGGTTATGAGAAACGGGTTCAAACCAATCTCGAACGGCGCGTTGAATCGATGGATATGAAGGATAAAATTTTCCGGATCCTGGTTCCAACTGAGAAAGAGATAACCAGTAAAGGCGGCCAGCGCAAGACCGTTGAAAAAAAGGTTTTCCCGGGTTATGTCCTCGTTGAGATGATCATGGACGACGACTCCTGGTACGTGGTCCGCAATACGCCGGGAGTGACCGGCTTTGTCGGTCCCGGTTCGAAGCCGACCCCCTTAACGGAAAAGGAAGTCAACCTGATCATGCGGCAGATGGGCCTCGGTGCCGAGGGTATACCGCGCATTGATTTTGACTTAAAACAGGTGGTGCGGGTGATCAGCGGACCGTTTAAAAACTTCGAGGGTACGGTTGAAGAAATTAATCGCGAGAAAGGGACGGTAAAAGTTCACGTATCCATGTTTGGTCGAGAAACGCCGGTGGAACTGGAATTTCACCAGGTTGAAAAATTTTAGGAGTATTCCTTTCAGGGTTAAAGAGGCAGGAGGAACAACAAATGGCCAAGAAAAAGAAAATTATCGGCATCGCCAAACTCCAGATCCCGGCAGGCAAAGCAACGCCGGCTCCGCCGGTTGGCCCGGCTTTGGGGCAGCATGGAGTCAATATCATGGCTTTTTGCAAGGAATTCAACGAACGGACAGCAGGTGACGCCGGCTTGATCATCCCGGTGGAAATTACCATTTATGAAGACCGTTCATTCACTTTCGTAACCAAGACTCCCCCGGCTGCGGTGCTTCTTAAAAAGGCCATCGGCTTGGAAAAGGGTTCGGGCGAACCGAATAAAGTGAAGGTAGCCAAGATCTCACGGGAGAAGGTGCGGGGAATCGCCAGGCAAAAACTTGAGGATTTAAACACCGATGACGTTGAGGCCGCCGCGCGGATTATCGAAGGCACGGCCCGCAGCATGGGGATAACCGTCGAAGGCTAACTAGATTAAGTGGGAGAGCATCACTGCTCGCCAATACCACAGGAGGTAATATGTTATGGCAAAGCATGGGAAAAAGTATCAGGATGCACGGAAACAAATTGATCGGGGGAAACAATACACCCCGGAAGAAGCCCTGGAACTGGTAAAAAAAATTAGCAGCGCCGCTTTTGATGAAACCGTTGAGCTGGCAGTGCGGCTGGGGGTTAATCCCAAGCATGCCGATCAGCAGGTGAGGGGCGGGGTTGTTCTGCCGCACGGCACCGGGAAAACGGTGAAAGTGCTGGTCTTTGCCAAGGGCGATAAGTTGAAAGAAGCCGAAGCGGCAGGTGCCGATGTAATCGGGGGTGAAGAACTGGCGGCCAAGATCCAGCAGGGCTGGCTCGAGTTTGATGTGGCGGTGGCTACCCCCGATATGATGGGTATTGTTGGCAAGCTGGGGAAAATTCTGGGGCCGCGGGGCTTGATGCCAAACCCGAAGAGCGGTACCGTGACCTTTGACCTGCAGAAAGCGATCAGCGAAATCAAGGCCGGGAAAGTGGAGTACCGCACTGATAAGGCCGGCAACGTTCACGTTCCTCTGGGCAAGGTTTCCTTTGGCCTGGATCAACTGCGGGAAAACTTTTATACAGTCATCGAAGCACTGCTAAAGGCGAGGCCTCCGGCGGCGAAGGGACAATATCTCCGCGCAGTTACCCTCAGCTCGACCATGGGCCCCGGGGTCAAGGTGAGCCCCCTGAGGGCTGCGGCTTTGGGGAAATGATGCGGTAAGAAGCAACAATTAAGAGCTAACAACTGAATATAGTAATCCTTTTCCGTAGACAGCAGGTAATGATGACATTTTAATGGCCGCTTCAGGCCGCCCGCCGAGGAAAGCTTGATTACTACTGATTTTACTGCGATCAGTTGAAGAGGCTTTCCGTTTCGGGAAGCCTCTTTTTCTTGGAGGTTAAAAACTGGAAGTTAGAAGTTTGGCAAGAGCGTTGGCCAATTAGGCCTATTTTCAGAGCAAGTTTTACAGCAACTCGTACAAGGGAGGTGAAACACTTGATCACTAGAAAGGAAAAAGAGGGGATGGTCGATCAGATCGCCCGCGAGCTGGAGCAGGCTGAACTGATCATTGCCACCGATTACCGGGGTCTGAATGTAGCCGCGCTCAATGACCTGCGGCGCCAGCTAAAGGCCGAGCAGTGTAAATACAAGATTACCAAGAACACCCTTACCCGGCTGGCTTGCCGCAAGGCGCGCCTGGAGGCGCTGGAACCGCTGCTGGAGGGCCCGACTGCGCTGGCGTATACCAGTGCCGATCCGGTGGCAGCAGCCCGGGTATTTTTAAAATTTACAAAGGAAAACGAGATCCTGAACATTAAAGGAGGGCTGCTGGATGGACAGGCGCTACCCCCCTCCCAGATTAAAGCACTGGGTGAAATACCACCGCGCGAGGTGTTGTTATCGCAGATATGCCGTGGTTTCCAGGCTCCCATCTATGGCCTGGCCAGCGTTTTACACGGCAACCTGCGGCGGCTGGTTTACGCCTTAGATGCAGTCCGCCGCCAAAAAGAAACCGCATAAAATATTTTAAATAAAAAAGGAGAAGATTGATCGTGTCAAAGGTAAATGAAGTCATGGAAATCGTTAAAGGAATGACTGTCCTGGAATTGGCCGAGCTGGTTAAAGCCCTCGAGGAGGAGTTCGGCGTTTCCGCTGCGCCCGTGGCCGCCGCTGTAGCCGTACCGGCTGCCGCCGTGGAAGCAGCGCCTGAAGATGAGAAAGATGAATTCGATGTCATCCTCACCGCTGCCGGAGATAAGAAAATCCAGGTCATCAAGGTGGTGCGCGAGCTGACCGGCCTCGGCCTGAAAGAAGCGAAGGATCTCGTGGACGGAGCTCCGAAACCGATCAAAGAGAAGATCAGCAAAGAAGATGCCGAATCGATTAAGGCAAAAATTGAAGAAGCAGGCGGTTCTGTTGAGCTGAAGTAAGCTTGCTCGCATGGGCTTGAGTATGAAGGGGTATGTGTACCGTACCCCTCTTTTTTTTATTGACACTCCCGTGACCTTGTGATATCATCTCTAGTTGTCTAGTGTCGCCACTAAATTCGCTGCATTTACAATGCGGTCTTCAGAATAAAGGTATATCCATGAGGTAACAATATAAGAATGGATGATTATTTTTTTTAGAGGGTATGCAAAATCATAACCAGGGCTAGGGGAGTGATTTTTTTTAATGTCTACTATTGTTAAGGCAGGCAAACGGGAAAGACGGTCGTATGCCCGGATCAGCGAGGTCTTGGAACTTCCCAATTTAATTGAGGTCCAGCGCAGTTCGTACAACTGGTTTTTGGAACACGGTCTCAGGGAAACATTCCGCGACATCTCCCCCATTCAGGATTTTACCGGCAATCTTGTCCTAGAATTTTTTGATTATAGTTTAGGGGAGCCCAAATACTCCGTGGATGAGTGCAAGGAGCGCGATGCCACTTATGCTGTGCCGCTCAAAGTGAAGGTTCGTCTCATTCACCAGGACACCGGCGAAGTTAAAGAACAGGAAGTGTTCATGGGCGATTTCCCCAAGATGACCGAAAACGGTACTTTTATTATTAACGGCGCGGAGCGGGTGATTGTGAGCCAGCTCGTCCGTTCGCCCGGCGTCTATTTTCACAAGCAGCCGGATCCGACCGGCAGCACCGGCAAGGAATTGATCGGCGCCACTATCATCCCAAACCGCGGCACCTGGCTGGAGTTTGAAAGTGATGTCAGCGACGGCATCTATGTGCGGGTGGATCGCACCCGCAAGATTCCGGTCACCGTTTTGTTGCGCTCAATTGGCTACGGCGGGAACCAGGAGATCCTCGATCTGTATGACCACGATCCGCGGATTTTAGGCCTTTTAGAAAAAGACCATACCGATTCTACCCAAGCGGCCCTGCTGGAAATTTACAAGCGGCTCCGCCCGGGCGAACCGCTTAACGTAGACAATGCGCGAAGCCTGTTTGAATCCCTCTTTTTTGACAGCAAGCGGTATGATTTTGCCCAGGTTGGACGCTACAAAGTCAATAAGAAGCTTTCGCTGATGAACCGGATTGTGAACCGGGAACCGGCTGAGGATATTGTGGACCCCCTCTCCAGGGAAGTGCTTTTTCCTGCGGGAACCGTCCTCGACGAAGCGGCGGTGCAAAAAATACTGGAACATAAAATCAATAAGGTACGCATTAAGAACAGCAAGGGCGGTGTCAGCCTGGTCATCGGCAATGATGGCGTGAGCGGAGATCCAAAGCATCTCGTGGCCGATGATATTGTGGCTACGATCAGTTACATTTTAAATTTGATGGACGGCGTGGGCCAGGTTGACGATATCGATCACCTCGGCAACAGGCGCCTGCGCAGCGTGGGTGAACTGCTGCAAAACCAGTTCCGGATCGGGCTTTCCCGCATGGAGCGGGTTGTGCGCGAGCGCATGACCATCCAGGACGTGGATGCGATTACCCCGCAAGCCCTGATCAATATCCGGCCGGTCATTGCCGCCATCAAGGAGTTTTTTGGCAGCAGCCAGCTTTCTCAATTTATGGATCAGACCAATCCCCTGGCTGAACTGACCCATAAGCGGCGCCTGAGCGCTTTGGGTCCCGGCGGCTTAAGCCGCGAACGGGCTGGCTTTGAAGTGCGCGATGTGCACCACTCCCACTACGGGCGGGTCTGCCCCATTGAGACCCCTGAAGGCCCGAATATCGGCTTGATCGGTTCTTTGAGCACCTATGCCCGCATCAACGAATACGGTTTTATTGAAACCCCCTACCGGAAGGTAGATAAAAAAGAGGGGCGCGTTACCTCCGAGATTGTCTACCTGACCGCCGATGATGAAGACAAATATGTCATTGCCCAGGCCAACGCCCCAATCGATGAAAATGGCTATTTTATCAGCAAGCGGGTGATCTGCCGCTACGAATACGATACGGTGGTGCGCCCGCCGCATCAGGTCGATTACATGGACGTTTCACCGAAGCAACTGGTGAGCGTGGCCACGGCGTTAATTCCATTCCTCGAAAATGACGACGCTAACCGCGCCCTGATGGGAGCGAACATGCAGCGCCAGGCGGTGCCGCTCATCCGGACGGAAGCCCCTCTGGTGGGAACCGGGTTGGAATACAAGGCGGCGAAGGACTCGGGTGTTGTTGTGATCTGCCTGGAGGACGGCGTGGCAACCCGCGTGACTAGCGATGAAATCGTAGTCCGGCGCAGCAAGGATCCTGACGGACCCAACCGCCGGATTAACGGGCGGACCGGTGAAGTGATTGAAATCGGCCCGCTGCCGGGTCTGGAGAGGGGGACCGATGTCTATACACTGCAAAAATTTAAGAGATCGAACCAGGGTACCTGCATCAACCAGCACCCCATCGTCCGGCGCGGCCAGGAGGTCAAGGCCGACGAGATCATTGCCGACGGGGCCTGCACCAATCTCGGAGAGCTGGCCCTGGGGCGGAATGTGCTGGCCGCCTTTTTGCCCTGGGAAGGTTATAATTATGAAGACGCCATCCTGATCAGCGAAAAGCTGGTGAAGGAAGACGTTTTCACCTCGATCCATATTGAAGAATACGAAGCGGAAGCCCGGGACACCAAGCTGGGTCCCGAAGAGATCACCCGCGACATCCCCAATGTGGGTGAAGATGCCCTTCGCGATCTTGACGCCCGGGGCATAGTGCGTATCGGCGCTGAAGTGCGCGCCGGCGATATCCTGGTGGGCAAGGTCACGCCCAAGGGCGAGACCGAGCTTACTGCGGAGGAAAGGCTTCTGCGGGCCATTTTTGGGGAAAAGGCACGCGAGGTGAGGGATACCTCGCTCCGGGTGCCGCATGGCGAGTCGGGGATTGTGGTTGATGTGAAGGTATTTACCAGGGAGGATGGCGACGAGCTGTCACCCGGGGTGAATCAACTTGTACGGGTCTATGTGGCCCAAAAGCGGAAAATATCCGAAGGAGACAAGATGGCCGGCCGGCACGGGAACAAAGGGGTAATCGCCCGGATCCTGCCGGAAGAGGATATGCCGTTTTTACCCGACGGCACCCCGGTGGAAATTGTGCTCAATCCCCTGGGCGTCCCCTCCCGGATGAACATTGGACAGATCCTGGAAACCCATCTTGGCTGGGCGGCGAAAGCAATGGGCATCCATATTGCTTCTCCGGTTTTTGACGGGGCCACTGAAGAAGATGCTTTTGCCGCATTAAGGGAGGCTAACCTGCCGGAGGACGGCAAAACCATCCTTTACGACGGGAGGACCGGCGAACCGTTTGACAATCGCATTACCGTCGGCTACGTGTACATGCTTAAACTGGCCCACCTCGTGGACGACAAGATTCACGCCCGTTCTACCGGGCCCTACTCCCTGGTTACGCAACAGCCCCTCGGTGGCAAAGCCCAGTTCGGCGGGCAGCGCTTCGGCGAGATGGAAGTGTGGGCTCTGGAAGCATACGGTGCAGCCTATACGCTGCAGGAAATTTTAACGGTCAAATCGGACGATGTGGTGGGCCGTGTTAAAACCTACGAAGCCATTGTCAAGGGTGAAAATATTCCCGAACCCGGCGTGCCTGAATCCTTCAAGGTTCTGGTGAAAGAGCTGCAGAGCCTCTGCCTTGATGTGCGGGTTTTAAGCGAAGAAGCCGGGGAAGTGGAGATCCGGGAAGGCGAAGATGACGGTGATTATCGCCTGGATGTGAACATGGAGGGGCTGGAAAAAGGAGATGACGAGTCCGATCTCCGTGATTACCGGCAGGATTTTGTGGATGATGACGGGGCTTTGGAAGATGAAGAGATCGACGTGGAAGCCGAAAGCGAAGGCCAGGAGGACGAAGTTGACGACTATGACCTGACCGGGGAATTGGAGGACGAAGACGAGGCGATAGTGGCGGGGTTAAAAAAAGGCGACATGGTGGTAGGTCTCATTGACGAGGTCTCCCTCGATCAGCTCGAGGAGCTGGAGGAGGCCGAGGTTGATGATGATGTCGAAAACGACATCCCCAAGCCGACCCGGAAGAAGAAGATTAATCAGTAACATTAAGCATAGAGATTTATAATCCGGCGAAAGGAGCGATTTTATTTTGTTGGATGTAAATAATTTTGATGCTCTTAAAATAGGTCTCGCCTCCTCGGAGCAGATCAGGGCCTGGTCCCGGGGGGAAGTGAAAAAGCCGGAGACAATCAATTACCGAACGCTCAAACCCGAGCGGGAGGGCCTTTTTTGCGAAAAGATTTTTGGGCCGCAAAAAGACTGGGAATGTCATTGCGGTAAATATAAGCGTGTCCGCTACCGGGGGATTGTCTGCGACCGCTGCGGGGTGGAGGTGACCAGGGCCAAGGTGCGCCGCGAACGGATGGGGCACATTGAACTGGCCGCCCCGGTATCGCATATCTGGTACTTCAAGGGGATTCCCAGCCGGATGGGGCTCTTGCTGGACATGTCGCCGCGCGCCCTGGAAAAAGTGATCTATTTTGCCGCCTACGTGGTGATCGATCCCGGTGAAACCTACCTCAGCAAAAAGCAACTCCTTACCGAGGCCGAATACCGGGAATACCGGGAAAAATATGACGCCCTCTTCAAGGCCGGCAAGGGCTTTAAAGCGGAAATGGGCGCCGAAGCGATCAAGAAGCTGCTCCAGGAAATCGATTTGGACGAACTGGCGGCGGAACTCAGGGCCGAGCTCAAGAATTCGAGCGGCCAGAAGAAGGTGCGCGCCATCAGGCGTCTCGAGGTTGTGGAAGCTTTTCGCCAGTCAGGCAACGATCCCTCCTGGATGATCCTCGACGTGATCCCGGTGATCCCGCCGGACTTGAGGCCCATGGTCCAGCTTGACGGTGGCCGCTTTGCCACTTCCGATCTAAACGATCTCTACCGCCGGGTGATCAATCGAAACAACCGGCTGAAAAGGCTCCTCGATCTGGGCGCCCCTGATATTATTGTGCGCAATGAGAAAAGGATGCTCCAGGAAGCAGTCGATGCGCTCATCGATAACGGGAGGCGGGGCCGTCCCGTGACCGGGCCGGGCAACCGTCCGTTGAAATCCTTAAGCGATATGCTCAAAGGCAAGCAGGGGCGTTTTCGCCAGAACCTGCTCGGGAAACGGGTCGATTATTCAGGCCGCTCCGTGATCGTGGTAGGACCGGAGCTAAAGTTTTACCAGTGCGGCCTGCCCAAGGAGATGGCCCTGGAGCTGTTCAAGCCCTTTGTAATGAAACGGCTCGTCAACGACGGCCTTGCGCACAACATTAAAAGCGCCAAGCGGATGGTGGAAAAGGTGCGCCCCGAGGTTTGGGATGTTCTGGAGGAGGTAATTAAGGATCATCCGGTCCTGTTAAACCGGGCTCCGACCCTGCACCGCCTGGGGATCCAGGCTTTTGAGCCGGTCCTGGTGGAGGGGCGGGCTATCCAGATCCATCCCCTGGTTTGTGCCGCCTACAATGCCGACTTTGACGGCGACCAGATGGCTGTGCACGTGCCCCTTTCCGCCGAAGCACAGGCTGAATCACGCCTGCTGATGCTCTCGGCCCAGAACATTTTAAACCCCAAGGATGGCCGCCCGGTAGC
This sequence comes from Bacillota bacterium, assembly GCA_012727685.1. Lineage (GTDB taxonomy): Bacteria > Bacillota > Dethiobacteria > DTU022 > DTU022 > JAAYGO01. The sequence continues at coordinate 5,751 of JAAYGO010000179.1, read as the reverse complement.
CACACCGACCCAGGATATGGTGCTGGGCTGCTACTACCTGACCCTAGAAGAAGAGGGCGTGCAGGGTGAAGGGCATGTATTTATGGATCCGGAAGAAGCGATTACCGCTTACAGCCTGGGCCATTTGCATCTGCATGCCCGCATCTTTGTCAAGGCTTCCGGATTCAAGGGGCGTGACTTTGCGCATCGTAAAGATTTTTTGTTGACCACTGTGGGCAAGATCATCTTTAACGAGGTCTTTCCTCCCGATTTTCCCTACATTAATAATGCCGATTTAGCGGCACACTTGCTGGAAAGCAGCTTTATTCCCATCAAAGGCTTTGACCCGCAGCAAGTATTAAAAGAAGTGCCGCGGAACAAGCCTTTGAAAAAGGATCTCTTGGCGGATCTGGTGGCCCGCTGTTACCGCCGTTACGGCAATACCCGCACGGCCGAAATATTAGACAAGATCAAAAAAATTGGTTTTCATTACGCCACCCGGGCCGGGATTACCGTCGGCATTGTTGATATCGTGGTGCCGCCTGAGAAGCAAGAAATACTGAAACATGCCGAGGAAAAAGTGGAAGTAATTGAAAACCAGTATAGCCGCGGCCTGATCACGGAGAAGGAGCGCTACAATCGGGTCATTGAGGTCTGGAGCAACGCCAAGGAGGAGGTAACCAGGGCGTTGATGGGCAACCTCGACGAACTAAACCCCATCTACATGATGGCCATTTCCGGGGCGCGCGGCAACGAGTCGCAGATTACGCAGCTTGCCGGGATGCGGGGCTTGATGGCCGATCCGACCGGAAGGATTATCGACCTGCCGATCAAGGCCAATTTCCGCGAAGGGCTGACGGTGCTCGAATACTTCAACTCCACGCACGGTGCGCGCAAAGGCCTGGCGGACACCGCACTAAAAACCGCCGATTCAGGCTACCTGACTCGCCGCCTGGTGGACGTGGTGCAGGATGTAATCGTGCGGGAGGAAGATTGCGGGACCACCCAGAGCATCTCGCTAAGCGAATATCTTGATCGGGACAATAGCCTTGAGGAGGCGGCGGATCGGATCATCGGGCGATTTGCCTTTGAGCCCGTTTACCACCCCGAGACCGGTGAACTAATTGTCGATGCCGATCAGATGATCACCGAAGAGATCGCCGCCCAGATCGTGGAGCTGGGTATCACCGAGGTGCGGTTCCGCTCGGTACTCACCTGCCGGACCCGCCACGGCGTTTGCGTGAAGTGTTACGGCCGCAACCTTGCTACCGGCAGGGTTGTGGATGTGGGCGAAGCGGTCGGGATCATTGCCGCCCAGTCCATCGGCGAACCGGGGACCCAGTTGACCATGCGCACCTTTCACACCGGCGGCGTGGCCGGCGATGACATTACCCAGGGTTTGCCGCGGGTAGAGGAACTTTTTGAAGCCCGCAAGCCCAAAGGACAATCCATCATTTCCGAGATCTCCGGTGTCGTGAGCATTGAGGAAACCCGTTACAAGCGCGAAATCAGGGTTGAATCGGAGCACGGTGAAACCCGGATTTATCCGATCCAGTACGGGGCGCGGATCAAGGTGCAGGACGGCCAGACCGTCAGCGCCGGGGATGAACTCACCGAAGGTTCGATCAACCCGCACGAACTGTTAAAGGTAAAAGGGCTGCGCGGGGTCCAGCTATACCTGCTCCAGGAAGTCCAGTGGGTCTACCGGATGCAGGGGGTGGACATTAACGATAAGCATATTGAAATCATCATCCGCCAGATGCTGAAAAAGGTGAAGGTGGAAGATCCGGGTGATACAGAGCTGCTTCCGGGCGGCGTGATCGACAACTACCTGTTTGAAGAGATCAATGCCGCGGTGACCGCCGCGGGTGGGCGCCCGGCCCAGGCCAGGCCGCTGCTGCTGGGGATCACCAAGGCTTCCCTGGCTACCGATTCATTCCTCTCGGCGGCATCGTTCCAGGAAACTACCCGGGTGCTCACCGAAGCGTCGATCAAGGGCAGGCAGGATCAGCTATTGGGCTTAAAAGAAAACGTGATCATCGGCAAGCTGATCCCGGCCGGGACGGGGATGGCCCGCTATCGCAATCTCAAGGTTTACTCCAAAAACGAAGCTCTGCCGGAACCGCCTGCAGAGGAACCGAACACAGAAGCGGTAGCGGAGGAAGAGACGGCGGCAGAGACGCCGCAAGCGAACATGTAAAAATGAAATTGACAATCACCCGGGCCGGTGGTAAAATCATGGAGTGCGCTAAAAAGCCTTAAATAGTCTACTTTTCCTCAAGAGGAAGGATGAACCGGTTAAAGTGATCGAGCAGCTAAAAGAAACCCGCCACAAGGTGGTGGGGACCAAGCAAACCTTGAAAGCCCTGGAGAAGGGCGAAGCGCTGGCAGTGTTTGTGGCCAAGGATGCCGATGCGAAAGTGACGGGTCCGGTCATTGCTCTCTGCGAGGCGCGGGGTGTGGAACTCCATTATGTGGAGAGCATGCTCGAACTCGGCAAGTTATGCGGCATAAAAGTAAAGGCAGCGACCGCTGCAATTTTGAAATCATAAAGGGGGTGGGCTGGTGCCGACATTGAACCAGTTGGTCCGCAAAGGTCGCCAAAAACAAACCAGGAAATCAACAGCTCCGGCGTTGCAGCGTTCCCCGCAAAAGCGCGGTGTTTGCACCCGGGTTTCCACGACCACACCGAAGAAGCCAAACTCGGCCTTGCGCAAGATTGCCCGGGTTCGCTTGACAAACGGTATTGAAGTTACCGCCTATATTCCTGGCATCGGGCATAATCTGCAGGAGCACTCGGTTGTCCTGGTGAAGGGAGGCCGGGTGAAGGATTTGCCCGGCGTGCGTTATCATTTGATCAGGGGCGCGCTGGATGCCGCGGGAGTGGAAAACCGGATGCAGGGCCGCTCCAAGTATGGGACCAAGCGACCGAAGAAGTAGTTAACGGGATAAGGAGTGAATCATATTATGCCACGGAAAGGAAATGTCGCCAAACGCGATATCCTACCGGATCCGGTCTATCACAGCAAACTCATCGCCAAGTTTATTAATAACCTGATGTACGACGGCAAAAAAGGCGTGGCCCAGCGGATCATGTATGATGCCTTTGAAATCATTCGTAAAAAAACCGGCAAAGATCCGCAGGAAGTTTTCAATACGGCCATCCGGAACGTTTCACCGGTTCTGGAAGTGAAAGCACGCCGGGTCGGTGGCGCCACCTACCAGGTTCCGGTAGAGGTAAGCGCGCATCGCAAAAACATTTTAGCGATTCGCTGGTTAATCGAATTTTCCCGGCACAGGGGCGAAAAAACCATGGCGCAGCGCCTGGCTGCAGAGCTGATGGATGCCGCCAACAATACCGGTGCGTCAATTAAGAAAAAAGAAGATACCCATAAGATGGCCGAAGCCAACCGCGCCTTCGCCCATTACCGCTGGTAATCGCGAAGCAAGAAGCAGCAAACCGGAAAGAGAAAAGGCAGTTGCCAAAGGCTTTTGACTGGTTCCGGCTAGTTATGCTGCGCATTCTTTAACGGAAGGAGGGATGACGATGAGCCAGCAGAGAACTGCAGAAAATCACATTGCACTGGCCCAGGTGAGGAACATTGGGATTGCCGCCCATATTGATGCCGGCAAAACCACCACCACCGAACGCATTTTATTTTATACGGGCAAATTGCACAAACTAGGTGAAGTACATGAGGGCACCGCCGCCATGGATTGGATGACCCAGGAACAGGAACGCGGGATCACGATCACTTCGGCGGCAACGACCTGCATGTGGAAAAATTGCCGGATTAACATTATTGACACGCCAGGACACGTGGACTTTACCGTCGAAGTGGAACGTTCCATGCGCGTCCTCGATGGAGTGATCGCTATTTTCTGCGCAAAGGGCGGGGTGGAACCGCAGTCGGAAACGGTTTGGCGACAGGCCGACCGTTACCATGTTCCCCGGATCGCCTACGTGAACAAGATGGATATTGTTGGTGCCGATTTTTTTGGCGTGGTCAGGCAGTTGCAAGAAAGACTGCACGCCCGGGCGCTGCCGCTGCAGTTGCCCATCGGCAGCGAAGGCGATTTTTGTGGCATTGTAGATTTGATCACAGGCTGCGCCTACATTTATAAAGATGATCTGGGCACGCGCAGCGATGAGATTGAAATACCGGAAGATCTGCGTGAACAGGCCGCTGTCTATCGCGAGAAGATCCTGGAAACGGCAGCCGAGTATGACGATGCACTGATGGAAAAATATTTTAACGGCCAGGAGATCACCGCCGCGGAATGCCGCCGTGCTCTGCGCAAGGCAACCATTCACCACGGATTGGTTCCGGTACTGTGCGGTTCTTCGTATCGAAACAAGGGGGTGCAGCCTCTGCTGGATGCCGTGGTCGATTATCTTCCCTCCCCCGTTGACGTTGGGGCTGTAAAGGGCTTTCACCCCTCCACCGGGAAGGAAGATTTTCGTCTCCCTTCCGATGATGCTCCTTTTTCCGCTCTGGTATTTAAAATCATGGTTGATCCCTTTGTGGGCAAGCTCGTCTTTGCCCGGGTTTACTCCGGCAAGCTAAAAAGTGGCGCTGTGGCTTTGAACTCCACCCGTAAGAAAAAACAGCGGATCAGCCGGCTGCTAAGGATGCACGCCAATTACCGCGAAGATGTGCCGATGGCCTCCACAGGCGATATTTTGGCGCTGGTCGGTCCCAAGGAAATCAGCACCGGCGATACGCTGTGCGACCTTAATTATCCCATTATCCTGGAATCAATTCAATTTCCAGAGCCGGTGATTTCAATCGCCATTGAACCGAAAACCAAGGCTGACCAGGATAAGATGAGCCTTTCGTTGCAGCATCTGGCGGAAGAGGATCCGACTTTTCACACCCATACCGACCCGGATACCGGGCAGACAATTATTTCCGGGATGGGTGAACTGCACCTGGAGGTCATCGTGGACCGCCTGCTGCGGGAGTTCAAGGTGCAGGCCAATGTGGGCAAACCCCAGGTGGCCTATAAAGAAACCATCCGGAGAGGGGCCCGCGCCGAAGGCAAGTTTATCCGCCAGTCGGGCGGGCGCGGCCAATACGGCCATGTTATCCTTGAGATCGAGCCCACGGAGCCGGGCCAGGGCTTCGTCTTTGAGAATAAGATTACCGGCGGTGCGATCCCGAAAGAGTATATCCCCGCAGTGGAAAGCGGGATTAAAGAAGCCATGTTTAATGGAGTGCTGGCCGGTTATCCGGTTGTGGACATTAAGGCAACCTTACTTGACGGCTCTTATCATGAAGTGGACTCTTCGGAAATGGCTTTTCGTATCGCCGCCTCTCAGGGGTTGAAAAAAGCGATGGCTCAGGCCGAGCCGTTGCTGCTCGAGCCGGTCATGAAGGTGGAAATTATCGTTCCCGAGGAGTATACCGGCGATGTGATCAGCGATTTTACCGGCAGGCGCGGTCGGATTTTGGGCACCGAGGTCAAAGACGGCGTTCAGGTGATCCGCGGTGCTGCCCCCTTAACCGATTTGTTTGGTTATGCCACGGAGCTGCGTTCCCGCACTCAGGGGCGGGGCGTTTACAATATGGAGTTTTACCGTTTTGAGGAAGTGCCCCAGGGCATCGCCCATAAAATCATTACCAAAACTTTAGTGTATTAATTCTTGGAGGTGTCGATTAAGTGGCGAAGCAGAAGTTTGAGCGGACGAAGCCTCACGTGAACGTGGGGACGATTGGTCATGTTGACCATGGGAAGACGACCTTAACGGCTGCGATAACGCAATGTTTA
>JAAYGO010000038.1 GCA_012727685.1 Bacillota bacterium | reverse complement strand
CTCTATAGCTTTGTCAACAAGCAGGAGATTATCGAACCCGAGAGCGGATTGCTTATTTTCCGGATGAACGACTGCCGTGTCCAGGCGGCCCGCAAGCGGAAAAACCTGCCCGACTTTCCCTGCCAGCCGGTCGGGCTGGTCGAATACAGCGGCTTTGCCCGGACCATTGATCCCCGCATTGAGACCAGGTGCCTTGCCTGGCCGCCCGATCCCCACCCGGCGGAATATTACTGCGCCTGGGAGTTTAGAATGAAGTCTTAGTGCGAACCGCCCGCATATTGGAGGTCGGTGGTCGGAAGTCAGAAGTCGGAGAAAATGGCCACGGCGTAGGGGCGAGGCATGCCTCGCCCGAGGTTAGGGGATATCCCCATACATAGTATAAACCGCTCCTGTTAACACTGGAAAGCGGAAGAACTGGGCGGCAACAAATTACGCAGCAACGTATGGAAAGGCTGGAAATTATGCAGCAAAAAAAGGTACTATTGATTGTCCTAATCGTCATTATCCTGCTGGCATCTTTTGCCGCCGGCATCATATTCGGGCCGGCTCTTTTTGATGCGAGGCGGAGCGAAGATGAAAATGATCCAGGCGATCACAACGGTTCCGTGGATCCACAAAAACCGGGCCAGGGGAGCAATGACCCCGATCCAGAAGGGGAGGCGCCCGACCCTGAGCTGGAGGATCTGGTCCGCGCCGCCGCTGAGAAGCACCGGGCCGATCCGGTGGACGCCGTCTACAACAGCGCATACAACATAGTCATCCCCGAGCTGAACGGCTACCGGATAGATCAGCAGGCCACGCTGGCCCGTCTGATGGCTGCGGCTCCCGGAGAAGCGGTGGCCCCGGTCTGGCAGGATCTGCTCCCTGCAGTCACCGCCGCAGACCACCCCGCCGCGGTAATCGAGCGGGGCAATCCCGCGCGGCAGAGAGTTGCTTTCATGATCAACGTGGCCTGGGGCAACGAATACCTGCCGGAGATGCTGGATATCCTGGAACAGCACGATGCGCAGGGCACGTTTTTTATCGTGGGCCGCTGGGCGGAGCGCTTCCCGGATCTGCTGCAGGAGATTCACCGCCGCGGCCATGAGCTGGCAAATCATGGCTATGATGACGGCGAGGTCATGCCGGATCTCGATTACAATGCCACTATTTCCTCGCTGCGCCGGACGAACGAAATAATAGAAAAGTTTACCGGGCAGCAGCCCCGTTATTTCACTCCCCACAAGGGGGAATACAGCAGCACCACCTGCCGGGCGGCGGCAGCGCTGGGAATGCGCCTGCTCGTCTGGACCCTCGATACCGTGGACTGGAAGCGCCCCGGCGAAGAGGCGATGGCGCAGCGGATCCTGGATAACCTCTCTCCGGGAGCAATTATCCTGATGCATCCCACGGAGCAATCGGCTGGCTTTTTGCGTCTGGTTATACCGCAGATAAAGTCGCGCGGTTATCGCGTTGTTGCCGTAAAAGAACTCCTTTCGCCGGACCCTTCATTTCCGAAGCTTACCCTGCAGCGATAAACCTCCGGCAAAAGTATTGAAAACGTCGGCTACCCCTACAATCTCTGAACTGAAAACCCCTCTTCAGACTTGACCTGCCATTACCATAAAACCTTATAATAAAATTTTCAATAATCTAATAATAGAAAACATTGAGAAGGAATTTTTTAGATGGCGTCGAATAAAATATATTTCCGGGATCGTCTACTCCCTGCGCTCCCTGCGCGCGGTCCTGGAGGGCAGCGAGCGGGGCCTGGAAATCCTGGACCACCTGGAGCAGACCTCCGGGGAGACCCTACAGGAACTGCGCCGGCTCGTGGCGGGGCTTTCCCCCTCGCCCCTGGAGGAACTCGGCCTGGGCGAAGCTTTGCGCCGGCACTGCGAGCTCTTGGCCCCCGGCGAGGGCACCGAAATCAAGGTTTTCTTTCCTAAGGTGAATAGGGACGGTTCTCCTGTCACATGAACAACAGCCGATCAAAGCATAAATCATAGAAGGCAGAAGGAGGAGCTTTTCATTGAAGGTAATCGCGGTCAACGGCAGCCCCCGGAAAGATTGGAACACCGCCG
>JAAYGO010000181.1 GCA_012727685.1 Bacillota bacterium | reverse complement strand
GCTGGAAAATCGGCCTGGATCTCTACCTGCCCTCCTTGAAGCAGTTTGAATAGCCGCTTGGCGTGTTCCTTTTCCTGGTTGGCCGTTTCCTCAAAAATCGCTGATATTTGTACATACCCTTCTTTTTTCGCTGTGCTGGCATAAAAGGTATAGCGGTTTCTGGCCTGGGATTCCCCGGCAAAGGCGGTGAGAATGTTTTTCTCCGTTTGTGTACCCTTTAAATTCACCGGCAAAACTCCTTTCTTTATTTGGTAATCGGAACGATTATCAATATTATACTAACCACATTTGCAGGTGTCAATTAACAAGGGTGGAGGTAGTTGACATAAAAAGTTTTGTCTATTGACACTCCCGCCCTGCTCCATTAAGATGATGATAATAATAGTTCCGATTATTATATTAATGGGTTGATGCCATGAAAAATGAGGTGAAATACAAGCGCAGCAGGCAGCGGGAGCGAATCCTGGCTTTATTGAGGAGCACGGATCTTCACCCGACCGCCGGCTGGATTTATGACCAGTTAAAAGGTGAATTTAAAGGCTTAAGCCTCAGTACGGTCTATCGCAACCTTTCCATCCTGCTAGGGCAGGGATTGATCGCCAGGCTGGAATACGGCGGCACTTTTGGCCGTTTTGACGGGAATGTGTCGCCCCATTATCATTTTATTTGCGAGCAGTGCGATGCAGTCCTGGATCTGCCCCTGCCGGTAGATCTTTCGCTAAATAAAAAAGTCGACGCCGCCACCGGCTGTCAAACGAAGTTTTACCGCCTTGAATTCTACGGTATCTGCGATCAATGCCAGGGTTAAGGCTTCACAACCTCGCGCTATTTTTCGCGCGGCGTGCAGATGATCTCCTTGACCACTGTATCAAAGAAGTTGTTCGAGTGGGCCGGAACGATCACGCAGGCCGTATCGGCGCCCCGCGCGCTGCCGGCAACGGCAACGATTTCTTTCCCGTAGGGAATCAGGCCGGCATCGAGGGCCATCACGCTGATTTCGACACAGACTTTTACCCCCTCGCCGAAGAGGCGCAAGGTCGAAGCGACTATTTCAGCAGGATAGACTCCCTGGAACTTGTTGCGCAAAGAGCGGTCAACTCCCGCCAGCAGGTGCGTGGTCGTCAGGATCTTTACCCCTTTGTCCGTTAGCCTTTGCCTCGTCTCTGGCGGCATTTCATCTTTCCCCGGCCCGCTAAAGCCGACATGATGGGTTACACAGATCAGCTCGATCCCTTTGTCGGCGAGCAGTTCGGCGGTTGCACCGCTGTTCGAGGCCACCACGATCTGCTTAATCCCCAGCTCGTTCGCCCGCGTCAAGGCCTTCTGCACGGTGCCGTTCGTATTTTGGGGACCTTTTTTCAACCAGTACATGCCTTTTCCTCCCCGTGGTCATATACTTTCATAGTTTTTGTATTTCTATTGATTATATCATACGATTGATTGTTTTAAGCAGAGGGAACGAAGCGGAGTATAGGCGGCATACAGATTGCAAACAGCCGCCCGGCCGTGCGTTAAAGCCCCTTTAAGGGGGCAAACTAAACAAGCACGGCAGTGCGGTCTTGTCGCCTGCCTCCTGGAGATTGAGGCTGGGATTTGGAGCCTGCATTGTCTGATGAAGGAGGGTTATGATGAAAGACATCTACGTCATTTTGGCCTTTCACGCCCATGAACTGCTTTGGGATCTGCCGGAAAAACTGCTCTCCTACTTGGATGACGGCAACCCGATGAAAGATACGATCCTGGATCAGAACTACATTAAAAAAAGAAAAGCGGAAGGCCGCGACGTCTACACCCTGGGGATTGAACTGGGCGAAAGGCTTGACGCACCCATCTGCGTGGAATATACTAATGAACTGCTGCAGCAGCTCCACGCGGAGCTCCCCGAGATCTTCCACAAGATCAAGGGACACTTCCATTCAGGACGGCTTTACCCGCTCTACGGGCACGCCCATCATACGCATGTGTCCCTGCTGACCAATGAAGAGATTACCCAGGAAATAATCTGGAATATGCAGTTTCTCCATAATTTCTTGGAGGTGCCCTATCCCAAGTATAAAGGCCTTTTCTCCCCGGAGGCTTCATACAGCTATGCGAAAATTGAAGGGGCCGCCGCGGCCAATATGGACTACCTCGTCTTCCCGCACCTGGCAGAGGAGAAGTGCCCTTTTCAGCTTGAAGGGAAAGGCGACTATGTCTATAAGCCCTTCCTGATCAAAACCGCCAGGCGTTATCTCCTGGCCTTGCCGCGCAACTTCCCCATTTCCCAGGAAATCTGGCGCCCGATCACCCGCATGCAAAGGGATGCCGTGAAAAACCAGGGTTACCGGCTTGGCGATTATGCCGTCTTTTTTAACGAATACCTGACCGGACAACCGGAGCCCTACCCCATTGAAATGGATGCAGCGGTAGAACTGTATAAAGGGGTGTTGCGCCAGGAGCTAGGCCAGGCGCCTCCCGATGCGGTCCTGGTTTATATCCAGGACCTGGAACTGATGGATTTTGGCGATCTCGCCATCAAAATCCTGGCGCGCTCCTGGGAGGAGCTGCTCCAGGAGGATCGGGAAAAGTACCGGGTCCATTTTGTGACCCCCGATCAGTATATCGATCAGGTAGTCATTCCGGAAGGGGTGGAGAAACTGCCTTCAGTGCATTTTGACAAGGTCTGCTGGGCGCCGGAGATTCGCCTGGTATTGAGGGCTGACGGGCACTATCCACCCCTCGGCGTGAACAGCAGCGGCCGTTATTCCACTCAAAAGACCGGCATCTACGAGTATCCGCATGTCTTTTGGGAAAACGGCAAGTATTTCTGCGGCATTTTCGATATGCTGGTGCAAAATTTTAACATCACCGTTAATCTCGCGGCCCATGGCGAACGCTTTAACGAGACCGGCTACGAGCTATCCGCAGAGGATCTCGATACGCAGGCGATCATGTACCTGCGCTTCATGAAGCGGGCCTGCAACTGGGGCTGGCGTCCGACCGAGGGGCGCCAGAAACGCCCATTCCTGGACGGCTACCTGCTCTGCGATGTCTTGCTGAAGAAAATTGACCGCTACCCCGCTTATCTAATCTTTTGCCGGGAACCGGCCAAGCTGGAGCCGCGCCATCTTGTTGGCCTGGTGGAAACGCTGCGCGTCTTTATCGATCTGCGCCTGGACTACCTGCGCTACGGCCTGGAGAAATATATGGCTGAACGGGGGGGAGATCTATCCGAGGCTTACCGGGGCATTGAAGAGGTTAACAAGTGGAAGGAAGTGGCGATCCAGAAAGCAAGGGAGCTATACCTGGTGAACCGGAATGAAAATATAACCCTGGTTTCGAAAATGAAACAGCTGATCTCCCTCATGCAGGACTACTGCCAGGCGGTATTTATGGCTACTGAATATATCCAGAGAGTATGGGGCGTGGTGCCCGACGCCGATTTC
>JAAYGO010000283.1 GCA_012727685.1 Bacillota bacterium | reverse complement strand
TAAGCTCCATTGCTGGAGCCTTATCTCCGCTGTTCAAGCATTCTTCAATTAAAGAGCGCCTCGCGGACAACCTGGTCATCGTAAGTAATGATGAATTTAACTACTTTGCTACCTACGCTTTAGCGGTAAGCGCCCGCAACCAGTTGGATAATCATAAAATCAGCCAAAACCTTTGGTATGAGGAGACGGTCCCCTCCGATTCCCTCTTCTATGCACTTCTCTTTAGCCGTCCGGGTGAGGATGAAGCTTTAACTTCTTTGATGGATATGTTTAAGCAGCGCCCCTACCTGCAGGTCGGCGGCAATGAAACCGTAGGCCAGGGATGGGTCGTTATCAGCTTCCTGTACGGAGGTGATTCCAGGTGAGTAACAGGATGCAAACGCTACAACAACAGCGGGCTAAACATGCCCTGGACAGGGTTAAAGAGGCCGAGCAGAAATATCAAGGCGAAAACAGGAATACGTTTGTCGCCTGCGCCGAGAATGCGCCGGCGTCAATTCTTATCAACGGGTTGGGCCAGGCGGCTGCCACCTTGCGGGCCCAGGCCAAAGGCAACCGGGAAGATCCGCACAGGACGGTTTACGACGCGGTTGAGGGCTGGCTCTGCCGTGATGATGAAGCAGCCCCTTACGCCTCCCAAAAAGATCTATTGGCAGCTATCGCCGCAGGAGACCGCGACAGCTACTTGCATGCGCAAGCCGAAGCTCTGGCTTACCTGGAATGGTTAAAAAAATTCGCGGTTGCCTTCATGAAAGAAAGCCAATAACCTTAGCAACCCAAACAATAAGGGGTGAGAATATGTCTTTACCTCTCTACCGGCTGGAAGAAGAGCATGAACGCGAGCGTTTTATTTCGCAGCATAAAGGCAATACCGGGCTAAAATTCCACAAATACTTTACTCATTGGAATACGGGTGAGTGGAAAATTGAAGCGGGTGCCAAGTTCGATTGGATTAAAAAAATCAGTCAACACCCCGCCGGGGACAAAAGCCTCCTCGACGTAGCGGCAGAGCGTTTGGTCGATTTAATTGATGCATTGCAAGGGGTATTTCGCTGTTATAAAACCATATGGCGCTTTGCCACCGGCTTGGGATTGAACCATCCCATTGAAAACGGGATGGCCTGGCACCATACCCTAGGTGTTCCCTACCTGCCCGGATCCTCGCTGAAGGGGCTGATCAGGGCCTGGGTTGAACAATGGCTGGAGCATTCTAAAGATGACATAAACCGCATATTTGGCTCGCAGGAAACCGGCAGCAACAACGAACCGATTGGCGTCGGCAGCGTTATTTTCTTTGATGCTCTTCCCGTTGCCCCAGTCCGGCTGACTGTCGACGTGATGACGCCTCACTATCAAAAATATTACAGTGGGAATGAAGCGCCAGGCGACTGGCAAGACCCCAACCCGATACCCTTCTTAACGGTCGCTGATCAGCAGGTGTTCCTCTTTGCCGTGGCTCCCAGGAAAAGAGAGGCCGTAGAGAACCAGTCTGACCTGGAGAAGGTATTGCAATGGTTGGACCAGGCTTTGGAAAATATCGGCGCCGGGGCCAAAACTGCTGTTGGTTACGGACGCTTTGAACGCTGCGAGCAGGAAGAAAATAAGCTAAGAACCGCCTTAATGCAGCGTAAAGAAAAGAAGAAAGCGGAAAAAACCTCCACAATTCCGCCGCAACTATCCGGCCCCATTGCCGATGAGATGATCAAAGATCAATATGATGCTGATCCCGACAAGTTCTTAAACCTCTTGAAAACCAAGTGGTTAAGCAGAATGCAGGCGGATGATACCTCTCCGGCAGACCAAAAAAGGATTGCCCAGTTGCTAAAAAACTGGTACCAAGTGAATCGCGAGGGGCAATGGGAAAAGCCAAATAAAAAGAATGCACCCATAATCGAGGCCATCCGCAAAACCTTGGGAGAAAATGCGCATTAACTGCAGGATTATTATTGAAATAAAGCCAGGGGTGTTTAAATGCAGCTAACTATTACCTTGACCGCGCCGGAGCCGGTGGAGCTGCCGGTGCACTACGGCCATCTTGTCCAGGGGATGATCTATCGCGGCATGGAGAACCCGCTACTCAGCTGCTACCTGCACGAGCACGGTTTCCAACTGGAAAAACGCCGCTTTAAGCTTTTTACCTTCTCAAGACTATTGGGACAAGAAGTTTATTTTAATCGGAACAAGAAAACTCTGGCTCTAACCCCACCAATTAAGCTGGTAATCTGCTCGCCTATCTCTTATATCATGCAGGAATTGGGTACAGGTTTCCTGCGGCAAGGAGATGTCCGCATTGGCGATACACGACTTATTG
>JAAYGO010000025.1 GCA_012727685.1 Bacillota bacterium | reverse complement strand
TCCGATTTCCACACGGCACAGCACGCCAAACTCCTATTTTTAAGTCTCTGCTTGGGGTAAAATATTTTTCCCATTCCTTAAAAAACCTTATATATCAGGCGTTGTCAAAGAGCGCAAATGGCTCAAGCAGGTGATGCACGGAATGTGCTTTTAACATAAATAAGGGACTCTCCCCATAGTGATTTGCATGGGTTAAAGATTGTAACCTGGTTGAAGATATAAAGGGATGGAGGCCCGCCCTTCGCAAATGTCATCCTGAGCGCAGCGAATGCCATCCTGAGCGTAGTGAATGCCATCCTGAGCGTAGTGAAAGATCTCAACCGGGGCTGCTGCTAGTTCCTTGGGGCTTAGCCCTCAAGATGACATCAAGGGCTGATAGACCGGTGTCTCCGAATCAAAGGTCAAGATCAGGCTTTTTACTCACCGCGAGCGCCATCTCATCTTCTGGAAGCACTCCGCTTACTGCCGCGGGCGCATGGTCTCACAGCAGGTCTGATCCGATGTTTGAGCCGATTTCCCACTCGATTTGGCTTCTCCCCACTCTGTCGCAATTTCAATGCCCGCATCGCCGCGCAGATTATTTTTCACCCAGATCAGATCGGCCTTGCAAACATCGCCCATGCCCCAAAATTTGCACGAATCGACGGTACATCTTACCTCGGTCATTGATTTTCCTCCTTGCTGCGATTTCTTCTTGAATATAACATGGCCGAAATCATATTCCGCTATGCATCCGTATGGGAAGCTCCATGCCCTCTTCGGCAAACAGCAGCTTCCGCAGTTCGGCAAAACCGCGGCGGTCAAGAGATGATACCGGGATCACTTTTCCGCCGGGGAATATGGGATCGGCTGAGAAGCCGCCTGCCGCTGGCAGCAGGTCGCACTTCGTCCCCAGGGTGATAAACGGTTTGGCGGCGCTGCGGCAATATTTAATGAGGCGGATCCCGGCTTCCATGGCAAAATGAAGCAAAACGGGATCACTGCAGGATAAATCAATGAGGTATAATACGGCATCCGCCTCCTGCAGTGCCTGCAGCGTTAAAAGCAGCTTGAGCCTCTCCCGGCGGGGGAGAGGCTTTTGCTCCTTTAAAGAAACGGTATCGACCAGGACAACGCGGCGCAGGCTGTAGCCGGGCAGGTTTACGGCAAAGGAACGCATCACCCCGTTGCTGCGCGAACCCGGGTGAACCATCAGCTTGCGGGCTTGCCGAACCGAGATTACCCCCCTGCCGCGGCCCAGCAGGCCGTTTTCCGTATAGCAAAGGTTTGTTGCGCCCAGGTATTCGGCAAAGTTTATGCAGAGCGATGTTTTACCCGTTTTCGGTGCACCGACGACCGCTAGCTGTAGATTCATTTCCCTTCCCCTCCCAGGTCCACCGCTTCGATGGTGAGCAGCTCTTCCCGGGTCGGCTCAGTGAGTTTGCTCAGTCGCAAAGCCTGCCGCCGGATTGCCTTTTCCAAAAGGTTCCGCACCAGGCGGGCATTGCTGAAATTATTGGCTTGGCGCACAAACTGCTCCGTCAGGTAAGCCTGCATGACTTGCCGGGCCTGGGGCGAAAAACGATAGTGCCGCTCGGTAGCCATCATTACCGCTATATCCATCAGTTCACTGATGCTGTAATCGGGAAATGTAATCTGGATCGGGAACCGGGAATGGAACCCCGGATTTATGCGCATAAAGTATTCCATCTCCCGGCGATAGCCGGCCAGGACCAGCACAAAATCGTTCCGGTAATCTTCCATTCCTTTCACCAGAACATCGATGGCTTCTTTCCCGAAATCCTTATCCCCGCCCCGTCCCAGGGAATAGGCCTCATCGATAAAGAGAATCCCCCCCATGGCTTTCTGGATCAGCGCCCTTGTTTTTTGCGCCGTATGCCCGATATATTCGCCAACCAGATCGGCCCTTTCCGCTTCGATCAACTGGCCTTTGCTCAAGACTCCCAGACCCGACAGCAGCTTCCCTAAGATCCGGGCCACGGTGGTTTTGCCGGTCCCTGGGTTGCCCTTAAAAATCATATGTAGCACCAGGGGATCACATTTCAAATGATGTGTGAGCCGTTTTTGCTGTATCTCCACGTAGGCCTTGATCTCCTCAACCACCCGTTTAACCTCGCTTAATCCGATTAAAAGGTTGAGCTCCCAGAGCGCCGCGGTAACAGTGGCGCTGTCCCGTACCCCTGCCATTGGCTGCGTTTCATGTCTCTGTTCGAGCGTTTCAAGGGCCTCGACGGTGCCCATTTCACCGCGCACGATTTTTTTAATTACCGGATCGGGAGAGTGAAAAATGTTGATCACAGTCACAAATGGCTACTCCCTTTGGAGCCTTTTTTTCCAGTACTAAATAGTATACGCATGAAAGCAGGGAAATGGGATTTGCGGTGCGGGGTTGCAGCGAAAGTGATTGTTAAAAAAGACACCTGTTTACAGTGTCTTTTTTAAATGGCAGGAAGATCGGTTGCACGCCCTCTGATATTTAGGCGCTACGCCTCTTCTTCTTCAGCGCTTTGCAGGCTGATATTGCGGATCGGGATAATCGTGGAAACGGCATGCTTGTAAACCAGTTGCTGTTTTCCATCAACATCCAGCAGGATGGTAAAATTATCAAAACTACGGATTACTCCTTTGATCTGATAACCGTTGACCAGGAAGATCGTGGCCAGCATATTTTCTTTGCGGGCCTGATTTAAAAAGGCATCCTGTAAATTTTGCGGTGCTTTCACGAAAAAAGTCCCTCCAATCGTAAACTTAGAGCATAATATTCGCCTGTTATGGCCAGATTTCCTTCACTTTGTTAGAAATAATTTCCGCAGCCGCCTCCAAACCGCTGCTGCCTGTCACTTCGAGCCAGGTAATCTGTGGCTCGCTCTTAAACCAGGTAAGCTGCCTTTTAGCCAGGTGGCGGGTCTGTTTTTTGATCTCCGCCACCGTTTCCTCCCAGCCGGCGGCCCCTTGCAGGTATTGGACAAGCTGGCGGTAACCGAGAATTTGCAACCCCGGGCAGTCGGGCTTGTAGCCCCGCTCCAGCAGGCCTTTCACTTCAGCTAAAAAACCGGCCTGCAGCATGGCCTCTACCCGCTCTTCAATGCGGCGGTAAAGCAGCGGCCGCGGGTAGTTTAAGGCAAACAATACCGGCGTAAAAGCCGGTTCATGGGCTGCGGTCTCTTCAACCTGCCGTGAAATTGGCCGCCCTTCCAGCATGTGCACTTCCAGGGCCCGGATAATGCGGCGCTGGTCGCGGGGATGTATTTTTTGCGCCGCCTTGGGATCCAGTTTTAAAAGGCGCTGGTATAGGGCCTCCAATCCCTCTTCCCGGGCTTCTCTGGCCAGCTCTTCCCGCAGGGCCTCATTTTTGCCTTTTTTGCCGAAAGCATAGCCCCTGGTTACAGCCCGGATATATAACCCTGTTCCCCCCACTAAAAAAGGCAATTTGCCCCGTGCAAGCTGTTGTGCAATGGCGCGATAGGCATCCCGCTGGTAATCGGCTACACTGTAATCCTCGTCCGGATCGACCAGATCGATGAGGTGGTGCGGCACGGCCTCCCTTTCCGCAGGAGTAGGCTTGGCTGTCCCGATATCAAGGCCGCGATAAACCTGGGCCGAGTCGGCAGTAATAATTTCCAGGCCGAACCGCCGCGCCAGGGTCAGGGCGAGGGCGCTTTTGCCGGTGGCGGTCGGTCCCGCCAGGACGAGCAGCGGCGATTTGCCTTCAGCGCCTTTCATGTTTATTGCCGGTTCTCCCCTCTCGCCTGAAACCTTTCTCCAGCTCTTCCCGCTGAAAACTGATGACCGCCGGCCTGCCGTGCGGGCAATAGGTGGCGCCGGGCGTCTCTTCCCAGCTTTTCAGAAGCGCTTCCATTTCCGCCGTGGAAAGGGGCTGATGGGCTTTAACCGCCCGGTGGCAGGCTACTGTTTTTCGCACCTGCTCGCGGCGGCTTTCACCAGGCGCAGGGGCCGCCTCCACCAGCTCTTCCAGCAAGGCATAAAAATCAGCCGCTGTCTGCGGGGCGCCGCTGGCAAAAGGCATCGCCCGGATAATAAAACTATTATCACCAAAAGGTTCCAATTTATAACCCATTTCCGAAAGCAAAGGCAGGAGCTCTTTGACCGGTTCGCGCCAGTGCAGCGGCAGTTCAATTTCCAGCGGCACTGTTAACTGGATCGCATCGCTCCGGCTCGCCTTTTCAGGGACAAGGCTTTCGTAAATGATTCGTTCGTGCGCCGCATGCTGATCAATTAACAGCAGCTCTTCGCCGCGTTGCACGACCAGGTAGCTCTGCAAGAACTGGCCGATCAGGCGGCTTGGGCTAATCGCTGCCGCTCCGGCCGGTGGAGGCGGCGCTTCGGCGCAGCTAGTTGACGGTGCCAGATGATCTTCGGCCGGCGGCGCTTCGGCAAACGTTTCCGGCTCTGCTTGCGGCGTCAATACCGCTGCGCCGCTGTCTGCCGGTTCCAACATATAGACTTGCCTCCCTTTACGCCAGGGAAAGCCGGGCATGGGGACCCGGACGTCGTCTTCAAATGCCCTATTGCCTGCCGGTCTGCTCTGCAGGGGTGGTTTGTGCAGGGCGGCTCGCACGGCCTTATAGACGAGCTCTACGATGAGATCCGGCCGGGCGAAGCGCACCTCCGCCTTGGCAGGATGCACGTTTACGTCGAGCAGATGCGGCGGTATGCGCAGGTGCAGCACCGCTACCGGGTAGCGCTGCCGGGGTAAAAAGCCGCTGTAGCCCCTTTCCAGGGCGGCAATGACCTGGAAATTGCGCACCACGCGCCCGTTGATAATGGTGGTAATATGCTTGCGTGAGGGGCGATGGTAATGGGGGGCTGCAATGAAGCCGGTTACCGCCAAACCCGGCACCTGTTCGCTTTCCCTTTCCGGCAAGGGGATCATGACCGCGGCGCATTCATGGCCGTAAAGGGCTCCAATGGCATGGAGCAGGTTGCCGTCTCCGGCGGTCTGGATGATCTGTTTCGACTCGCTGGCAAGGATAAAGGCGGTTTCGGGATGGGCCAGAACCAGTCCGGTAAGCAGAGCACTGATGCGGCCCAGTTCTACCGGGTCGGAGCGTAAAAATTTTAAGCGGCCTGGCGTGTTGTAGAATAGATCGCGCACCTCTACCGCTGTCCCCTCCGGGGCGCCGATCTCCTCCCGGGCTGTAATCTGCCCGCCTTCCAGGCTGAGCCGGGCGGCAGCCAGGGCTCCCCGGGGGCGGCTTGTGATCGTCACGCGGGAAACGGCGGCAATGCTCGGCAGGGCCTCGCCGCGAAAGCCCAGAGTGATGATCCGGTTTAAATCATCGAGCACCGCCAGCTTGCTGGTGGCAAAGCGCTGAAAGGCGAGGGGCAGCTCCTCGGGAGCCATCCCGAAGCCGTCGTCAATGACGGTGATGCGCTTTTTACCTCCGCCTTCGATCCGGATTTCGATGCGCGTCGCTCCGGCATCGAGCGAATTTTCAACCAGCTCCTTGACCACGGAAGCGGGGTTTTCAATCACTTCGCCGGCGGCGATCTTTTCGGCGATACGCGGATCGAGGATCTTGATCGTCAAGTTTGTTTCCTCTCCCTTTCTTACCGGTAAATGCCGGGTGATTAATTGCCATACAGGCGTTCCTGCAGCCGGGCTAAAAGCTGCAGCGCCTCCAGCGGGGTCATCCGGTTAAAGTCGAGGGCCTTGATCTCTTCTACTACGGCCGTCGCTTCGATTTGGGCCGGAGTCGCCTCCTCCAGCCGCGGCAGCAGGCTCAACTGCCGACCCCTTTCGCCCGCGGCGGCTTCTTCCAGTTCCGCCAGGACGGCTTCCGCCCGGATGATCACCTCCGGCGGCAGCCCGGCCAGGCGGGCCACGTTGATGCCGTAGCTCTTATCCGAGCGCCCCGGGACCACCTGGCGCAAGAAAATGATCTCGCGCCCCTTTTCTTTCACAGCCATGGTATAATTTTTCACGCCGCGCAGCTCCCCTTCCAGATCGGTCAGCTCGTGATAGTGGGTGGAAAAGAGGGTCTTTGCCTTCACGCGGCGGCTGATATACTCCAGCACGCCGCGGGCGATGCTCATCCCGTCATAGGTGCTGGTGCCGCGCCCGATCTCATCGAGGATCAGCAAACTGCGCGCTGTTGCTTCTTTCAAAATCGTCGCCGTTTCCTGCATCTCCACCATGAAAGTGCTGTAACCGCTGCTTAAATCGTCGCTGGCGCCGACCCGGGCGAAAATGCGGTCCACGACCGGCAGCCTTGCTTCCGCCGCCGGGACGAAGCTGCCCATCTGGGCCATGAGGCTGATCAGGGCGGCGCTGCGGATGTAGGTGCTTTTCCCCGCCATATTGGGGCCGGTGATGAGCAGAATGTAATGCTCCCGATCCATGAGCAGATCATTGGGTACAAATCGCTCCGCGGTCAACTGTTCGACCACCGGATGGCGGCCCTTTTTAATGTAGAATTCACCGTCCGCCGTAATCTGGGGGCGGCAGTAGCCGCAGCGTTCAGCCGTCTCCGCCAGGCTCTGCAGGCAGTCCAGGCGGGCAAGCAGCCCCGCCGCCGCCTGCAGGGCGGGTATATAACCGGCTACCGCGGCGCGCAGCTCTTCAAAGAGCTCGTATTCGAGCTGGATCAGGCGATCGTGCGCCCCGGTAATCTGCTCTTCCAGCTCTTTCAGCTCCGCGGTAACAAAGCGTTCCGCGTTGACCAGGGTCTGCCGGCGGAAATAATCCGGCGGCACGGATTGCAAATTGGCCTTGGTCACCTCGATGTAATACCCGAAATTGCGATTGTAGCCCACCCGCAGCGACTTGATGCCGGTGCGCTCCCGCTCCTTATTTTCCAGCTCCAGCAAGCAGGCCCGCCCTTCGCGGGACAGCTTCCGCAGCCGATCCACAGTCTCGTCGCGGCCTTCCCGGATCAGGCCTCCTTCCCGGACGGAAAGGGGAGGCTCGTCCACCAGGCTAGAGCCGATTAAATCAATGAGATCGTCAAAATCCGGCAGGCGCCCACACTCCTGCAGCAGCGGCGCCTTAAGCCCGCCCAGGATCTGCCTGAGCGGTTGCAAATGGCCCAAGGTCTCCTTTAAGGTCACCAGGTCGCGCCCGTTTACGCGCTGGTAGCAGAGGCGGCTGCAAAAACGTTCCAGGTCCATGATTTTCTTCAGCTGCGCCTGCAACTGGCGCCGCTGCAGCGGCTTGCGGTAAAGCTCATCGACCGCTTCCAGGCGCATTTCAATTAAAGCCGGATCCAGGAGCGGCTTTTCCACCCAGCGGCGCAGCAGCCGGCGCCCCATGGCGGTCAGGCAGCGGTCAAGGAGGCCGAGCAGGCTCCCCTGCTTGCTGCCTTCCCTGATGGTCTGGGTCAGCTCCAGGTTGCGGCTCGTGACGCTGTCCACGATCATGGCCGCGCCGGGAGAATAGAGCTCGAGCTTTTGCAGGTGATTGCTCTCCGCCGGATGCTGCAATTGCTGCAAATATTCCAGGGCGGCCGCCCCTGCCGCCACCGCAGCGGGATAGCGGTCGAGATCCAGCTCGCTCCAGGATTGCTCCCCCCACTGGCTGATCAGCAGCGACCGGGATGTTGCCGCATCGAGAGGCGCGGTCACATTGATCAGCCGCTGGTTGCCTCTCCCCAGGAAAGGGCGCACCCAGGCGGCCAGCGCCTCGGAATCGCAGATACATTCGGGAGGCTGCAGCCGGCGCAGTTCATCCGCCAAGATGGCGGGGGCCTCGGCGCCGCGCAGCTCGGTGATTCGAAATTCCCCCGTCGAAACGTCAACGGCCGCCAGGCCGTAGCCGCCCTCTTCGCGGCCATGGATGGCGACCAGATAGTTATTCCGCCCTTCATCCAGCAGCTCCGGGTCGGTCACTGTTCCCGGGGTCAGGATCCTTGTGACCGCGCGCCGCACCAGGCCCTTGGCCTGGGCGGGATCCTCAACCTGATCGCAAACGGCAACCTTGTAACCCTTGGCGAGCAGCTTGTTAATATAGCTTTCGGCGGAATGAATGGGGACGCCGGCCAGGGGAATCGGGTTTTCCTTGTTCGCCTCCCGGCTGGTCAGCGCAATTTCCATCTCCCTGGCAGCCAGGGTGGCATCGTCAAAAAAGGTCTCATAGAAGTCGCCTACCTGGAAGAAGAGGATTTTGTCCGGGTGCTGTTTCTTGATCGCCAGGTATTGTTCCATCATCGGCGACAATTTGCTCAAATTAGTTCACATCCCTATCTTCCTTTAAATATTTCTCCAGCACGGCGCGGCCTACCGGAAGGGCGTCCACACCGCCCCAACTGCCTCCCTCCACCACTACCGCAACCACCAGTTCCGGCTCTTTGGCCGGGCCGTAGGTAACATACCAGCAGATGTTTCCTTCCAAACCTTCGATTTGGGCCGTCCCCGTTTTCCCGGCCACGGTGTACCCTTCAATCTTGCCGCCGCCGGCAGCCGCTCGCTCTCCTTCTACCGCCTCAACAAGGGCGCGGTGCACCGTGGCGGCGGTGCTATTGCTCACCGGTTTTTTCCACACCGCCGGTTCCGAAACGCTGTCGAGGAAAAGCTGCGGCTCCGGCATCACTCCCCCGGAGGCAAAAACTGCATAGATTAAAGCCATATGCAGCGGTGAAACCTGTACCTCGCCCTGGCCGTAACTGCTGTCGGCCAACTGGATTTCCGAACTCATCGCTTCGCGAAAGAGCCGCGATACCGCCACCGGCATAGGAAAGGGGATCGTTTCACCGAAGCCAAAGGGCGCCCCGTATTTCACAAACAGCTCCGCTCCCAGGGTGAGCCCCACCTGGGCAAAATAAATATTGTCGGAGGCCCTCATGGCCTCGAAGAGATTAAGGTCGGTCCGATCGGTATAAGTCCGCTCCACCCGATAGCCGCCCCAAGAAGGATCCGGCTGCCAGCTTTTGCCTTCGATATGGCGATACTCTTCCGGATCCAGCTTCTTTTCCTCCAGTGCCACGGCGGCAGTATACGGTTTGAAAACAGACCCCGGCGGATAGAGTCCGTGCAGGGCCCGGTTTTGCAGCGGTTTAGCCGGGTTTTCGAGCAACTGCTGCCAGCGGCCAGGCTCCAGGCCGGCGATAAACCAGTTCGGATCATAGCCGGGATTGCTGACCAGCGCCAGGATCTCCCCGGTGGCCGGATCAAGGGCTACAAGGGCCCCGGTTTTGCCCTGCAGCGCTTCTGCGGCCGCTTGCTGCAGCTCCAGATCAATGGTCAGCACCACGTCTTCCGCCGGCTGTGCATCGCGGCAGGCCAGGATCGAAACCGGGGTGCCGTCTGCTTCCACAATATTTAGTGAATAGCCGATGGCACCGCCCAGGATTGGATTGAGGACTGCCTCGAGTCCGCTTTTCCCGACCCGGTATCCGGGATAATAGCCCAGTTCCCGGTTTTCCTCCAGCTCTTCGGCGCTAATTTCACCTATATACCCGGCCAGGTGAGCCACAGCTTCTCCCGCCGGATAATAACGTCGTTCCACGTCGTTGATCATCACCCCGGGGATTTCGAGTAGCTGCGGGATCAGCTCTTCCTGCTCGGGAGCAAGTATTGCCAGTGGGACAAAAAGACCTTCCTTGACCCAGGGTTGGCGCAATTTTTCTTCGATTGCCTGGCTGTCCATGGCAAGCACCGCTGCCACATCCCTGACAAACTGGCCCTCGTCGCTGTAGCGTCCCGGCACGGCCCCCGCTTCCTTAAAGGCGCGGTATCCGGCTATAATCCGGCCATGACGGTCGCTGATCGTTCCCCGGCGGGGTTCGTCGCGGACCAGTTCAACGCGGCGGCCCTCTGTAAGCTCCGGGAAGATCAGGGTCGGGGCCCACGCTAGCCGCCAGGGCTCCCCTCCCTGCCGGGTAAGCGTGATGGTGTTGGCGATCGGCACCGCACCGACCGTGTAGGTATCCATCTCTGCGGTAAAGGCAAGCTGAACCGTGTTTTTATCCACGGCCCGCTTTTCGTTCAGCTCTGTTTTGAGTGCGCGCAGCCCGATACCGCTGCTGATATTGGTGTAGCGGTCAATAAAATACTCCCGCGCGTAGCGTTCCTGCGACGCGGCATCGAGCAGATCGTACATGGCCTCGTAATTCCCTTCGGCCCAGGCACGAAGAAAAGCTTCCGCCGTTTCTTCCGGAGCGGTATCGCTGCGGCAACCGCTCGCACCAAATAAGACGATTAGCAAGAATAATGACAATCGCGTTACTAATGAAAGAGTTCTCACAACCCGTTTGTTCAGCATCATCTCCCCTCCCTGCTGCTGAAAACCGTCCGGTTTCAAGGCCATATTCTCCATCAGATAACAGCAAGGCATGCGATAGCGTAGCGTCAATGCTTTTCCACATCCCGGAGCTTGCCGAATAAATTAAATGTACGCGCTTCGGTAATCTCGATCTCAACGAGGCTTCCCGGAGGGCAGGCGGGCGCTTTAAAATGGACCAGCTTGTTTGTCCTGGTGCGGCCGGTCAGCAGCTCGTGATTATTCTTGCTTGGACCCTCCACCAGCACTTCCACCGTTTGACCCACCAGGGCCTGGTTGATCTCCAGGCTGATGGGGTTCTGAATGTCGACCAGCCGCTGCAGCCGCTCCTCTTTTTCCCGGTGGGTGAGCGTTTCGGCAAGGGAGGCGGCGGCGGTACCCCGGCGCGGCGAATATAAAAAGGTAAAGGCGTTGTCATAGCGCACCGCTTCCACCAGGGAAAGGGTCTCTTCAAAATCAGCCTCCGTTTCGCCCGGGAAACCGACAATAATGTCGGTCGTGAGGGCGATGCCGGGAATAGCTTCCCTGATGGCGGCAACCAGCGCGAGATAATGCTCGCGGGTATAGCGCCGGTTCATGCGTTTCAATATCCGGTTGCTCCCCGCCTGGACCGGCAGGTGCAAGTGCTCGCAGATTTTTTGCGAAGTGCGCATCGTTTCAATCAGTTTCGGAGAGAGGTCCTTGGGATGGGAGGTCATAAAGCGGATGCGGGCCAGCCCCTCCACCTTCTCCAGCTCCACAAGCAGATCGGAAAAATCATATCCGGCGGCGCGGTCAAGGCCGTACGAATTTACATTTTGCCCGAGCAGGGTAATTTCCAGGTAACCCTGCCCGGCCAGGGTGCGGGCTTCAGCCACGATCTCCTCCAGGGGGCGGCTCCGTTCGCGCCCGCGCACATGGGGCACAATACAGTAAGAACAAAAATTGTTGCACCCGTAGATCACCGGCAGCCAGGCCTTAAAGCTGCTGGAGCGGCGTATGGGCAGCCCTTCCCGGCTGTCCGGCCTTGCTTCGATATCCACAATTGTCCCCCGCTGCCGCGCCGCCTGCTGCAACAGCTCCGGTAAACGCGGCAGCGAGTATGTACCGTAAACCAGGTTGACATGAGGAAAGCGCTTGCTTATGTAGGAGGCCACTTCCTCTTGCTGGCTCATGCAACCGCCCACGGCAATGAGCAAATCTCTTTTTTCATTCTTGAGCGCTTTCAGCTTGCCCAGCAATCCCGCTACCTTGTCCTCGGGCTTGCGCCGCACGGCACAGGTATTGATGATGATCAGGTCGGCCTCGTTGGGGCATGCCGCCGCACTGTAACCGATGCTTTCCAGGAGCCCGGCCGTCACTTCCGAGTCATTTTCGTTCATCTGGCAGCCAAAAGTGATAATAAAGTACCTTTTCCCTACCCCCAGATTGGCATATTCAATGAGGTCATGGGACTGAGGCGAGGATTCAAAGGGCATGGATAGGCTCTCCTTTCTTGCCCTTATTATACCAAAATAAGCGCAATAAAAAAGGGAGCCTTCGCACCTGGAAATCATGCTTGTTGATTCATGCCATCATTGATTTCTCGCTGAATGTGAAACATTTTTTTCAACCTCATTCCAAAACCTGAAGCATAAAATTTAACGAGGTGATTTATTATGATGGAAAGAAACCTGGAAGAAAGAGCTTTTCGAGACGAATATGCACGGGAAAAGGCAAGGATTCAATTACACAATGAAATTGAAAAAGAAAAATTGAGAAACAAAAACAAGTATAAATTCTTAGGTTACATAATACCAGCATGTATAGGAGTAATTTTTATTGGACTATTCATTACTTAGGGAGGTTTATGGGAATAGATTGGAGCTGGATCGACTGGCAATTCATATCGATAATTGTATTTTTATCCTTATTTACATTTGCTTTAATAATAGTTAAATAAAAACCTACATTACCTTCTAAGTATAGAGAAAAGTGATTCACAACTCCCGACTTAGCTAAAAAGATCTTTCTATCATTTACCAGTCTTTAGACCTTTCAGGATGAAATTGCAGGATTTACCGCTCTCCTTCGCGAATAAGTTTGCGTCATTTCTATATACATAAAGCATTGAGTTGGCTTTTTGAGGGGGAGCTGGACCAAGATGTTTTTAAAAAAATTAAAGTTTATCGTCGCAACCTCCCTGCTGTTGCTCGCCATCTTGGGCTGGCAGCACCAGATTGCCCTGGAAAGAGAAAAGAATGCGCACTTGCAGCAGCAGTATACGGAACTAAACCAGGTTTTTATGGAAACGGTCGATGATCTAAACAAGGCTTACGAGGAAAATGAATCGCTCTTCAACCAGTTGCGCAAAGCGCTGCTCAAAATTGATGAAGTGGAAGAACGCAACGAAGAGTTGGAACAAATCCTCTTTAATCAAACGCAAACCTACCGCAACGCGGTGGCCATGAAAGGCTCGGTAATGGCCGTGCTCATGCAATCGGATTTTACCGCCAGCATGTATGAACGGGCCTGGACAAGGTTGGGCGCCCGCGGGTTGTCCGGAACCGGGGAAGCCCTGGTTCAGGCTGAAGATCAATACGGTGTCAACAGCCTGGTCCTCGCCGCGATTGCCTATTTGGAAAGCGGCGGAGGAGCGTCCAAACTGGCCCGCGAAAAAAATAACCTATTCGGCCTGGGCGCCGCCAACTACGATCCCTATAACCGGGCCCTGTCTTTTTCCAGCAAGGAAGAATGTATTTTTTATGCAGCCCGCCTGCTGTCGACAAGCTATCTCAGCCGGGGCGGGCGGAACTACCACGGTGACAATCTCGAAGCGATCAACATCCGTTATGCCTCCGATCCGCAGTGGGCCTACAAAGTCGGCCGCGCCATGGCGCGGATCGCCCGGGCGGCCATACCCGGCGGACGCTAAGCATCAATATCCTTAACCCCGTGAAAAAGCGCGAATTTAGGCGAATACTGCGCTCGCCCGGGAAATAAAGCCACACTCTCCTTCTTTTTCTTCTTCTTGCTCCTTTCCAGGCATATCATTTACTATTATGAGATTCCAGGATAAACTGAAAAGCTCACTGGTTAAGGGCACCCTGCAATTAATAATTGCGGGGTCAATTACCCGGCTCATCGGCCTCGTTTATCGCATGGTCCTCTCGCGCCTGGTAGGAGCCGAAGGCCTTGGCCTTTTCCAGATGATCATGCCTGTTTACGCCCTGCTTGTCGTCATCGCTGGGCTCGGATTGTCAGGAGCGGTAACCAAGATGGTCGCCGACAGCTATGCCCGGGGGGATTTTGCTAGGCAGATCCAGGTGCGCCGGTTGGCCTTGGGCCTGGCCCTGATCGCGGTGCTGGCGTTAAGCATCCTTCTGTGGATTGTCTTTTCTTTTCCGCTCGAATTCATTCCCGATCGCCGCATTGTTCCGGCAATCCGCCTGATGCCGGCGGCCTTCTCCTTTGCCGCCCTTTCCTCGGTGCTGCGCAGCTTTTCCCAGGGGCGCGCCAATATGGCTCCCACCGCTTTGTCCCAGGTTGCTGAACAGATCTTTCGGGTTTCCATCGGTTTGGCCGCCGCCTTTTATCTGGTGCCCTACGGGCTCAGCTCTGTCCTGGCCGGCCTGGTTGCCGGCATCGCCGCCGGAGAAGTGGCCTGCTTCCTCATCCTTTTTATGATGCAGAAAAACGAGGGGCCTTCCACAATCCACGCTGGTATTTCACTTTCGATCGGCAAGGAAATGTTTTCGCTTTCCTTGCCAATCCTGGTGATCCGCCTGAGCACCTCCATAACCCAGACCCTGGAATCGCTCCTCATCCCGGCGCGCCTGCAGGTGGCGGGATTTAGCAGTGCTCAGGCCACGACCCTGTTCGGCCAACTGTCAGGCATGGCCCTGCCCCTCATCTTTTTACCCACCGTCCTGATTATTCCGGTGAACACGACCATTGTCCCTGCCGTGGCCGGGGCCGCGACCCTCCATTTAAAGGAGCGCCTCTACCGCCTGGTGAAGCTCTCCATCTGGGGTTCCCTGCTCCTCGGGGCTGCTTCGGCAGCGCTCCTCTACCTCAATGCCTCCACACTGACCGCTCTTTTTTACGGCAGTACCGCCGCTGCGCCCCTGGTAATGCGGCTTGCGCCAGCAGTTCCCTTTGCCTACCTGCAATTTACCACGGCTGCAATCCTGCACGGCATGGGGCGCCCGGGTATCGCCGTAGCCAATGACCTCGGGGGGACCCTAATCGGCCTCATGATCATCTATGCCCTCACCGCCAACCCCTCCTGGGGAATCAATGGTGTGGTGATCGCCTATACCGTCACCTTCATCCTGATCACACTGGCCGATTGCTTGGCGATCGCTTTCTTAAGCAGAAAAGTTTAAGCGCTATTTGCGGGATACCCGTGTTTTAATCCACCGGCTGATTGACGCAAATGATCCTTTCAGATTATAACGCCGCCAGAGAATAATCAAAACAGCCAGGCACAGCAGCAGCCCGCCCCACAGCCATGGTGAAAGGGAAAGCAAATAGCGCAGATAACTGAGGATCAGGCCCATAAACTTGGTCAGCAAAAGGCTTGTGCCGATGGCCGTCAGGCTAAACAGGGCGCCGCCCAGGGCGGTATAAATAATAAACAAGAGAATATTCATGTGCATGGCGCCGGCCGGAAAAGAGATAAAGGTGCGCGTTACTCCCCAGAGCTGGCCCATGAAAACCGAGAAGCTGCCGTATTTTTCCCACAACGCATATACTTTTGATTGACGCGGCCGAGTTGGTTTATCCTTCCGGTTTGCCCGCCTCCACAGGGCACTCTTGATTAAACCGCCCATTTTCGTACTGACCAGGCCAATACAATAACTGCAGATGCTGCCGGCGGTTATCCCGAGCGTCGAAGCGAGCAATATTGACCAGACGGAAAACTTGCCACTTAATACTAAACTGCCGGCAGTGGCGATCACCACCGCCGAAGCAAAGGGGACGCCGGCGCTTTCGGCAAACATGGCGGCGGCAATCCCGGCCAGGCCAAATTGATCGATTAATTTACTCAAGTTGGCGATGAGTGCTGCAAGCCATTCCGGCTGTTCCATCTACAGGCCACCTGTCTTCAGCTCGTTGTTCATTAATGCATACATGCCCCAGATTCCGGCTTCGGGTTCCAGCTCCGCCGCGACCAGCATGGGGCGGGTGACCTCCACCGCGGGGGCAATGGCGCTTTTCTTAACCTGTTCCCATACCTGGGCCAAAAAAGAGGCCCTGTTTCCGGCCACTCCGCCCCCGACAACCAGGCAGGAAGGGTTCAGCAGGGTTACCAGGTTAGCCAGGCCGATGCCGAGCGTTACCCCCGTTTCTGCGATCAAGGCGCGCGCCCTGGGATTGCCGGCTTCAGCCTGATCAAATACCCAGGCGGTGTTTACCTCACCTCGATTCTTAGTTTCGTCCCCCATTAGCGCCGCGGCGCGGCGGGCGATCGCCGTCCCCGCTGCCCAGGCTTCAAGGCAGTCCATTCCTCCGCAGTTGCACTGTCTTCCTTGCCCAAACGGCTTGATATGCCCGATTTCGCCCGCGAAACCGCTGCATCCCCGGTAGAGCTTGCCGTCTAAAAACAGGCCGCCGCCAATACCGGTGCTGACAGTAACATAGATAACGTCGCGGTGCCCGCGGGCGGCGCCGTAATAGACCTCGCCGACCACTGCTGCATTGGCGTCGTTCTCAATAAGAACCGGGCATGGCCATTCCTTTTGCAGCATATCACGAAAAGGGACCGGCTCGAACCATCCCAGGTTCGGCGCCTGGTAAATCACACCTTTATGATAGTCTACCAGGGCGGCGATGCAAATACCGAGGCCGGCCAAATCGTCCCGCAATACCCCGCTGTTTTCCAAGGCCTGCGACAGGCTAGCGCTTAGCGCAGCGGCCATGGCGTGCGGCTCCCGTTCGCGCGGGGTACTGTATTTTTCTCTGAATAAAACCTTGCGGCCCGGAGCGGCCAGGAGGATTAATATTTTTGTTCCCCCGATATCCACAAGGGCAGATATGTTTTTCTGCATTGCCGTCCTCCTTAAAATAATGCTTAAGAAAGCCCGCTGCCTTAAAATCTCCCTGAGCGGATGATGGAAAACAGCCACCACACCCCGGCCAGGGCTGCCCCGATCAAGACTAGCTCGGCAATCGGAAAGCGCGTCAGCCAGGCAACGTTCTCCAGGCGCAGGTTCTGCGACAACCCGATGATCAGGCTGGCCAGGACAATGCTGAAAGCGAGGCGATTGATCATGGTTTCCAGGGTGTGCAGTGCCGACTTTGTATGCATGAGCTCCACTTTTAGCTGTAGATCACCCGCAGCCGCCTCCCGCAACAGTTCTACCGTGCGTTCCGGTATCTCCTCCCAAAGCCGGTAGTAACTGCGCAAGGTCCCCCGGACTCGCCGCGCGGTAAATCTAAGCTGGCGGCTTTGCAATGAGGGGCCATATTTTTGCAGCACCGCAGCAATATTAAATTCCGGGTCAAGGCGGGCAATCGTTCCTTCCAGGGTCACCAGGGTCCTGCCCAGGAGCAATAAGGTGTAAGGCAGGCGAAGGCGGTGCTTCATGGCAATATTCATCAGATTCTGAAACGCTTCGCCCAGGTTGATATTCTTAAGCGGAACCTCGTAAAATTGTTCCTGGAAACGGCCGATATCACGCATCAATTCGGAGCGATTGACCTTCAGCGGCGAAGCTTCGGCCAGGGTTAACAGTTCATCGGTGATGGTGGCCGTATCAAAAGAGCGAAAGGCTTTTAAGAGGGTTAAAAATTTGCCGCGCAGCTCGTCGTCAATTGTCCCGGCGGCCCCAAAATCCATGATCAACAAGCGGCGGTCAGGCAAGACAGCCAGGTTTCCCGGGTGCGGATCGCCGTGGAAAAAACCATCGATAAAGATCTGCTTAACAAAACAGTCGGTCAGCATTTCCGCAAGCTGACGCGGAGCCGGGTCGGGCAGCGGAGCCTCCAAGTAACGGGCAAGGCTATAACCTTCCCGCAGCTCCATGGTCAACACATGACAGGTGGTATGCGACCAGTAAACCTTAGGGATATAGACCGTCCCGCTATCCGCAAAATTTTTCCTAAAACGCTGCACATTCCGGGCTTCATTGAGGTAATCTAGCTCGCTGAGTATGATCTTTTTCAGCTCCAGGGCCAGATCGTTAAAGTG
>JAAYGO010000114.1 GCA_012727685.1 Bacillota bacterium | reverse complement strand
TTGATCGCGCGCCGGCTCCGACTCGGCCTCAAGGGTAATTACCTGGTGCCCTTTTTCCGCCAGGAATTCGGCCGTTTCGCAGCCGACCACGCCGCCGCCGATAATGGCCACGCGCCGCCCCGGCTTGACCTTCCCCTCGAGCACATCCCAGGCGGTAACGGCCTTGGCGCTTTCGAGGCCGGGCAGTTTCGGGATCAAAGGCCGCGCCCCGGTGGCGAGAATCACGGCATCGGGTTTTTCTGCCAGGATCGCCGCGGTGGTGGCCTCCGTGTTTTTGCGCACGTCAACGCCTATCGCCTCGACCCGGTGGATAAGGTAGCGCAGAATCTCGCCGAAACGGTCCTTTTTCGGCGGCACCTTGGCCAGGATGGCCTGGCCGCCCAGCTCTCCGGAGCGCTCAAAAAGCACCACCCGGTGCCCCCTTTCCCGGGCCACCCGCGCCGCCTCCAGCCCGGCCGGACCGCCGCCGACCACGACCACTTTTTTGGCGCGGCGCGCCTTTTCAAAGGGAAATTCATATTCGCGCCCCACCCTGGCATTGTAGATGCAGCTCACCGGCAGCTGGTAGACCAGCAGCGGGTCGATGCATTTCTGGTTGCACTGAATGCATTTGCGGATATTTTCGATCTGGCCCGCCTCGATCTTTTTCACGATATGCGAATCGGTAATTAAGCCCCGCCCGATGGAGACGAAATCGGCTTTTTCCTCCCTGATCAGCGCTTCGGCCTCTTCCGGATCGTGGATTTTCCCGACCGCGATCACGGGGATATCCACGCTTTCCTTAATGGCGGCCGCATGCTCCGCCAGGGGCAGCGGCGGCGAGGCCATCGTGGCCACCATGGGTGCCGGGGAGCCGTAAACCCCCGCCGATACATGCAGGGCATTGACGGGGCTGCTGCTCAGGCGCCGCGCAATCTCGCGGGCATCCTCCAGGGTAAGCCCTCCCTCCACATATTCTCCTGCATTCATGCGGAAAATGATCGGAAAGTCTTCCCCCACGGCCCGGTAGACCGCGTCAATAACCTCGAGGGAGAATCGCATCCGGTTTTCCAGGCTGCCGCCGTATTCGTCGGTACGCTTGTTGCTGTAGGGGGAAAGAAACTGATTGAGCAGGTAGCCATGGGTGCCGTGAATTTCCACGGCGTCAAAGCCCGCTTCCCTGGCCCGGCGGGCGGCATGGGCAAACGCCTCCACCAGCCCTTTGATCTCATCAATGGTCAGCGCCCGCGGCCGATCCAGGCAGACCGGGCAGGGAATTTCGGACGGCGCCACCGGCTGGTAGCCGGTGATCAAGGCTGTGGTCTGCCGCCCGGCATGATGGAGCTGAATGGCCGCCTTCGCCCCGTGCTTTTTAATCGCCGCCGCCAGATAGCTTAAGCCCGGGATAAACTTATCAGCCCAGATGCCGATCTGCCGCGGTATTGCCTTCCCTTCCGGGGCAACCGCCGCCACTTCTACAATAATCAAGCCGGTGCCGCCTTCCGCCCTGGCCTCGTAATAACGGACTATTCGCTCCGTGATAAAGCCGTCCAGGTCGGCAAAGTTGGTCCCCATCGGCGGCATGACCACCCGGTTGCGCAACTCCATGCGGCCGATTTTACCCGGCGCCAGCAGGTGCTTAAAGCGCCCGGCGCCTTTAACCTGGACTCTTTCCTTTTCCAACGTTGATGCAGCCTTCATCATTAATTCCTCCCCAAAATACTCCTGCAGAGATAAGGGGCGTTGTGACAATGCCCCTCGGCTTCTTTAGTTTTTGTTATGGGGGAAGGTCTTATGCCCTGGCTGTTTCGTTAATGGGTCTTTAGCCTGGCAATGAGGCCACCATGCGGGCCAGGCTGAGGCAGCAGGTCAAGCCGGGCGATTCGATGCCGAGCAGGTTGATCAGCCCGGGAAGGCCGCGCTCTGTTTCGTGCTTGACGATGAAGTCGCGGAAGGGATCTCCGGGCCCTTGCAGTTTGGGGCGGATACCGGCCGATTCCGGCTCGAGATCCCCCGGTTCGAGGAAAGGTAAAAAGGCTTTGGCCTCCTGGAAAAACCGGACGGCCAGATCGGGGCTTACGCTATAATCGATCTGCTGGACATAGGTGGCATCAGGGCCAAGCCTTAACCGGCCGTCCAGGGTTTTTGTTATGTGGACCCCCAGGCACTGTAGCTCCTCCAGCGGGGGCGGATAAATCAACCGGTTAACCAGTGCGGCCTTGCTTTGAGAGACGGTGCAATATTCTCCTTTGCAGAGATAAATGGCATAGCCCGCCTCTTCCAGGTTGATGCCGGTCCAGGCGGCGATCCGGCCGGCATCGAGGCCGGCACTGTTAATCAGCCAGGCACAGCAAATTGTATCTGCGCTTCCGTCCGGGTTTGAATAGCGCACCCTGTAACCGCCGTCCGCCGGCTCCACGCCGGTCACCTCGTGGCGGTAGGCCATCATCACTCCGCGCTGCAAGGCCAGGTATTCGAGGCGTGCCATTAAGCGATAGGAGTCGACCACTCCCGTGGAAGGCGAATGGAGCGCCGCCCGCGCCCTGACGTGCGGCTCCAGGGCGGCCACCGCCCGCTGGTCCAGCAGCTCCAGGCCGGCGATGCCGTTGGCGCGGCCCCTCTCCAGCAGTTCCTCCAGGGAGCGGATTTCGTCATCGCTGCGCGCCACGATCAACTTGCCCAGCCGGCGGTAGGGTACCCCCCACTGTTCGCAAAAACTATACAGCAGGGCGTTTCCCTCCACGCAAAGCCTCGCTTTTAAACTGTTCTTGGGGTAGTAGATGCCGGCATGAATGACTTCGCTGTTGCGGCTGGAGATCTCCAGCCCGAAACGCTCGCGCCGCTCCAGCACGACGACCTCCGCTTCTTTTTTCCGGGCGGCCAGTTCGGCGGCGATGGCGAGGCCGACCACGCCGGCGCCAATAATCAGGATATCGGTTTGCTGCATCTTGTGATCACGCCTTTAGACAGGATCGATCGCTGGTCTATTTTTTACGGCAATATGCGGTAGAGCATAGATCCCGCGCCGCGAAGCAAATCCATTTTTATCGAGCGGCGGGGTACTACTGGGCGGGCAGTTCTGATCATCGCAAACCACTGTTCCGGCTGCCTATATTTAAGGATTCCTTCCAGGCAAAAGATCGCCAGATCCTCAATGCCGGCGGCCAGGGCCGCTTCCACATCGGGCCGCATCTCCGCCGGTTCGCGGCAGATAGGCTCGTCGCCCAGCTTCCCGGTCCCGGTGACGCCGATGGAGAGGGCGGCGCGCGAGCCGAGAGCGCCTTTAATCGTGCGGCAGAGCCGGTAAAGGTGCCAGCGGGCGTCTTCTGCTTTAATCAGGCCCCTGGAATAGCCGCTAAACATGGAATTGTACTGCATGACCGAGACCACATCCCAGGCTACCGGGGTGACCGGGGTTTCCAGGTAATCCTGCATCTTGATGGAGCCGGCGGCCAGATCCAGCTCCAGCAAAAAAAGGGCCGGCACCAGGGAGCGGCATCCCTTTTGCCTTAAAAATTCCTGCAGACGGGCATAGGTCCCGGCAGACTCTTTGAACCGGACCGGGTTCCGGTTGGAGCGGTATTGCCGCCAGGCCGCCGCCAGCTTTTTTAAACCTTTCGCCTTGCGCAGGGCCTCGATCTGGTAGTACGGGGTTTCCAGATCCACCACCAGCCAGGGAATGCTCACGCCCTGGCGCCCGGCCCAGTGGAAAAGTTCCTGCACGTAGGCCGAAAACCTGGGGGCGTTCCCTTCATGGGGCCAGTAGCCGAGGCCGTCCGGCAGGGTGGGCCAGAGGGCGGGCTCCAGCCCGGCCTCCCCGTATTCCCGGAGATAGCGGGCATAGCCGACCCCTAGTTTGCCGTAGGGTACCGCCAGGCAGGGCTGCACCGCGTAGCGGGCCAGCAGTTCCTTCACCGCGGGCGCGCAGATTTCTTCCGGGGTCATAAACTCAGCCCAGACTCTCAGGCGCACGTACAATTCCTCATTCGAGCCGAAAGGCTAAATTACTTACAAGCAAGGCCATCCTCCACCAGGCAGGGTTCAACTCTAAGTAGCAGCAGCAGAGCGCCCCCCTCACCCTGATCCTCTCCCGCCCAAAGGTGGAAGAGGGGATTATAAGATAGTGCTCCCGCTGCTGGGGGCATGGCATCTATTTGCCCTGAGGGGGTCTATCCCCGCGCTGCACCTTAGAGGCCCGCTGCGGTCAGGACCGCCTTTTTCAGGCGCTGCAGCTTCTGATCCGCCTCCGCTGCGGCGGCGGCGTTCACCGAGAAATAGATTTTAATTTTCGGCTCCGTGCCCGAAGGGCGGATGCAGAACCAGGAGTCGTCGGCCAGCCGGTAATAGAGCACCTTCGAGCGGGGCAAGGTTAATTCTTTTTCGGTGCCGTCCGGCAGCAGCCACGCCTTGCCTTCATAGTAATCGCGTTTCTCCGTAAGCTTGACGCCGTCCAGAAGCGGCGGCATCTGGGCAAAGGAGCACATCAGTTGATCCGCCTTTGAAAGGTCTTCCAGCTCCAGTGAAACCAGGTCTTCACGGAAATAACCGTAGCGGCGGGAGAGCTCCTCCAGAAGCTGCAGCAGGGTCATCCCCTTCTCTTTATAATATGCCGCCGCCTCGCAGAGCAGGAGCGATGTGCCGAGGGCGTCCTTATCCCGGACAAAGGTCCCGGCGAGGTAGCCGTAGCTCTCTTCGTAGCCGAAAAGGAAAGTCCCTGTTCCCGCCTTCTCGAATTCTTCAATCTTCGCGCCGATATATTTGAATCCGGTCAGCGTCTCTTCGGTCCTGACCCCGTAGGCATCCGCCACTCTCCGTCCCAGGTCTCCGGTGACGATTGTTTTGACCATCACACCGTCCGGAGGGAGCGCGCCCCGATCCTGCAGGCGCCCGAGAATATATTCTAAAAGCAAGGCGCCGGTCTGGTTGCCGGTCAAAAGTGTATATTCGCCCTCTGAGCCGCGCACGGCGCAGCCCACGCGATCACAGTCCGGGTCTGTGGCCAGGACCAGGTCCGCTTCGTATTGCCGGGCAAGGGCGAGGGCCATGGTAAAAGCGGCCGGTTCCTCGGGGTTTGGCACCTTGACCGTGCTGAAATTGGCGTCGGGCAGCATCTGCTCCGCCACCGGGATCACTTCGATATACCCGCTAGAGTTCAACAGCCGCGGGAGCAGCACTGCGCCGGTGCCGTGCAGCGGGGTATAAACCACTGTCAGGGGCTCCGCAGGTTGGCTTAGGGAAAGAGTGTGCAGCGCAGCGATGTAATGGGAGTCCAACTGCTCGCCGATCAGTTCCAGCAATCCCTGCTCTTCCGCCGCAGCGCGCTCCATGGTGCGCACCCCCGCGAAGAGGTCGACGGCGGCGATTTCTTCAATCAGTTCATCAATGAAAGGCGATACGGCCTGTCCGCCGTCCGGTCCGTAAACCTTGTAACCGTTGTACTGCGGCGGGTTGTGGCTGGCGGTAATCACGATCCCCGCGGCACAGCGCCGCTCCCTGATGGCAAAGGAAAGCTCCGGTGTCGGCCTCACACCGGCGAAGAGCAGCCCTTTAATCCCGTTTGCCGCCAGGACCAGGGCTGCCTCTGTAGCGAACTCCCTGGAGTAAGCGCGGGTATCGTAGGCGATGGCCACGCTTTGCATCGTGCCCTCTGTTGCTCTCCGGTTGAGATAGTTCGCCAGCCCCTGCGTGAGCCGCCGCACCAGGTAGATATTGAGCCGGTTTGTGCCCGGGCCGATCACGCCGCGCATCCCCCCGGTCCCAAAAGTCAGCTCCGCGCCAAAGTGCTGGCGGATCAGATCAGGCCGGCCCTGCATCTGCAGCAGGGCGGAGCGGGTGGCCTCGTCAAGATCGGGATATTCCAGCCACTGCCGGTATGCGGCGGCAGCGCTCTCGGCGGCAAAGGCCGGCTCCCCTGCACTCCGCCCGCAATCCTCTATGGTTTTATCTTCATCCCTCACTGTTAATCCAACGCCCTCCTTATGACTTCAATCCGATGTTCACTCACTAGCCTGGACGCATAGCGGTAAAGCATTGCCGCACCGGGTAACTTTACTCTTAAAATGGAGCCGGTTTCAAGCCCCCCTCACCCTAGCCCTCTCCCCCGGCAACATTTTCATCCTTACTGGTGGTGCCTCCGCCTGGTGAGGCCATGGGGGTCGGGACAACATGGCGCCGCTCGCTTAGAAAAAGAAATACTTGATCCGTTCAAAGTTGCGCCTCACATCTTCGGCCCCGGAGACAAAGCCCATGTGCCCGGGCAAGAGCAGCTCCACATCTTGCAGCGCCGCCAGCTTGTCGATGCTCCTGCCCAGTGTCGCCATGTCGCCGCCGGGCAGGTCGCTGCGCCCGATGCTGTTTTCGAACACAGTATCACCGCTGATCAGCACCTTTAAGCGGGGAAGCAAAAAACAGACCGAACCGGGTGAGTGGCCCGGGGTATGAATCACCCGGATTTGCTCGGCACCTTCGCCCAGGTCCAGATCTCCTTCCTGCAGGTAGATGTTGGGCTTTAAAGCAGCTTTCGCCTGGCCGGCGGCAGAGCCGAAATAGCGCTCGATCTCGGCGATGATCGGCTCATCCTCCCGGTGCAGTGCCACCTGCGCACCGCTTTTTTCCTTGATCACACTGGCTGCTTCAACGTGATCGGGGTGGCCATGCGTGCAGAGGATCAGGTCCACCTGTTCCAGGGAAAACCCGTCTTCAGAGAGGCGCCGCACCAGCGTATCGAGGCAGCGCTCCCCCCATTCATTATGGATATGTCCCGGATCGATTAGCACTGTCTTCTCACCGGTGACCAGATAGCTGTTGCAGTTGTTGCCCCGGCCGCGCCAGGGATAGGCATAAAGGTGCTCCATCAATTTCATAGCGTAGATTTACCTCCCCTAAACTAAGTTGAGAAATTGGAGAGACGATGCCCTCTCTTTGGCGGAGGGCATAACTGTTAACTTCGAAAACGCTGTATGCCGGATTTAGCCCCCCCTCACCCTGCCCTCTCCCCCCAAAGGGGGGAGAGGGAATTATGAGGTGGAAACTTTACTCTAGCCCTCAGTGACAAGGGGCAAAGTGTTTTCATTACCTGGTGGTGTCCAGCTTGGCGGGGGCATGGCCGTCTAAACTGAAAATCTAGAAACCGCTTCCCCCTGCTGCCCCTATTCTGTGGGGCTCCGGGTTTCTATTTTAGCAAACCGCTGCGGTAGGCTCTCAGGTACTTGCCGCAGTATGGGTCGCGGTTCAAAAGGGCATCGACGGCATAAACCAGGCGCATCATCATCTTATCTTCGGGGTCAAGGATCACCGCGTCGAGGCCGTAGGTGGTGCAGACAACCATGTAAGCCTGGTTGAGCAATTTCCGCTCCGGCAACCCAAAGGAGATGTTACTGAGGCCGCAGATGGCGTGCACGCCAGGATATTTCTCCTTGACCATGCGAATCGTTTCCGCGGCGGCTAGCCCGTTCTTGGTGTCAACGCTGATCGGCTGGATCAGGGGATCAACATAAATGTCTTCTTGCTTGACCCCTTTGGCGGTCAGACTTTCGATCAATCGCGTCGCGATCTGATAACGGGTCGCTGCGTCACGGGGAATGCCCGATTCGTCATCCATGCACAGCACCACGATTTTGCAGCCGTATTTGACGACCAATGGCTCCAGCGCTTCGTAGCGCTCTTTTTCGCCGGTGATCGAATTGAGCAGGGGAGTGCCCTGGTGGACCTTTAAAGCTGCTTCCACAGCCTTTGGATTGGGGCTGTCAATGCACAGGGGAGCATTATTAAGCTCGTCCTGCACCTCCCGGACCAGCCAGCTTAGCAGCTCCGGCTCTTCCGAAATGAAGGTGCCGCAGTTAACATCGATATAATGAGCCCCAGCCTCAAACTGGCGGCGGGCCAGGTCCCGGATAAAGCCGGCATCCCTTCTTGCTACCGCTTCCTGCACCTGTTTCCTGCTGGTATTAATCTTTTCGCCAACAATTAGCATCCTTCACACCTGCCTGTTTTTTTCTAGAGGCGCCGCTTCAAGAACCGGGGCCGGAAATGATGGCATCAGAGAGCCAGAAACCCCCTCTCTTAGCGCAGCGTGCCTGATAAACGAATATTTCTCCAGCAAGGTGCGGCTTCCCTTCCCCGGAACCGCGGATTGCTCCAAAAGGTTACCGGCAAAGGACAATAAAGGCGCTGTTATTATTCTGCCCTCCACCACCCTTTTATTTACCCATTACGGTGGGGCGAAACCACTTATTAGCAAATTTAAGGGGGTTAAGGAAAAGACTTAATTATGCTCTAGAATAAACGCCATAAAGCGATCAGGGCCATGCCCGATAATACCGTGGCGAAGAGATTGCGGGTAAAATAGGCGATGAAAAAAACCGGGATTGATACCCAGAAAACCTGGTTGCCGGCCGGGGAGAGATCCAGCCGCCCGGCGGGCGCCAGCAGGGACGGCCCCAACAGGGCGGCGAGCACCGCAACCGGAATGTAAGCGAGCCAGCGGGAAAGTGCAGCGGGGAGCCGGCGCCGGGAAAGAAAGAGCACCGGCAAAACCCGCGGTAAAAAGGTTACGGCAGCCATGATCAGAACAGCGAGATAATAGCGCTCCATATCGGCTTAGCTTAACCCTCCTTAAGAGTCGCGCGGCATTCGGGGCTTTATTTTGCCCTCACTGAAGTAACCGGCTGTGGCCGCCATCAAGGTGGCCATAATCAGAGCCCACTGCCCGGCCCCGGCCAGGTAAAAGATTACCGAGAGGGCCCCAGACAGCAGGGCGATGGCCGCGTGGCGCCTGTTTTCCACCTGGAAGATCAGCAGGGCGATAAACATGGCCGGCAGGGCGTAATCGAGGCCAAAGAGGGCAGTATCAAAACGGAGGCGGCTGCCGATCCAGGCGCCGGCCAGGGTGCTGCCGGTCCAGGAGATATGGGCGCAGAGATTCAGGGCAATCATCCGGGCGGGAACGGGAGCAGCGCGGGTACGGAGATCGGCGCTGTGCACCGCAAAGGATTCATCGGTCAGTTCAAAGCAAAATAAAACCTGCTGCCACCGTTTAAAGCGCCCCAGGTAAGGAGCAAGAGCGGCGCTCATCAATAAGTGGCGCAGGTTTACCAGGAAAACTGTCATGCCCAGGGCGGCTATGGAACAGCCGCTTGCCATTAAAC
Organism: Bacillota bacterium; assembly: GCA_012727685.1. Taxonomy (GTDB): domain Bacteria; phylum Bacillota; class Dethiobacteria; order DTU022; family DTU022; genus JAAYGO01. The sequence goes on along the minus strand of JAAYGO010000114.1, from coordinate 7,053 downwards.
CGATGGCGATAAATTGCGCTGAACCGGCAAACACAAACACGGACATGGCCGCGGCACCCACGAGATCAATTCCCGCCTCCGCGGCCAGCACTCCGAAGGCAAAACCGATCGGGATATAACCCATCACAATCGGGGCGGCTCCCGCCGCACCCCTCCTAATAGCCAGCGCGGTCTCTCTGTTGATGAAAGCAGCCATCGTTGCTCCAATGCGCATGGTAAAGTGATTAAACCAAAACTAAAAATAGATCAAGAATGCTGATAGATCAAGATTGCAAATGAACACTCCGGTTTTTCAGGGAGAAGAGCAGCTTATGATTCGCTGCCGGTAAACACAGCATCCCCTTCCCGGACCTTGCCGATCACCTTCAAGCCGACCAGGTCGCCCGGTTTGGCCCGGTCAATGTTCCGGTGTTCAACCTGCATCGAGTCGACCGTCTGTTCAATCTCGGTTTTCGGGCCGATCACCCTGATCTTTTGACCAACCTGCAGCGTTCCGGAAAGTTCAATGATCGCCACCGAGATCTTATTATAGAAATGTATAACCCGACCGATTTCCAACCAGTTCATCGCTTGCACCACACTCCTTAATCATAGCATGTTTGATCTCGCCTGGAGGCTCTTTGTTAAATCTTCGCTGGATTACAGATATATCCTGCCCCCGGAACCAAAAACAATTTAAAAATTAATATTTTACAGCCGGAGGAATAAGCAGCCAGTTTGTGGGGAAAGTATTTGTCAGAAAGGGGGTGAAAACTATGGAACAGATTAGGCCGCTGCTGATCAAGTATATTTATACAGCCGCCATCACCATTCTTTTTTTGACCTACTTACTAGAACCGGGTGTCGCACTCACCACATCGTTGATTGCAGCCCTGTTTATTACCCTGATCCTCTACTTTGCCGGGGACCGTTTCCTGCTGCCCCGCTTCGGATCGATTGCCACCGCCATTGCCAATTTCGTCCTGGCCGCCATCGTGTTGGCCCTGGCCAATGGCTTTGTACGCGAAGAGATCACCACGGCATCGATCCTGGCCACCGCCGCGGTAATCGGTGTAGCGGAATGGCTCTTCTTCCGTTTTGCCCGCAGCGAGGTTGCGGAAGGCAGTGATATCTCTTCATTCGCTGAGTTTTTGGGCGACAGCCCCGCTGAAAACCCGGGAGTGGAAGCTGAATACGGCGAAGCCCAAACCCACGAGCACCAGAATGAACCTGGTGAAGGCGATCATTCCGGGGAAAACCAGTAGCAACCGCCGCTCGCCGGCAAACAGCCAGCGCATTGATCAATTGCAGGCACGCTCAAGCCGCATCAACCGGTGCGGCTTTTTACCATCAGTAGTAGAAGGAGAGGAACTGCCGGTGAACAAAGTCCCCTTTATACCCAAAAGCAGAGCTCCGGCGACAGAAACAGCCGTCCCGCCCGACCTGTCGGTGAGCCGATTTTTAACCGTGGTCCTGCCGCAAGTCTCCCGGGAACTGCGCCGCTGGGACAAACAGCTCGATCACTGTGAAGATTGGCTTTTGCGCCAGCAGGCCCGCTTAAGCCTGCGCCACAAGCGATTTCATGCCCAGGGCGGCAGCTTTTTTACCCTTTACAACCCCATTCACACCAGGGAATTAATATCGTTAATCGTGGCCTTCCAGACCATCAGCGACTACCTGGATAATCTTTGCGACCGCGGCGGCATCTACGATGAAGCCGCTTTTCGCTGCCTCCATCATGCCATGGCGGACGCCTTGTCTCCGCATCCTCACAGGGAAAGGGAATACTATCGCTTTTACCCGTGCCGTAACGACGGCGGCTACCTGCAGGCGCTGGTCGCCGAATGCCGCCGGCAAACAGCAACGCTGCCCTCGTATGCGGCTGTGCAGCCGGAGCTGCTGAAACTGCTCTCCCTTTACTGTGATCTGCAGGTCTATAAACACCTGGCGCCGAAGTTGCGCCACAGCCGGTTAAAGCAATGGGCCAGGGAAAGAACGGCAGCGATCGCCCCGCCCATCTATTTCTGGGAGTATGCCGCCGCCTGCGGCTCAACGCTGGCGCTGTTTGCCCTCTTTGGGGCGGCTGCGGCGCCGGAAACGAGACCGGAGGAGGTAAAACGGATCGTCAAGGGATATTTCCCCTGGATTTGCGGCCTGCATATCCTGCTCGATTACTGGATCGACCAGGAAGAAGACCGTATCGGCGGAGACTTTAACTTTGCCGCCTGCTACCGTTCCCCGGAACTGGCAGCGCAGAGGCTGCATCTTTTTCTCCAGAAGTCCCTGGAAGGGATCTCCCGGATGCCCAATCCGCAATTTCACCGCATTGTTGTCCACGGCCTGCTGGCGGTCTACCTGTCCGATCCGAAGGTAAAAAAACAGGGGTTGGAAAAAAATGCACAGTCGCTGATCAAAAAAGCAGGGCCACAAGCGGGGATGTTCTTCCGCCTCTGCGCCCTGCTGCGCCGCCTGGCCGTGCTCTAGAGCCTGTTCTGCCTTTTAAAGCAGCGCATCGAGCCTGCTGCTTAACTCCTGCTTGGACATGGCCCCGGTAAAGCTGTCCACGACCGTTCCGTTTTTAAAGAAAACCATGGTCGGAATACTCATGACCTCGTATTGCGAGGCCAGATCCGGGTTTTCGTCCACGTTTACTTTCACCACTTTCAAGGAATCGCCTTTTTCCCTGGCCACCTCTTCTAAAACCGGTGCGAGCATTCTGCAGGGCCCGCACCACGGCGCCCAGAAATCGACTAAAACGGGGAGCGAAGAGTTGATTACCTCCGCATCAAATTGGCCCGCGTTGATTTCCTTTACATCTGCCATCACGAATCACTCCAATTCTGTTGTTGATGCATTCCATAAAATAGCTTTATACCCGGACCATGCCAAAAGCTCATGCCTACTACCATTTTACACAAGCCTCCCAGGCGGATCAAGGTGATTGGATCAAGGGTTACCCTGTACCGCGGAGAGCTGGCCGGTCACCGCTCCGGCCAGCCGTTCCAGCAAGTGCCGGGCGGGGACCGGGGGAAAAGATTTTAAGGCTTGCCGCGCAGCTTCGATACAGCGTTCGGCTTTGCGGGCCGCAGTGTTTAACGCGCCGCTCCTTTTGACCGCCTCGCGCAAACGGGCTTCAAAAACAGCGCCCAATGATCCGCGGCGGGAGAGCACTGACCGCAGCAAGGCCGGCTCCCGTTTCCGGGAGCGAAGCAGGTAAATCAAGGGCAGGGTCACCACCCCCTGGCCTAGATCACCCCCCACCGGCTTGCCGAGGCGGTGCGGCTCCGCGGCATAATCGAGGATATCATCCACGATCTGAAAAGCCTGCCCCAGGTTGCAGCCGTATTCGCGCAGCGCTCTCAGTTGCCCTGGAGAGGCCGCCCCGATGATCCCTCCCGCTTCGCAGCAGGCCGCTAAAAACTGGGAGGTTTTAAGAAAATTAAAGCGCAGGTAATCGTGCTCGGTGGTCCGCCAGTCATATCGCTTCCCCTGCTGCAAGGTCTCTCCGTGGCACATCAAAGAAACGGAGCGGGACATGAGCGGCAGTAGCGTCTTTCTCTGTTCGAGGGTGCTCAAGAGGTCGAAAGCGCGGGACAGCAGGTAATCTCCGGCCAGCACGGCAGCCCTTGAATCCCAGCGGCAGTGCAGCGTTTCCATGCCGCGGCGCCGGGCGGCATTGTCAATCACATCGTCATGCACCAGCGAAGCGGTGTGAATTAGCTCCACGGCCGCGGCTGTTTTTAAGAGCGCTTCGCCTGTCTCCGCACAGGCATTGGTGCCGGGTAAATCCGCCGCTGCGAATACCAGCAGGGGGCGCAATTTCTTCCCGCCCCGGGCGAGCAGGTGATCAACCATGGCCTGCAGTTCCGCCGTAGCGGTACGCAGCGTATCGGAGATCATGCGGTCTACATCCTCGAGCAGCGCAGAGTATTTCGGTCCGGGGGATAACATTATAATTTCGAGGCGGGCCTCCTTGCGTTAGATGCCGGCGCTTTTTTGCTTCAACCTTATTCTTGTCTCCAGGCCTTTTTTCATGCATTTGGCGGGAAGATGGCGGTCTAATTCTTAAAATGCGCTATGCCATATTCACCCCCCTTGTGACAACCGTATTTGCTTTTATTTAACCTTTTCCAGCATGGCGAGAGGTACATACCATTTGCTGTAGCGATGGCCCTGCTGATCGCGGTAATCCCCCTTTTCGTCCCTGACCATCACGGTGGCCCGCTTTGTGATCCTGCTGATCACCCCTTCATAGCAATGCCCTTCTGCCGTGAAGCGGACCGGGTCGCCCACGCTTAAACCGAATTTTTCACCGGCGATCTCCCGCACGGTCGGCAGGTGATGATAACTTTGCGTATGTCCAAAGAGATTGGCAGCCATCTGTTTAAAACGGCTGCCCCGGCAACTGGAGTGCTTAAAAAGGTGCAGCTCGAGGAGATGGCACAGCTCATGCTCAAAAACGAGCTGCAAGGCTTCCAGAGCATCGCGCGAAGGGATGCCGTTGACGAGCTTCTCCCTCTCCAATGCGCCATAGTTGAAGAAAAAATCGGCGCTCAGGCGCAGCTCGTAACGCTCCTGCTCCGGCGGTAAATGGGCCAGGTTGCCGGGACTGATCACCTTGCCAGCGCTCTGACTCATTCTCCGGGAAAGGGAGAAGCTGATCTTGCCCTTAATATTTGCTTTGAAAAATCCGTGCAGGAAAACGGCGTCGTAATGCTCAAATAAAAGCGCCAGATCGCGTTCAGAGAGGCGGGTAATCTTTCCCCCGCTGATGTTCGCCGAAGCTTCGATCAAAGCCGCCCTCACCTTCTCCCTCTGCCGTCGAATCTGCTCCGGCGAAAGGCGGAGTTCCCAAATTTTTTCAGTAGTCACCTGTTTGTTCCTTTCGTGCAAATAGTTGCGGCAGCTAAAACTCTGATTCTACAACTGGCTAAATAATTCCCCTCAAGACATCAAGTGATCTTACTTACTTTTCCCCGCCCTTGTGAAAGGGTATAATTCTATTAGCCTCCCTGTGCCCGCTGAACAGGGCAACATTGGCTAAAAAAATTTACTCTTGTCGCTAAGGGCTGGAGTGACAAGAGCGATTAACCTCTAGCGAGGGGGCGCTGAACTAAATGAACTCCCTTTCCTGGCTCGACCCGGTCATTGCGCTGATCCTGCTATTTGCCGCCGTGCGGGGTTTTGCCACCGGGCTGATCAGAAGCGCCAGCGGTTTGCTCGGCATTGCCGCCGGGTTAATCGCCGCCTCGCGCTATTATGCTTTCGCAGGCGATTTCCTGGTCCGGTATGTGCAGATCCCGCAGGCCATCTCCGACCTCGTCTGCTTCCTGCTCCTGTTTGTGGCGGCTTTTGCAGTGGTGATGGCTGCCGGTTCGCTGCTCGCCGCCCTGACCCGCTTCCAACTGCTCAAGGCCCTGGACAAAGCCGGCGGGGCCATGGCGGGGTTGGCCATCGGCGCCGCGATGACCGGCATCATCCTTATTCTGCTTAGCACCTTCCCGCCAGGCGGACCCTTCCGGGAAGAGATCGACCGCTCCACCCTGGCTTCTCCCCTGGTCGGCGCCACCAGGGAGCTGTATAACCGCACCGCCGATTTGCTGCCGGCTTATTTCCCCGACCTCACTTTCCAGCCGGAGGAGCTCCCCGGCTTTTCCCCCGGCCTCCAGGTGCAGCCCGGCAGAGCCGCCAGCACCATTGATTTTGCCAGGCTGGACGGCGCCACCTGTTTTGTTTGCAGCAGCCCCGTAGAGTTCCTGGGCTACCTGCGCAACCGCTACGGCTCCATCTCCCCCAAATTTATCTGCAGCGGCTGCGGCCGCACCAGCGACGGCTGCCAGACCTACGAAGGGCATCACCTCATGTACGAACAGTGTCCCGCAGCCCTCGGCCGCATGGGCTACCGCTTCGACTGCGGCATCTGGTCAAACGGCGACTACTACCGGCCCACGGGACCCTGCCCGGTCTGCAAGACAAGCAATTAAGCTGCCACATCCGAGATGTGGTGTGGGGGCCTGCCCTTCATAACGCACCGGGACCGGGTGGAGATAAAACCCCTGGCCCGTCATGGTCAGGGTTGTTGACCAGGCGGGAGACGGGGCGCGCGGCCATGAGTTCCTCCGGATAAGGAACGGCCAGGTCTTCCAGCTCAGCCCGGCCTGCCCGTGGGTCGAGCCAGAGCGCATAGGCCTCTTCCGGAATGATCAACGGCATGCGGTGATGGAGCGGGGCCACCAGGCCGTTCGGCGCGGTGGTCAAAATGGCGCACGTTTCCAGGCGCTCCCCGGCGCGGTCCCTGCTCTCCCACAGCGCGGCCATGGCAAAGGGGCGTCCATCCTTCATGCCGATATAAAAAGGCTGCTTCCCCGCCGGATCTTTTCGCCACTCATAAAAGCCGCTCGCCGGGATGAGCGCTCTTCTCATCCGGAAGGCTTCCCGGAATGCCGGCTTCTCCGCAGCGGTCTCGGCGCGGGCGTTGATTAAGCTTTTCCCGATTGCTTCATCTTTAGCCCAGCGCGGCACCAGCCCCCACTTGAGCAGCACCGCCTCCCTTTCCCCGCGGCCCGGGGCGATGCGCACCGCCAGGATATCCTGGGAGGGAGCGATGTTATAGCGGGGCGCAAAATCCATCCTGATTTCCAGTTGAAACAGCATTTCTATTACTTTTTTCTCCACAGCCAGGGCAAAGCGGCCACACATCGCAAACTTCCCCTTTCACACCATCAGGCGGGAATCATCATTTTTCTTTCTTGATTAAGCGACCGGCCCTGAAGACAACTTCCCGGCCGTATTTACCCCTGAGCCGGTCCTGTACCCGGCCCAGGCTTTGCTCCTTTTCCGCCTCCGCTTCCTTCGCCAGCAGCGAAAGCTGCCGGCTCGGTTCAAGCCCCGTCACGCGAAGACCGATGAGCCGGCAGGGCTTTCCGGCACCGTTGCGCTCATATAAGCTGAGCGCGGTCCGGTAAATCACCGAAGCGCGGTTTGTCGGCTCGGGCAGAGTTGTTTCCCGGGTAATTGTGGTAAAATCGGCAAAGCGGATCTTGAGGCCAATCGTTCTGGCCCAAAAGCCTTTAG
>JAAYGO010000103.1 GCA_012727685.1 Bacillota bacterium | reverse complement strand
TGTTAAAGAAGCTTTCCAGGAATTGAATTCTTTGCCTGTTGCATGTTAACCTTAGTATAAGACTTTTTGCCGGAAAAAAAAAGTGTGCGGTGCCGAAGATGACTTATATATTAACAATGAAAGGCGAAAGAGAAAATAAATTCAAACGAAAACAACAATGAAAATAATTTAATTTATTTTTAAAATAGGGTAGCACAAAATTGCATATTCGTGTTATAATATGGAGCGGAGGCGCTGTTTAATGAACGCAATCGAAGGCCGGGACATTAGCCACTCCTACGCTGTCGATGGAAGCTGGGCGCTGTCTTTATGCGGTGTCAACATCACCGTTGCCCCCGGAGAGATGGTCGCCATTTTAGGTCATAACGGGAGCGGAAAGACAACTCTGGCCAAGCATTTTAATGCGCTGCTTGAGCTCCAGAAGGGCGAGTTGACCGTGGCGGGACTGGAAGCGAGCGATCCTTCCGCGGTGTGGAAACTGCGCCGTAAATGTGGCATGGTCTTTCAGAACCCGGACAATCAATTTGTTTCCTCGGTTGTGGCCGAGGATATCGCTTTCGGCTTGGAGAATTACGGCACCCCGCCGGAGGACATCCCGCGCCGGGTAGAAGAGGCTTTACGGCTGGTGGGGATGGCCGGGACCGAAAAACGATCCACATACATGCTGTCCGGCGGGCAAAAACAGCGGATTGCTTTAGCCGGCGTCCTGGCCTTAGATGCCGATATTATCATTTTCGACGAGGCCACGGTCATGCTGGACCCGGCAGGGAGACAGGAGGTTATGGAGACGATCCGCCGCCTCCATGCCCAGGAGCACAAGACGATTATTTTGATTTCGCATTACATGGAAGACGTTCTGGATGCCGACAGAGTATATATCATGGCCGGGGGAGAGATCCTCGCCGCCGGACCGCCGCGGGAGATGCTCACCGATCTTTCTCTCCTGGCGGCGGCCGGGCTTGCTCCGCCCTTTGCCGTGCAGGTATATTATGATTTGCTTGCGGCCGGCGTGGAGCTGGCCCGCTGTCCCTTGACCGAAGAGGAACTGGTGGAGGAAATATGCCGATTGTTTTAGAGAAAGCTTCATATACTTATGCACCGGGCACTCCTTATGAGGCCGCTGCCTTGTGTGATATTGATCTCCAAATCGCAGACGGCGAATTCATCGGCATCATGGGGCACACCGGGAGCGGTAAATCCACTTTGCTCCAGCTAATCGCCGGTCTGATCACTCCCAGCCGGGGGAAGGTAATGATCGACGGTTGCGATATAAATGCCCGGAACTACAACCGGGACGTTCTGCGGAAAAAGCTGAGCATGATCTTCCAATACCCCGAGTACCAGCTTTTTGAGACCACGGTGGAAAAAGAGCTGGCTTTTAGCCTTAAACATAGCGGCCTGCCCGGCAAAGAGGTTAAAGAGCGGGTGCGCAGGGCTCTGGAAGCAGTGGGTTTTTCTTACACCCGGGTGCGCTCCCTTTCACCCCTGGGTCTCTCCGGCGGAGAAAAGAGAAAAGTGGCCATCGCCTGCGCCCTGGTGACGGAGCCGAAGATATTGCTGCTGGATGAGCCGGTGGCCGGGCTAGACCCCCGGGGCCGCAAGGAATTTTTAGAAATTATCACCAGGCGGAATAAAGCGGGAACGACCATCATCATGGTATCCCATGATGCAGATGTATTGGGCAATTACGCGCAGAGAATCCTGGTGCTGAATCAGGGGAAATTGCTTTTGGATGGACCGGCGAAGCGTGTTTTCACAGACATTGAAAAGCTGGAAGCTTTAAAACTGGGGGTTTGCCGGCCGCGGAAACTTGCCCGCCGTCTAAAGGAGTGTGGAATCCCCTTTCCCCAGGATATTGCCGGATATGATGAATTTATCGCCGCTGTGGTCGAGGTTAGTAAAAAAGGAGGGATGAGCCATGAGCCGGATACCGGCAGGCATGTATATTCCAGGTAAATCCTTTCTCCATCGCTTAGATCCGCTGGCCAAACTAATCGGCTTAATCATTTTACTAGCCGCCGTGATCGCAGCCTCTTCGCCAGGCGGTTACCTGCTGCTCATCCTGTTCATCGGCGTGCTGTTAGCCCTCTCAGGCCTCCCCTTCAAGCTGGCCATTGCTCCGCTCCGGCGCACCTACCTGTTCTTTGCCGTTATTTTTCTCATGAACGCCTTGTTTTTTGCCGATGTTGACCCCCTTTGGACATGGTGGATCTTTTCCCTTTCCCGCACCGGTCTGATTCAAGGTGCCAATGTAGTGCTGCGACTGGCAATCATCATCGTGGCCGGCCATATCCTGATCTCCACCACCTCGCCCATGGAGATAACCGCAGCCTTTAGGCGCTTGTTAAAGCCCCTGCAATACATTAACATACCCGTCGATATTGTCGCCTTGATTGTCAGCGTGGCCATTCATTTTATTCCGGTTTTGGCGGAGGAAGTTGAAATGATTCGTAAAGCGCAGACGGTGCGGGGAGCCAGGTTTGACAGCACCCGTTTGCGTGATCGGGCCGCCAGTTTGCTTCCATTGGTCATTCCCGTCTTTGTGAACGCCTTTAAGCGGGCGGATGAACTGGCTTTGGCCATGGAAGCGAGGGGTTACCGGGGCGAGGGGAGGCGGGTGAGCGGACCAGAGATCGCATTCCAGGCGCGGGATTTCGGGGCAGTGTTAATCATGGCGGCCATCTGTGCCGTTCAAATTCTAGTGTTGTAAGGGGAGGAGGCAACCGGGTCGCAGTAAACGGAGCAGACCGCCGGGGGTTGCCTGACTAGAAAACAGGAGGTCGTTGAGAATGACGATTGTTAAAAGATCGATGATCACCGCTGTTTGTGTCGCTCTGACCGTGGTATTGCCCATGGCCTTCCACGCCGTGCCCAATGCCGGCTCTGTCATTCTGCCGATGCACATTCCGGTCCTGCTATGCGGCTTGATCTGCGGCTGGCCTTTTGGCCTGGCTTGCGGCCTGATCGGTCCTCTACTTTCCAACCTTTTTACCGGAATGCCCCCCATGGCAGCCCTGCCGGCCATGCTCGTCGAGCTGGCGGTGTACGGCTTGATGGCCGGTCTCTTGATGTCGTGCGTGCGAACCAGAAAAGTATATGCGGATCTCTATTTCAGTTTACTGGTGGCGATGCTGGCAGGGCGCATCGTGGCCGGTATGGCCAGGGCCCTGATCTTCGCCGCCGGCAGCTATTCGATGGCTGCCTGGACAACCAGTTATTTTGTTACTTCATTGCCGGGCATCGCCATCCAGATCGTGCTGCTCCCCAGCATTGTCTTTGCCCTGGAGAGGGCCAGGCTGATTCCGGCACGCTATCCGAAAGAAATAGTTCTCGATGGCTCTCCGGGCTTGGACAGCTCGGAATAAGTGATTACGTAAACGAACGGCCGGCATGCTGTCTCCGGCAAGGCTGCTTCGCATTAGTCAGGTGCATCTGCCAGCCGGCCGTTCGTTTTGCTCCACAATTTCATTGCAAAAGGGGGCTACGATGCTGGACAAGCGTGAAGTGGCGGCCTTTTTTGACCGGTTGGCTCCCTCCTGGGATGAAATCTGCACCCACGACCCTAAAAAAATTTCTATTATCCTCGATTATGCGGGAATCGAAGCGGGGCTCTCTGTTTTAGATATTGCCTGCGGCACCGGGGTCCTTTTTCCCTATTATCTCGCGCGTGATGTCAAGCAAATTACCGGAGTGGATATCTCTCCTAAGATGATCGAACAGGCCGCCGCCAAATACGCGGATCCGCGCATCAGGCTGCTCTGCGCCGACATCGAGACCATGGCCTGGGATGAATTATTCGATTGTTGCGTGATCTACAGCGCCTGGCCCCATTTTGGCCGCCCGGAATCCGTGATCGCCGGGTTGGCGAAAAGCCTGCGCCCCGGAGGCAGACTAACCGTGGCGCATAGCGAATCTAGGGAAGCGATTAATGGCCGCCACCGCGAACATGCCGCTGCGGTCTCCGTCCCCCTCGTGCCGCCGGAAGAGCTGGCAGCGCTGCTCGCGCCCTTTTTTACCGTCGATACGGCTTTCGCCAATGAAGAGATCTATGTTGTTTCCGGTGTTAGACAATAAATTTATCTAGAATTAACCAGACCAGCCCCCGAGCAACCCCCCCCGCAAAAAAATCGGTATACGCTGGTAAATTTGGCATTGCTTTCACTGGTTTGAATTCAGTCTTCTCCACTATATTTTGGGAGCTCAGTTGGTGGAAGCCCTGACTTTTAATCAGGGTGTCCCAGGTTCGAATCCTGGATAGCCCGCTAATATATAATCCACAAAGGCGAGCTTTTTCTATTCTTACAAACCCCAAAAGTGACCTGTTGTTCTCTCTTTGTTTTAATTTGGAGAGGACTTTGGAGAGATCTTATGCCTGAGTTGCTGGATCGTGATGGGAGGAAATGATGTTCTAGTTCGTTGCTGTAGCACATCTGTGGAATTGGTTGACTGAGCAGTCCTAGGTTTTTGTTAGTTATATTTCATTAAAACAGAAAGGATTTCGCTGTATAATTAATATTTTCTAGTAATTATTTCTTCGTGCCTGTCCATTCGTTCGGAAAGAAGTCTGTAGCCGTCCAGCAGGGCGCCAAGTTTTTGGCCGTGGTCGTTTTCGATTCTGACAACGATTTTTTTTATCTCTTCTACATCAACAGTCAGCTTGCCCACCTGGGTTGTCAGACCATCCACCTGGGTTGTCAGCTTGCCCACCTGGGCGGCGATAAGTTCAAGCAAGTCGCGGTCGGTCATGAGGGATCACTCCTTTTCCCCAAAAAAAGAGATCGCTATCTTAAGTTTAATAATACAACAAAAAGTTGTCATCTGCGCACATAAAACAAAAATTCTTACGAGATCCCTTTCTAACAACTATTTTTGGTAATGGAAAAGTTGAACGGATCGGGACTTGAAAAGAGGATGTTTGTAACCTTCGCTCCATCTGAAACACTTATTGTTAGAAATTCATTAATCGCTTCACAAATACGCTCAATTGGTGGTATGCTTTTCATAAGAGATTTCGGCAGCCCTTTTCCATCAATCCCCTATTGGATTATTCCAGTATCTATTGTAAGTAAATGGTGGGAACAAGGTTTTCTTGGCACGACTACAAAAATTAGTAGAAACAGGGCGCTCAAACTACTTAGGGGGGAGTGAAATGCGACACCAACAGTTAGTATTATTTCCCAATCAAGCAAACAATACAAAAGCCTTGACATCTGAACAGTTCCACTCTGAGGTTAAATACTTTAATGAATTTGGAAAAAATACCAGTATACTTGAATTTCCTGATCCACGCGTTAATATACCTGTCTACTTGAATGAGTTCTGGACATCAAAACAGAGGGCAGCACATTCTTTGCATGAAATATCGTACCGGGCTTGCTTTAAGCCTCAGTTGCCTCGTTTTTTTATAAATAGATTAACCAAAGAAAACGATGTTGTTTACGACCCATTTATGGGGCGGGGCACAACAGTCATTGAAGCTGCTTTGCTGAATCGTGTACCTGTAGGCTGTGATATTAATCCACTTAGCCAGATATTAACCCGTCCCAGGCTAGACCCGCCTGAAATTGTTGAAATTCAGGAGCGTCTTAAGGCTATTGATTTAGAGAAACCACGAGAGATTTGGGAAGATTTATTAGTATTCTATCATCCAGAAACATTACGTTCCATTACCAATCTGAGAGAGTATCTATTGGAAAAAGAAGAAGCTGGAAGGATAGATCGCGTTGATGCCTGGATACGAATGGTAGCAACAAACCGGCTTACTGGCCATTCGAGAGGTTTTTTTTCAGTATACACCCTACCGCCCAATCAGGCCGTGTCAATAGATTCGCAGCGAAAAATTAATGAAAAAAGATCTCAAACCCCTCCATTAAGAGATGTTAAGGAGATTATATTACGGAAGAGCCGTTCTTTGTTAAGAAAATTGGAAATAAACGAGGTAGTTTTACTACGTCGTATGGCTTCCAAAGCTATGTTTATTACAGCATCTTCGGATCATACACCTGAAATTCAAAAAAACACTGTCAATCTTGTTGTTACATCACCGCCATTTTTGGATAATGTTGCTTATCATCAAGACAATTGGTTGCGTTGCTGGTTTAACGGAATCGACGTTAATAGCGTAAATATCTGGTATTTTAGTAAACCGGACGATTGGCAAGAAAAAATGACAGATGTGTTTAAAGAGTTAAAGAGAATTCTTGTGCCTGGGGGTTATGTCGCTTTTGAAGTTGGTGAAGTTCGAAGCGGCAAAATTTTTCTCGAAACATTGGTAGTTCCTGCAGCGGTAAATGCTGGTTTGATACCCGAAATGATTATAGTGAATAGCCAAATCTTTACGAAGACGTCGAATTGTTGGGGAGTGGAAAATCTGAAAAAAGGTACCAATACAAATAGAATTATTTTACTTCGCAAATCAGGGGAAAGCTAACTTCCACTTTTATATTTCCAGAGAGGCTATTTATCCTGCATTCAACACCCAAATATTTTCCATATCGCCTAATTATGCAACAAGTTAACAAATCAGAAAAATAATCACATAAAAAGCGCATATTTCCATATATTTACTTGTACTTTTGCCCCACCCGTAGT
>JAAYGO010000302.1 GCA_012727685.1 Bacillota bacterium | reverse complement strand
TTGCCTTAAGGCTTCCTTCAGATTCCACCTCGCGATGGACACCCTTGCCATCGGCTATGTGCTTGGCACTATCAACCCGCACTCGGGACTTCCACCCGTTAGACTGCGCCCATGCTGGGCGCACATATAAAAAAGGCGAGGGGAACAAAGAGCTGCCCCGCTCGCCTTTTGGCAACGATTTTTGTGCTGGTCATCGACCTATTCTTCAAGTTCCATGCCGGGAATATCTTTAGAAAATCCGGCCTGGTTAGCCGTTCAGAGCTGATTACCGGTTTCAAGCCGGGGGTTCACTGATGCATGCTCATTGATGGCCTGCCGGGAATGAAAGAGATTCCCCAGGGCATCCGCAAATAGAATCGCATCATAGATATCATGAGCAGTGACCGGGAAAGGTAAATTCTCCATCATTTTGAGAGGGCTTTCCATGGCCACCCTGGCCACTTGTAACAGTTTGTCCCTGTCGGAGGAGCTGACTCCTATTTCAGCCAAGGTGATCGGCAGGCCGACCGAGTGGCAGAAGCCATAGACCTCGTTGAGCAGATCGACGCCACGGTTTTCCAGCACCAACTGCACTAACGTGCAAAATGCCACCTTTTCACCATGTAAGAAGCCGGAAGTATCCTCCAAGGTCACAAATCCGTCCTGGATGGCGTGAGCGGCGGCAACGCCAACATTTTCGAAACCAAGGCCGCTATGCAAGATCACCGCTTCCACTACTTTCTCGAGGGCAGGAACGGCCGTCTTGTTTTCCACGGCCATCTTCGCCAAATAGCCATAATTGATTAAGCTATCATAACACAAGCGGGCGATTGCCAATGCCGCTGAAGTAGTATAGGTGCCGATAAAATTTTTCGCACCGGAGGAAAAACAGGCATCAGCTTCAAACCGCGTGGACAGGGCATCGCCCATTCCGGCCACCAGGAAGCGCACCGGAGCCCTGGCGATAATTTGTGTATCGACAAATACCAGGGCTGGATGCTCTCTTAAAGTGCGAAACTGCTTAATAGTCCCGTCTTCTTTATAGATTATGGAAAGGGCGCTGCAGGGAGCATCGCTGGCTACTACGGTGGGCACCAAGGCTACCGGTATGTTCAGGTCATCAGCCACCACTTTTACGGTATCAATGACTTTGCCTCCCCCTACTCCAATAATGAGATTGGCCTTTTGGGTAGAAGCAAAATTCTCCAGCCGCTCTATTTCCTGAAGCGTGGTTTCTCCCGAAAATAATTCGAAAACATATTTAATCTTATGCTCAGCAAGGCTTTTGCTAATCGCATCCCGCGTATTCTTTAGCGCGGTGTTCCCGCCGACCACAACCGCGTTATCCCCGAGCAGAGCCACGTGTTCCCCAATTTCCGGCATTATCCCCGGCCCCTGCACATAACTCCTGAGCGCCACCAGCATTCTTTTCATACAGATCATCCTCTTGAATTTCAAAATGGTTTAAAAAAAAAGGTCTATGAAGTATACAAATGCCGGATAGGGCTACTGGCGCGCCGCGAGTAGCCCTATCCTATCCTTACTCCACTCCAATAACCTTGCCGGCGATTTAATAGAGGTTGTTCAAAATTTTCAAGACCATCTCTTCGTTGACAGGTATTTCTTCGGGAACGTGAAATGCGCAATCATCCTTCAATACTCTTGGCACGATCTCTTCTAAATCCGACTGCTTAACGCCGAAATCTTTCAAGGTTTTAGTAATGCCAACTTCCTTGTTCAGCTCTCTGATTGCATCGGCCACCTTTTTCCCGATTTGGCTGCCGGAAACATCATCTAATTGCAATCCCAGCGCTGCCCCAATCACCTTCGTCTGCTCCGGCATATATTCAGCCTGGATTTCGATTACCTCCGGCAGAGCGAGGGCACAACCAACACCGTGCGGTACTGGAGCAACAGCGATCAAGGCGTGGCTAACCGCATGGGGAAGATGGGGCAAAGCATCAGAAAAGGCAATACCGCCCATCATGGCAGCCAAACTCATTTTGTTCCGGGCTTCTAAATCATTGCCGTTCTTAACTGCCCGCGGGAGGTAACGTTTTACCAGAGCAATTACCTTTTCGGCCACGGTTTCCGATACCGGGTTGGCGAATCTGGAAGTCACCGCCTCCGCCGCATGGGCCAGGGCATCCATCCCTGTTCCGGCGGTGACCGCAGGAGGCATTCCTACTGTCAAAAGCGGGTCAACGATGGCCAGGGTAGCATTGCAAGGCGGTCCCCCAACCCCGCCTTTGAATTGCGTCTTGGATTCAGTGACCACTCCATGCCCGGTGACCTCGCTGCCGGTTCCGGATGTGGTAGGCAGCAATACCAGAACCTTACCCGGTTTAAGGGCTATGGATTTGTCAAAGTAGCGAGTGATCGGCGACGGGTTGCCCAGCAAGGCATTGACCAACTTGGCGGCGTCTAAACTGCTGCCTCCCCCTACTCCGACAACTCCATCCACGTTTTCCTCTTTAGCCAAAGCAGCGCACTCTTCGATGATATAATCAGGTGGATCGGACAAAACTTTATCATATAAAACTACTTTAATACCCTCTTTTTTGATGTTGTCAACAATCTTTTCGGCAATACTCTTAACCCCTTGGTCAGTAACCAAGACAACCTTGGTTACCCCTAATTCTTTTAACTTTACACCGGTTTGTTCCGAAGCTCCATCTCCGAATAAAACGGGTACAGGAGAAACTTTAGAAAAACTATAGATCATCATTTAAACCCCTTTCAATTATGTTGTTTTAAGATGATCGAATTACAGAGTTTTGACAGCGCAAAAATCACAGAGTTCAAAGGCGCTATCATTTGCGTTCAATCCAGTTGTGCACAAACAGGATCTTTTTTTCACTTCCCCCGGCGTTGAAGCAAAAAAAACACAAAACCCGGTTTGATCTACCTCCTCCTTTCCTTTAATGCCTTCTGTTCGCCTAAACCGCATCCAATCACTAGGTAAAATAAACTAGAGATCTAAATTGGTATAATACTCGATAAATTTATCCCTCCCCATGTCATACGCCGGGAGACGCCAGGTCATTTTCTGCAGATTTTGGACTATTTCCGGTATTTTTTGGAAGGGAATAGAGACGAGTACTTGCCCCGGAGGATATACCTCTTTCGCTTTCATGCCAAAACCTAAACCCGTCATGGTATAATTGACTTTTCCTGTTTTAAAGGGATAAACCAGGAGCCATGAACAGGCCAAACCGGCGGTAATTTTTGATTCATAGGTCCCGCCGGAATAATAGGTGGAAGCGCGCAAGATAATCTCCGCCTGTTCCGGATTGGCCAGGATCCACAAAAGATCGGGTTCAAAGGTTAGCTTGGTGATGGGTGCAAAGATGATATAGTTAAATATACCTTTGTTAAACATCGGGGCGTTTAAGAAAAGTTGATAGTTGGCCCGGGGCTCCCCGTATATTCCCAAAACCGGGCCGATTTTCCCGAACTCTGCAGCCGGATCAACATCCTTCCAGCCCATCGGAAAAGAGCCGGGCCCGCAGCATTCATTGCTCTTGTCCACGTAAAAAGCAGCGTTTCTGTTCTGCGCCTCTTTGGGCATTTCGCACAAATTCAGCTCTTTATCTAACTTTTCCATGCCTTCCGGTTCCTCTAGAAGGAACTTGATTCCTATCGGCACCTTCTCAAAATTAAATTTGTTGAAAATGGAAATATCTGTTTGTGGTTTTTGCATAACCAAACAACTCCTTTGTTATTGCTGTTATTTTTTTTATA
Organism: Bacillota bacterium; assembly: GCA_012727685.1. Taxonomy (GTDB): domain Bacteria; phylum Bacillota; class Dethiobacteria; order DTU022; family DTU022; genus JAAYGO01. The sequence goes on along the minus strand of JAAYGO010000302.1, from coordinate 1,696 downwards.
GGTCAACTCGGCAAAAAAAACCTTCTCGAACAGCATCAGCTATTCTACGCGGACTCTTGCAGTCTCCTATTACGATCACATCGGTGACCAAATCCTTAAACTTCTCCACCTCTGGTTTCATGTTACCATCCTTTCTCCTCCCAGGCGATTAAAGCCGCCCCCAAGGCGCCCACTATTTGCGGCTCGTCCGGTATGTGAAGCGATACCCCCAGGCGTTCTTCCAGCGATCTAACAACTCCGATATTTTTAGCCACCCCTCCGGTCATCACCACATCCTTGGCCAATCCCACCCGCTTTACCAGGCTGGAGGTGCGTTCAGCGATCGAATCGTGGATTCCCCGAATGATTTCTTTGACCGGATGTCCTGCGGCTACCAGGGAAACCACTTCCGATTCGGCAAAGACAGTGCAAAGGCTGCTGATCGGCACCGTCTTTTTGGCTTGCAGCCCCAGCTCTCCCATCTGGTCCAGTTCCACTTCCAGTGAACGGGCCATTACTTCCAGGAAGCGACCGGTGCCGGCAGCACACTTTTCGTTCATTACAAAATCTACGACCTTGCCGTTGGGATCGAGACGTATTACTTTGCTGTCCTGCCCGCCAATGTCTATGACCGTGGCCACGGTGGGAAACAGAAAGTGGGCTCCCAGTCCGTGGCAGGTTATCTCCGTCACTCTTTTATCGGCAAAGGGCAGATTGATCCGCCCGTATCCCGTGGCTACCGTAAAGTATATTTCTTCCTTTTTGCGATCTGTTTTCGAGAGCAATAATTGTAATGCTCTTTCCGCTGCCGTTCTGCTGTTGGCTCCTGTTGAAACAATGACATACTCGTAATTTTTCTCTCGGTCCATAATGACAACTTCCGTGGATAGAGAACCGACATCTATACCCAGCACGTAAGACAATTTATTCCACCTGCAATTACATGTTGTTCTTTGATTCAAACCTATTTGCCTGATAGCATTTCGATGAAGGCTTGCAGCCGCGTGTTGATCGCGCCTGATGACAGCAGACCATAGTTATCATCTATGAGCAGCATCGGTATGCCTTCTTTTTCCAGGTAATCGCGCAGATCCGGATAGTCAAACTTATGGGGATCACAGAAGGAGAGCACGTAACCGATAACCCCCTGAACGCCATATTGTTTGGCCATTTCACTTAAATAGGCAAAGCGCTGCGCTCCCGCTCCCCGGTCGACGCGGGGGCACTGGAAGTTTAGCAGGTAGTTCTCCTTAAGTCCGGCAAAGGGATCTTCCGTAACGGGAACGTCTTTGTTCCAAAATCGTTCCCCCAGGCAGGTATCGTCGGCTACCACCTGTCCCCCGGCATCTTCGATCAGCCGGTAAAAATGGGGGTGATCGAGGATGCTTCCCCAGACTAAAACCCTGACGCTGCCTGAGGGCACCACCGGTTCACTGCGCAAATCTACTTCTGCCGCTACTTCCTGCAGAAGCTGTAGAAATTCCTCCGGCGGTAGCACTCCTCCGGCTACCAGCACATCCATCAGTTCACTGCTTAAAAGCTTCGGGTTGCTGCCGCCGCGCATCACGTAGAGAGCACGGATCAGCTTCCTGATGCTGTTGTAAAGTTTGATCGAAGCGGCCAGCGCTTCGTTGCTTATCTCGATCTGGAAATGTCTTTCCAGGCTTTCCTTAAAGAAAACCAGCTCCCGGTAATAGAAATCCTGGGACCAGGGATG
>JAAYGO010000221.1 GCA_012727685.1 Bacillota bacterium | reverse complement strand
GTGGTCATCTTGAGGACCTTGACCTCACCGGTTTCCGTGTTTACCTCCACTTCGGCCATCTGCAGGGCATGTATCTGGGATTCAAAAGAGGGCCCCTGGCCGGTCTCCGGGTCAGCCAGACCTTTTTCCGCTGTAGCCTTGGTACCTATATAGCGGGTGGGACGACCGGCTTGCTTGAGCTCCTGCTGCGTGGTCGCTCCCGTTTCGCTCATGGCCTGTTTGAGCTTGCCGAGAGCGTTTTCCACCGCCCCGCCCACCATGTAGGTGATACGGCTGGCGGCAGCCGGGCCGGTAGAGGTGGTCTGCTCCGTATCCCTGGTAGAGAGGCGGATTTTGTTCAAAGGCAGCCCCATGATATCGGCAGCCAGTTGGGTGAACATCGAATCGTTGCCCTCACCGGGGTCGGCCGCAGCCGCATAGATGGTCACGCCGCCGTCGGGATCAAGTTCTACCGCGGCAATAGCCTGATCGTTTGGGCCGCCGATACCGAAAGCCCCGGCAGCCAGCCCGATACCCCGCCGCAGAATTGCGCTTTGATGTTCGCGGGCCTCGCGGCGGCTGCGTTCATAGTAAGGACGGATTGCTTCACAAAGTTCAGGGAAAGGCCATTGTTCAACAACGCTGCCGGTGGATTTCGTCTGTCCCGGCTTCAGGGAATTGAGCAAACGGAACTCCAAAGGATCGATCTTCATCTTATCCGCCAGCATGTTGACAGCACACTCGAGGGCAAAATGGACCTGTGGAGGACCGGCACCGCGCGCTGCTGAACCCCAGGGATTGTTGGTATAAACCAGGCGACCGAATGCGTGAACATTGGGTATGTTGTACGAACCCGACAGCATCAGGAAAGCACGGTCAACAACAATGTGCCCGATAGAGGTATAGGCACCGTTGTCCACTGTTATATCAATATTAAATGCAGTGAGATGTCCCTCATTGTCGGCACCGAGAGCAACTTTCATGTCAAAGGGGTGGCGCTTCGGTGTCATCAGCAGGGAATCGGTCAGGCTGGGAATATAGCGGACCGGACGCTTGAAGTGCAACGCAGCCGCGGCAGCTATGCCCTCGGAGGTGATATCGGCCTTGATGCCGAATTGCCCGCCGGAGTAAGCCTCTAGATAGCGCATATTTTCCCAGCCAAGAGCCTCCTGGAGCATCGCCAGGTGCTGATGGATGTCTATGCTGCGCCCGATAACCACAAGTTGGGCGTCTTCGCCTTCGCCCTCAAAGTAGGCCACGCACGCCTCCGGCTCCAGCGGTGCCTGGTGATTTATTTGCGTGATGAAACGGCCTTCAACAACTGCAGCCGATTCAGCCAGTGCCTTTTCTGCATTGCCCTTGATCTGGCGCTGAGTATGGCATAGATTTGGTAGGTTATCATGAACCTGGATCGCTCCTTCGGCCAGGGCCTCCTGCGGTGAATTCAGGACCGGCAGCAGTTCATATTCCACTTCTACAGACTCGGCCGCCGCCAAGGCCTGTTCACGGGTTAGCGCCGCAACGACCGCCACAGGGTCGCCGATATAACGGACCTTATCCTCACAGATAACAGGCCGGTCGGCAAGAATCATCTTCAGCCGGTTGGTGCCTTTGATGTCCTTTGCCGTCATCACCCCAATTACTCCCGGCATTTTCGAAGCTGCTGAGAAATCGATCTTTTTGATCAGGGCATGGGGATGGGGGCTGCGCACAGTCGCCAACTCCAGAGCGCCGGGAACGATAATGTCCGCCGTGAATTGTGCTGTTCCGCAGGCCTTGGCCAGCGCCGAAGGTCGGGGATGCGAGACTCCAAGTTTGGGACCATCCGGATCGGGACGGACCTCCTCCGGTGAAATTTCGCCGCGGATAAATCGCCCGGCCAGCTTGACGGCATCGATAACCTTGACATATCCTGTACAGCGGCATAAATTGTGGCGCAGGGCCTTTTTGATCTCTTCCGTGGTAGGATCCGGGTTTTCATCCAGTAACGCCTTTGTAGCCATAATCATGCCGGGGGTACAGAAACCGCACTGG
>JAAYGO010000002.1 GCA_012727685.1 Bacillota bacterium | reverse complement strand
AGCCAAAAGTCATGAAACGCCGGAGGCAGATTCCCCTCCTTGTGCAGCGCCCGCCTGCTGGCCAGAAAGATGCTTTCAAAGTCAAGGCTCATCGGGCAGATCTCCTTGCACAAGCCGCAAAGGTTGCAGGAGTTGACCTGCCGGGAAGCAACCCTGGTGGTCATGGAACGCACCACGTTATGGGTGGCGATCACATCCTCAATAATTTTGGGGGGCTGTTTTTTGAAAAAAGCGATCAGCTCACAGGCATCCCAGCAACTGTTACAGGAACATTGCAGGCACCTTTGCGCTTCCTGCAAGACTTCCTCTGCCGTATAGGCCCCTCCCCCGGAGGCCTTGACCCGGCCGGCCTTTTGCACTCCCGTTAAATCAACGTAAAGCCTGGAAGGAACAACCTCATGGTTGCCGGCGCTGCCGCCCATTTTGCCGGTCTTGAGATAGTCTTCAATGGACTGGGCCACCCGCATCCCCTCGCGTAAGGGGATCAAAACCGATCTTTCCGGGCGGCCGGAGGCGCAGCCGTTCAAAAAAACACCCTGCCGTTTTGTGGCTAAAGATCCGGGGTCAAGCCCTGCCGCGAGGCCAAAATGATCTCCATCCCTGCCCGTAGCCACGTAGGCGGCATCAAACCTTAGGGTATCCAGAGAATCGACCCGGGTATTTAAAAAAAACGTAATGCTGCCGTTCTCCACTACCGGGCGCAGCTCCTCGGCCAGCAGCGCCTCGTCAACGGGAGAACCGGGCTCCCGGAGCCAGCCTCCCAGCCTTTCCCCGGCCTCGTAGAGCTGAACGGTGTAGCCTTTGCGGGCCAGGGTCAGCGCACAGCCGAGGCCTCCCAGGCCGCCGCCGATCACCGCCACAAGCTTTTTTTTAGGGGGGATATAGTAATCGGGAGATTCCCGGCGCTCCGCATAATCGCAGCAGGCCCTTTCCAGGGCCCTGATATCCACCGCTTCATCGACCTGCTTGCGGATGCAGGCTTCCAGGCACGGTGCGTCGCAGATCCGGCTGACGATACCCGGAAAGAGCACCTGCCGGCGGTAAACCTGAAAAGCACCCGTAAAATCGCCGTCGCTCAGCCTGGCCGCCATAGTCCTGACATCAACGGCCAGCGGGCACTCGTTCGTGCAGAAAACAGGCTCATCTCTGGTGCAGAGTTTCCGCAGTTCAAGTAAATCCGTTATTAGCTCCATGACCTGCCTCCCGGCCTTAATTAAGGAAGAGGAGTGCAACCCCCAAGGGGGATGCACTCCGCTGATTTTTCCATGGAGGCCCTTAAGCCTCTAGCGCCTTATTCCAACGGCTTAACCGGATTGGCTTTAATATATTCAATGCGCTCATAGAGATCGGCGCCAAGGAAATACTTCTTGGGCTTAAGCTCAATCCCTTTTTCTTTGGCTTCCAGGGCTGCCTTTATCTTTTCGGGAGTGGCGGGCAGCTCATAGATCCTGACGCCGCAGGCATTGGCGATGGCATTAATCACCGCGCAATGGGGCGCAGACTGGAAGGCCTCGGCGCAGCCGGAGGAACCGTGCGGTCCCCTGGGCCGCGGGGTTTCCACGTATTCCACCGTCAATTCATCGGGGATATCTTCAATGTAGGGGAAGCCGCAGGCGACCAGGTTGGTGTGTTTCTTCAGGTCGGCGTAGTCTTCGGAAAGAGCCATGCCGATCCCGTGCATCATGCCTCCAAACGCCTGCCCGTCTACGGCAAGCTTGCTGCCGATTACGCCCACATCGGCCACGCATTTCATGCTCAGCACCTTGGTTTTGCCGGTTTTGGTGTCGACCTCCACCTCGGCCATGAAGGCGGCATAAGTATATTCCGCCGTCGGATCACCCTGCCCGGTATTCGGGTCAAGGTTCTTGGTATAACCGGCAGTGTCGTGCATCCCGACATATTTCGTGGGGATGCCTTCGGCAACCATTTCTTCGTAGGTCCGGAAAGTGCCGTCCTCTTTACGCATGGCGTTCAACAGCTTGTTGGCGGCATCAATAGTGGCGTTCCCGGCCATGTAATGGGAACGGCTGCCCGCCGCCGGTCCGGTCAGTGGTGCCAGGCCGGTGTCGTTCATGACCAGCTTGATCTGATCGGGACGCAGCCCCAAAGGTTTCAGCGCCTCATGCGTATGAACCAGGGTTCCGATATCCGCCCCCTGCCCCAGATCTTCCCAGGTATTGTAGTGGGTCACCGTGCCGTCCGGGTTCAGTTCAAGGGCTACTTCGGCATGATCGTTTGCCGAGGTGGTGACATTGTACATCCCGCAGGCGATCCCGACACCACGCCGTTTTTCAGGGGTGCTTTCCCGCTTCGCCCTCTCCACGGCTTCCTTGTAATAAGGACGCAATTTATCCAGGATGGCGGTCATCGGGTAGACGCTGAACTTGTGGCCGTTCAGGCTCACATCGCCTTCGCGGTAAACATTGAGATAGCGGAGCTCCAGCGGATCCATGCCGATCTTCTCTGCCATCATATCCATGAGCGATTCTGAACAGAACAAGCACTGCGGCGAGCCGTAGGCCCTGTACGCTGTAGTGACCGCATGGTTTGAGATCACCGCCTTGGAAAGGCCCATGGCATTGGGGATGGTATACGGCGCGCCCATGAAGCGGATTCCCACCATTGAGCGAAAATCGGCGGCCTCGGTGTATGCGCCTTCATCAAACGCGATCTCGAATTCCAGCGCCGTAATCTTGCCCTTTTCATCGCAGGCGAGCCTGGCATTGGAATAGGAGGGGGCCCGCTTGCCGGTAATATGCTGGTGCTCCTCGTAACTTAAGGTGAGGGTTACCGGCTTGCCGGTGGCCAGGGCCGCTACGGCGACTACAGCCGGCGTGTACGGCGAAAGGGTATAGCCGAATGAGGCACCGATCGGGTTTTGAATCGTCCTGATCTTATCAGGAGGAACGCCGACCCCGTCGGCGATGGTCCAGATAATCAGCCCCAGGAAGAGGCTCTTGCTGTGGATGGTGAGATAGCCTTCATCATCGACATAGGCCTGGTCGGTATCCGGCTCGAGAACCAGGTGGGGCTGGCGCTGGGTATAGAAGCTGCCTTCCACAACATGCGGGGATTTATTAATCACTTCCCGGGTATCCTCTCCCTTGAGGAGAGGGGACTCGATAAAGATGTTGGGGAAATTCTTGTGGATTTGATGCGCATCCGGGGCCATGGCATCGAGAATATCCAGATATTCAGGCAACTGTTCATATTCGAATTTGACCTTTTTCGCCGCCGCCCGCGCTTCTTCCCGCGTTCTGGCGGCTACAATGGCAATAATGTCGCCGTAACGGTAGATCATATCCTCGCACAGGATCGGGCGTTCCATGCCGTCGCCGATGCCGCGCGCATGCTGCATGGGCCAGTTAATCCGGTTGTTTCCCTTCACATCTTTATAGGTAATGACCTTCTCCACGCCGGGCATCTTCTCCGCTTCCGAGGTGTCGATGGAAAGCAGTTTCGCATGGGAGACCCGGGCCAGCACTACGGCGAGGTGCAGTGCACCATCCATTTTGGCCCCGATATCATCGCCGTAATCACAGGCCCCGGTTACTTTGGCCAGGGCGGTCGGCTTGGGATAAGCGGTACCGTAGATGCGGCCGTCGGGCGGAAGTTTGAAATTCAAATCTTCCATGGTCATTTCGCCGCGTAAAACCTTGGCCGCAGCCATGACCGCGTCAACCAGCGGCTTGTAACCGGTGCAGCGGCAGGCATTGCGGTGCTTTTGGAACCAGCTTCGCACCTCTTCCCGCGTGGGGCTGGGGTTTTTATCGAGCAGCGCTTTGGCGGAAACGATGAAGCCGGGTGTACAGAATCCGCACTGCACGCCTCCATAAACGATCCAGGCCAGTTGCAGCGGGTGGAGGTTATCCGGGGTACCGATCCCTTCGATGGTGGTAACCTCGCTGCCATCTTCCACATTTTTCATCTTTTTGACACAGGAGCGAACCACTTCACCGTTTAAAATCACCGAGCAGGCACCGCACTGCCCCAACCCGCAGCCCACCTTGGTTCCGGTCAGGCCCAAACGCCTGATCACATCGGCCAGGGAATCCTTTTCCGGGTCGCAGATAAACAACCGTTCGACGCCGTTGATTTTTAAATACCTCTTTTTCACCGGCACACTACTCACCTCTCTAAAAATTTTGTTTAAGAAAAGTTTATTGGTACCAGGTCGCTATGTTTGTGCTGACATATAGCGACTAAAAAATAACGGCGCAGCATTAGTTCCAACCTGCATTCAACACCCAAATATTTTCCATATCGCCTAATTATGCAACAAGTTAACAAATCAGAAAAATAATCACATAAAAAGCGCATATTTCCATATATTTACTTGTACTTTTGCCCCACCCGTAGT
>JAAYGO010000057.1 GCA_012727685.1 Bacillota bacterium | reverse complement strand
GCCACGATGAAAGACGCCGAGGGAGGCAGCCAGGCCCAGGGGCTGGTGGTTCTGGTTCCCATGATTCCCCTTTTCGCAACGAGTGCAATCATCATCTCCCCGAATGCCCTCTGGGTGCGGATTATGAGTTTTATACCGCCCTTTACCCCCGTGACCATGCTGCTGCGCCTGGCCTACACCACCCCTCCCTGGTGGGAGATCGCCGCTGCGCTGGTAATCCTGTTCCTCGCCGTCATCTTCTGCCTTCGCCTGGGGGCGCGGATCTTCAGCCGGGGGCTCCTGCAGTTTGACCGCCTCCTCTCTTTCAAGGAAATCGGGCGCATGCTCAGAAAGGACTACTAGCTTGCAAGGAAACCTTGCCTGTAGAGGGGCTGTCTCAAAGGGGCAGCCCCTTTGACGTCATCCTGAAGCTAAGCCCGGAATGCCTCCTGCATCGCGAAGACGGTTTTGTTCCTTAACGCCATCCTGAGGGTGAAACCCGAAGAAGCGGCTGAGCCCGTTTGAGATCTTTCTTTGCCTCTATTTACTTCGTTTCCCGGGATTTTTGCAGGTGATAGCGGAGGGCGCGCGGGGTAATGCCCAGCAGCTGGGCGGCTTTGACCTGGTTGCCGTAGGTCTCTTCCAGTGCGCAGGCGATGATCTCTCCCGCGATCCGATCGCGCCAGCGATTTAATGACTGGTATACTTCCTCGAAGGGAAATCCTTCCCGGAAATTGATTTTTTCCAGAAGGGTTTGCATGAGCTGTTCGAGCAGATCATGGAGCTTGCTATTATCGGGGAGGCCGGGGGATAAGCCGAACAGCCCGCCCGTTAATGGGCTTTCAACCGGACTGCCGGCAGTGGGCCCGGCAATAGCCGGCCTGATCCTGGCCGGCAGATCGTCCACGGTGATCAGCGGTCCCTTGCTGAGCACTAAAGCCTGGGTAACTGTGTTCGCCAGCTCCCTGATATTGCCGGGCCAGCTATGCTGCTGCAGGACAACCAGGGCCTCCGGTGAAAACTTTTTCAAGGGAATCTCCTTGGCACGCGATTCTTTTTCCAGGAAATACTCGAGGAAAAGGGGAATATCCTCAACCCGCTCCCGCAGCGGCGGGATATGCAGCGATGCCACGTCCAGGCGGTAGAAGAGATCCTCCCGGAACTTGTTTTCCTCGACCCTGGCCGCCAGGTTGGTATTGGTGGCGGCGATGACCCGCACATCCACCTTGCACAGTTCTTCCCCGCCGACACGGAAGAATTCACCGGATTCCAGCACGCGCAGCAGCTTGATCTGGATGGCGGGGCTGGCAGCATCGATCTCGTCCAGAAACAGCGTGGCCTTGTGTGCCAGCTCAAAGAGGCCCTTTTTCTTGCTGGTGGCACCGGTAAAAGAACCCTTTTCATGCCCGAAAAGCTCGCTTTCCAGGAGTGTTTCGGTAAAAGCGCCGCAATTAAAGGCAATAAACGGCCGGTCGGCGCGGTGGCTTTCAGCGTGAATATAGCGGGCCAGCACCTCCTTGCCGGTTCCGGTCTCGCCCTGGATTAAAACGGTAATATTTTTTTTGGCGATTTTCTGGGCAGCGGCAATTAAGCTGATCATCTTCGGATTTTTACCGACCACGAAGCCCCTTACCCGGTGCTTCAGCGAAAGCTGCTCTAGCTCTGCTTTGACGTTTAAAGACCGCTCCAGCAGCCGCTCCATTTCATCGATATCCACAAACGGCTTCTCCACGTAGTCAAACGCACCGAGCTGTATGGCCTCCACCGCCGATTTGACCGTGGAGTAACCGGTGATGATGATCACCTCGCAGGCAGGCTGCTTCGCCTTGATTTCCTTTAATATTTCAAGGCCGTTGCTATCGGGCAGTTTCAGATCCACCAGGGCTACGTCAAATCGCTCCTGGTCTAATTTGGCAATGGCTTCCCGCCCCGAGCTTGCCGTGACGGCGCGGTAACCCTTTTTCTTTAAAAGGTAGACGAAAAAATTGCAAACTTCTGTTTCGTCGTCGACGATTAGGAAGACGGCTTCGGTGGACATATTGTTCCGCTTCCCCCACTCATTCATTGAATAAAAATGACTGCCATCTTGTCAGGCTTATAAACATGGCCGGGCGGCGGAAAAGACTCAGTTAATCCTCCTTTTGACCGGCCTCCTGTTTTCCATCCAGCGGTAAAACCACGCGGAAGGTGCTGCCCTTGCCCACGGTGCTGTCCAGATCAATAAAGCCGCCGTGCGATTGGGCGATGCCCAGGCTGACGGAAAGGCCCAGCCCCGTCCCCTTCCCGATTTTCTTGGTGGTATAGAAGGGGTTGAAGATGTTGGGGATATGCTCCGGTGCGATCCCGCAGCCATTGTCTGTCACCTCGATGATCGCCAACTGCTCATTCGGGTGCAGGCGGGTTTGCAACACAATTTCCCCCGCGGCGCCGTTGCCGGAATCTATCTCCTTGCCGAGAATGGCGTCTTTGGCGTTTAGCAGCAGGTTGACGATAATCTGCTCCAGCCCGTGAGCGCTGCCCAAAAGCTTCGGCATCCCGGGGCTGAGATTGACGCGCAAATTGATCTTGTTCTTTTCTATCTGGTAGGAAACCAGGGAGAGGGCACTTTTAACAACCTTGTTCAGATCAACCTCTTCAAAGGTATACTCGTCTTGCCGGGAAAAGGTGAGCAGGTTCTGAATGATTTTCTGGCAGCGCAAACCGCTGGAATGAATATCTTTAATCAACTGGTAATGGGGATCTTCCGGTGACGTTTCCCGCAGCAGCAGTTGCGAATCGCCGACGATGGCCGTAAGGGGACTGTTCAGTTCATGGGCTACCCCGGCGGACATTTCTCCCAGGGAAACAAATTTAATCGAATCGACAAAGCTGGTTACATCCTTGGCATAGTAAGTCACCCCGTAGGGCTCCTTGTGATCGATATAGGCCGGGTAGGCAAATATATCCAGCACGCGGTTGTAGCGGGTTCTTGATTGCAGGTAAGATGTTTTTTGGGTGCGCATGACCTGATCGGCAAGACAGGGATTGCACTTTGATTCCCGGCCGTAAAATAAACGGTAGCACTTTTGCCCGAGAATTTCATCTTCCCCCATGACGAAAAAATCCATGGCCGCCTTGTTTACCCGCTGCACCGCGCAGTTCCGGTCGATGAAAACGAGCAGGTCGGTTACCGCGGAAAAGGTGATCTCCAACTCCCGCTTGCTCTGCAAGAGCTCATTATAGAGGCGCACATTTTCGAGGCAAACGGCGAGCTGATCCGCCACCTGCTCGAAAAAGGGCAGATCGCCTTTTTTAATCCCTTCCCGGGAGTAGACCTCCAGCACGCCGATCACCTTGTTCTTAGCCAGCAGCGGGACCATGACTTCGACGACCGGCAGCTCCGCGGTCCTGCCGCCAGCCGCTGCCGGCTCTGCACTCTCTGCGGGAGCGGCAGCTCCCGGATGCTCTGCCGCCGCATACCGGTAAACGGGTTTTTTCTGCCGGATCACCTCTTTCAGGTCCTCGCCGATGATCGCTTCACCCTCATCCTCATCCTGGCAGCTCCTGGTGGTGATCGCACTTTCGTGATCGAAATTGGTTACCAAAACGACCTGGGTAACCTGTTTTTCCTTTTCGACCACATAAAGGCTAAGAGTATCAAAGTTGAATAAGACCCGCAATTTCGGGGTTACATCTTCGATAATCTCCTTGAAGGACATGTCAATGCCGATACTTTTCGCCAACTGGTTGATGATTTCAAGTTGAATGTTGCGTTTTGAAGTTTCACGCATTTTTTTCTTCAGCTCAACATAGTACGACTTTTTTGAGCTGTGCACACCGGTCAGTTTTTCGATCAGCATCGTTTTATTGCGTATGACCATTACCGTTCCCCCTCCGGTATTGCCAGGGCCTCG
>JAAYGO010000194.1 GCA_012727685.1 Bacillota bacterium | reverse complement strand
TCCAAACCGATCTCGAAGGGATCGACGATGGTTACGCCTCCGTCAACCGTAACGACGGCACCGGTTACATACGAGGCGTCGTCACTGGCCAGGAAGCTGCAGATCCCCGAGATTTCATCGGGGACCGCGCCCCGCTTGAGCGGCACGGCGCGGAACGCCTTGTGCGGGGAATCACCGAATTCGCCGAAATGCCCCTGGGTCATGGGGGTGAAGACAAAGCCGGGGCAAACGGCATTGCAGCGCACTTTCTGCGCCCCGTAATCGCGCGCCGCCTGCTTGGTGAGCATGATCAGGGCTGCCTTGGAGGTGCAGTAGCCGACCCGGTCGGAGAGGCAGCGCAAGCCGCCGATGGAGGCGATGTTGATGACGGAGCCCCCGCCGCCTGCGATCATATGCGGGATGACCGCGCGCATCGTAAAGAAGGGCCCGTGCAGGTTTATGTTAATCATTTTATACCAGTCGTCGAGTTCGATATTGGCCACTCCGCCCGGGAAGTTTACCCCGGCGCAGTTGACGAGCACGTCGATCCGGCCTCCGCCGAAATCCAGCGTGGCTTCGACTGCCCGCTTGACATCATCAGGGTTGGAGACATCCCCCGGGCAGCTTTTAACGCTCCCGGGCGGAAGGGCTGCGGCTACCTCTTCCAGTTTCTCCCGGCGGCGGCCCATGATGCAGACTTTCGCCCCGTCGGCGACAAATCTTTTGGCGATGGCCTCGCCGATGCCGCTGCCGGCGCCGGTAATCAGGGCTACCTTGTCTTTCAGTTTCATCTCCGTGCCACCTCGCAAATATTTATAATCTTTCATGATCTAATTCGTAAGCTGTATCGATACAGGTAGAGTAATATCCAATGCCGCCTGTTAACATCCACCGGTAACGGACGCCCGTTAATCTTCTTCTCGCCAGTTCCAATCCCTGCCGCCCTTGAACACGTTGGCGTTCATCTCGTTGCTGATAAAGAGGTTGGCCTCGGGGAAAAGGCTGACCATGGCGTAGTAGAAGCCGGCCACATCATTGGTCTTCGCCAGTTGCTCCTCGGTCGCCACCAGGTAATCGCGCATAAAGGTGAACGAACTATCGTCAAAGGGCATGCCCGGTTTCTGGTGCCCGGGGATAACCACGACCGGGTCCAGTTTTTCCAGGCGATCGAGGTCCTTAAGCCACTGGGCCCGCTCTTCGGCTGTCAACTCGCAGGTAAACGGGTGAGCCTGGTTGAAAAGGACGTCGCTGCCAAAAAGGGTTTTGATCGAAGGGATCCAGACCACGGAATTGTATTTCATATCGCCCATCACCTGCGGAATAATCTCGATGCGATGCCCCTCAAGCTCAAAGTAATTCTCGGTGATGGGCTCAACCTTCGCCACTTTCCGGCAGACGTTGTGCGCCCCAATCGTCTGCTCCCAGTGTTCGATCTTGCCGAAAAACTGTTTATTGATCAACTTGCAATCCTCGGGCAGCGCGATCACCTTTGCATCGGGAAAAGCCTCGGCAATGTGGCCGGTGCCAAAGTAATGGTCGGGGTGGGCATGGGTAAGATAGATCGTTTTCAACTTCTTGCCCGTTTCCAGCACCTCCGCGATGACCCGGTGGGCGTTTGACAGCGTCCACTGCGTGTCGATCAGCGCCGCCTCCTCCTCACCCATCACAATGACGGAAGCAACCTCAAAACCTTTTTCATCGCTATAAAAAACTTTTGTCGAGAGCAACCCTTTTCCGTGGGTGTTGAGCCTGATTTCCAAAGTATCGCCTCCCTAATACTGATTGAAAAATACTATCGTTCCAACCTGCAGTCACTTCACTCTCCAAAAAACTGCCAAATTAACTCCTCGCCTCACTCTCCTGATTTTTTTGATTTCTTAATTAAATATAATTAACCATATCTTGGCCGAAATCCTCTTTTTCAGGCGCAAAGAATAAACGGAGGCCCTTTTATCCGGCGCTTTAAGGTTCAAATCTTTTCTCTAATCTCAATGCCGCCTAAAACCGCACGGGCCTGGAGGCGCAGGATCCGATCGGCCCCTTCCAGGTTTTCCTTCACCTTGTGGCCGGATATAATCCCGCCATCTTCCCGATCTTTGAAAGTAGTGCCGCCCAGGAAAGAGGAGCCTTCGTAAATCACGGCCAGGCCGGGGGGAATTTTTACATCAATGCCTCCCATGATGGCGGTCAGATCCAGCACCGTCTCCCCGGGAGGGATTTCAGCTCTGGTCAGATCGACATCGATACCGCCCATGAATGCCAGGTAACTGCCGCTTTCCAACCGCCAGGGGCTTGAGCCCCCGACTTCAAGTCCACCCATAAAGGCCATTCTGCCGCCTGCTCCGGAGGCTGGCCGGCCCCGCAGCAGGCTTATCCCCAGGAGGATCAAAAAAGCCGCTCCCACGACCGGCCAAAATAAACTCAAATCGAAATCAAAGTATTCCGGCCAAAATTTGCGCCCCAGGAAGATAACTCCAATTGCTGCCAACAATAGCCCGCTGATGAATTGCCCCCAGGAAAAAGAGATACGGCGCTCTGCCTTGGAACCGCTCGAGTTAAACGAGAGGGCGATCCATTGCAAACCAAGCAGTAAAGGGATCACCGGCCAGTACGACCAGATTGTGCCCAGTTCAATATCTACACCGGCAACGCGATTGAGAATAATGACCACACCCAGCAACACCAAAAACAGGCCCAGTAATCCGCGAAAACTGATCAAGCGCATTATTCACTTGTCCCTCCTGGAAAAAATAAATTAAGAGAATTATACCATCTAGATAAAGTATATCCTTCCTATCAGTATTTGAATATGGTGTAGAGATAAATTGAGTAAAATTTTTAATGTTGGCAAGGCTGCCGCCCGGCTCCCCGGCAAAACCGGCCGGCAACCGTGTCACACTGCCGCTGCAGGGGCGAGCGGCAATGAAGCCGGCAATGGGCCGGCGGAAAACTACAGTGGCATGTGGCGTGTCGCGTGTCGTTGACTTTTGGCAGTGGGCATGCTAAAATAAATCTCGCAAGTGAAGCAAAAATGTGGTGGGTGTAGCTCAGCTGGTTAGAGCGCCAGGTTGTGGCCCTGGAGGTCGTGGGTTCGAATCCCATCGCTCACCCCATTTCTCTTTAAAACCTCATATTATTTTATTGCTTGATACTGGGGTGTAGCCAAGCGGTAAGGCACGGGACTTTGGATCCCGCATGCGTAGGTTCGAATCCTACCGCCCCAGCCATTTTTATGCCTCTAAATCAAGGACTTAAGTCCTATTTTATTACCTGTAAGCGTATAATGTGAGGAAATATAAAACCTATGAGGTGGTTGGTTTTGATTTTAATTCTTTTAGCATTTGTATCAAGTATTTATTAGAAAATTTATCAGCTTCGTCTGGTTCCAAATACCGTCTACCAAACTCAACAAAACCATTTTTTTCATAGAAATCTATTAATTTTACACAGGGTTCACATTCTAAATAAACGAAACGTCCTCCTAGTAATGCTTGTGCCTGCAAAACTTTATCACAAGCCATCTTCAGCAACTCGTCACCCGTAATAAGCGTATTTACCCCATTGGCGAAATTCTTTGAAAGCTGCCCTATTAGTGGAGCACTTATCCAGTATCGCTTAAGTTCTTTATAAATACGCCAAACTTACCATACCGTTTTCGTTTTGATTTACTTAGAATTTTTTGAGAAATGACAAAAGGCTTATTGGCCAATGCAAAATAGAGCCAATTAATGTGGTTTCCGATTTATATGAGGTAAAAACTAAATACGTAACTGCTATGCCTTGTTTTGCAAATTCAATGGCCCACAGGCCTCGTTCAGTAGGCTCAAGTCGGTGGGGTAGCGGATATCGGCCGGAACGCAGGTGGCGTCCATGATCAGCTTGCCCTTGTTTTGCGGTTGTTCGCCGGAACTTTCCCGGTCCGTATGGCCACCTGTGGCAGGCGGCTCATCATCTTTTTTATCCGGCTCGCAGATGGTTTCGTTGATGGCGTTTAGCTGCTTTACACTGAAGCGCTGGCGAAAACGGACCATCAGCGAGGGGTCGAAAGGCTTTTTGTTGGTGTATTTTTTGTAGCCTAAAAAATACTGCAGGTAGGGGTTTTCCCGGATCTGCTCGACGGTTTCTTCATCGGTCAGGCCCAGAGTTTCTTTGATCATCAGGGCGCCGAAGGCTACTCTCGCCGGCTTGGCCACATTGCCGGTGCCGCTCGGGAAAGGATCAGAGTAGTCGCCTTCAATGTCGTCCCAGGGGATGAGCTCTGCCTTGATCACCCAGCGGTTGTCGGCCGCAAGGGCGCCGTCGAAAGGTAAGATGAAGTCATCTATGGTTTGCTGGTTGTCTTTTTTCCGGTACAATGACATCACCTCAAGTGCAAGGTTTTGGAGGGATTTCTATGGTTTTCCTTGCACTTATTATATCAGAAAAAGGGCAAAAAGTCCTTATTTTACGGGCTTTTCGGCTTGTGCAGGAAGCCCTACTTAAAGAAAAAGTGGCCAAATGGTGGATTCCCGACCATGTTTTCTTTCTGGGCTTCCCCCCTTTTCTAAAGGGGGGAAGGGGGGATTTATTCTTCCACCTCCCCCGCTGACACTCATGACATGGATCTCAACCTCTGCAACTTGCGGCTAATCTCTATAAACTCCCGGTTCACCCGCTCCATTTCTTCCGGGGACCCGGCGCCGCCTGGCGCGGCCAGATCATTGAGCCTGCTTGAAAGGTAAGAAAGGCGGTTCTCCAGGAGCAGAATCTGCTCCGGGCTATCTTTGCCGGACCGTCTCATGCTGTCAAGATACTCCCCGTATGAACCGGGATAATTGACCAGCCTTCCCGCCTCCAGGTGGAGAACCCGGTCGGAAAGGCGGTGTAGAAAGTAGCGGTCATGGCTTACGGCAAGAATCTGTCTCTT
>JAAYGO010000123.1 GCA_012727685.1 Bacillota bacterium | reverse complement strand
AAAGCGCGGCTCCAGGGCCAGCACGGCGGCGATGGCCAGGCGCTGCTTTTCCCCCTGGCTTAAATTATATGGAAACTGTCCGGCGCAATGGGTCAGCTCGAAATATGCGAGCATGTCATTAACCCGGCGCCGGGTTTCCGCTTCATCATAGCCCCGGAAGCGCAGGCCAAAAGCGATCTCTTCTTCTACCGAAGGAGTAAAAATCTGCTTCTCCGGGTTTTGAAAGATATAACCGACTTTTGCCCCGATCTCCGCCAGGCTGAGCTCAGCCAGGTCGCTGCCTTCCAGGAGGATCTGCCCCGCCGAGGGCTTTAAAATGCCGACCAGGAGCTTGCCCAGGGTGGTTTTACCGCTCCCGTTGGGTCCCATCAGGGCTACCGCTTCTCCCTCTTCGATCGTGAACGAAAGGGAGTGCAGCAGCTCTTCCCGCCGGGGATAGGCAAAGCTTAAATTTTGCACTTCCCAAAAGGCCATCACATAACCGCCTTCCCGCTTGAGCCGCCGAAACACTGGGCCAGCAGGGCGGGATTGTTCAAGAAATCCCGGGCCGGTCCCAGCAGGCAAAGCCCGCTACCGTTCAGGGCCAGGATCCGGTCGGCCAGCTGCAGGCGGGAAAGGTTGTGATCGACCATCACAATGGTTTTCCCCTGTTCTTTCAACCGGCCGATCAACTCCAGGATGCGCCGGCAGCTTGCCTCATCCAGTTGTGAAACCACCTCGTCGCAGATCAGCACCGCCGGATCAAGGCAGAGCACAGCCGCCAGGGCTGCCAGTTGACGCTGCCCCCCGGAAATCTCGTTCGGATTTTCGGGTAACAGCTCCTCAATCGCCGTCATGGCGGTCACCGCCTCTACCGTGCGAGCGATCTCCTCCCGGGGCAGACAGAGGTTTTCCGGCCCGAAGGCCAGTTCCTGCCTGATCTGCGGCAAAAAGAGCTGTGTTTCAGGATCCTGAAACACAATTCCAACCCGGGTGGCGATCTGGGGCAGGGAAAGGTTGCGGGTATTTTCCCCCAGCAGGAAAACATCGCCTTCCATATGCCCCTCCACCCGGTGGGGGATAATCCCGCTTAAAGCCAGGCACAGGGTGCTCTTGCCGCAGCCGCTGGGACCGATCACCCCCAGCAGCTCACCCTCTTGCAAGCTAAAGTTGAGATGGCGGCATAACCATTCCCCTTCGCGATAACCCAGCGAAAGACCCTTTACGGCAAGGACAGCCGTCACTCCAGCACAACCTCAACAGCGAACTTGCACCACCTCTGCCCAAACTCATCCTGGCGCGGCACCATCATGAGGGGACCGGAACCTCCGTCTTCCTTGGTTCCCAGGGGTTCGCCGCTATTCAAATAGACCAGGAAGACATGATCATCCAGCAGCACTTCTTCCATGGTATAGGCCACGGAGTAGCCGTCGATGGCCCGGACTAGCACCTGGCTGGCGCTTTCCATGAGCGAAGCATCTGCTTTCTGCAGCAAAGCTTTCAGCGGTACGCCCGTTAAAGTAAGGTCGCGCGGCGGCTTCCCGCTGGAGCGCAGCACGATATCGAATTCCTCTTCACCCAGCCCGCGGATCTCTTCCAGGTAAATCGTGGCGACCTCTGCGCCTTGATGGGCGATCAAAATGCCCGGGTTTTCAATCAGAGCCCTTTTCCCGGCCAGCTGTTCCCGGTTAATGAAGGCGAGCACCCCCACCACAATCACTAAGACCACAATGATGATGACCAGCCATTTTGATTTCACGCCTCTTCACCCCGCATGCAGTTTATTCTTACTGGCACTAGTTCACGTTGCCGCTTCCAGAGAAGGGCGCTACTCATCATAGTAAATGTAGGGGACATACAGATCCTCGTACCTGAATTCACCGTGGTTCCCGCCGTCATCGGTTTTGTGCTGGCCGTGATCGGCAAGCACGATCCTGCTGCCTTCCCAGGCGGCAAAAAGCTGGCCTGCATAAGCGTCGACTACACTCAACTGCTGCTTTGTTTCCGCCGCCAGGGGGCCATAGCTATGGGCGTAGTCATCCACCGAGTGGAAATGCACAAAGACCATGTCATATCCGTCCAGCTGTTCCAGGGCGCTTTCTAAAATATCATCATCGGTTTCACCGTCTTTGTCCCGGTCGCTATTGAGGACGACTTCCCCTTCCATCTTCAGAATGATGGTCTGGCCTTCAAAGATGACGCCTTTTTTACCCCTTTTGGCCAACTCTTCCAGCAGTCCCGGCACTTTCAACTCGCGATCCTGCCTGCTGTGCACCCCGTTCACGTCCGGGGTTTCGCCGCTGAGCATGGCGGCGCATCCGCAGTTGGTGATCGGCACATAAACGCTTATAGCCTGGTCCACTTTGGCGCCGTCGAGGATATGCGGCGCCAGGTTCTCGTTAACGGCCGCTTCATAGAGGGGGTAGCCGAATCCGTCCACCAGGACCACCAGGACCCTTTCACCCCGCTCTACCCTGTCCAGCACATCGCCAAACAGGTCGGTGATGCATCTTTCCGGCGGATCGAGCACCAGCCCGGCCAGGGGAAGGCGCGGTTTATGGTCAAATTTATTGAGATAGATCCCGTTCCCATAGGCCTCCACGTAGCTTTCCATGCTGAGCCGGTGCATGCTGCCGTCCAGCCCGATCGCCAGCACCTTTTGGGCGGAGCCGGGAACTAGGTCCCGGAGCTGCCGCACAGCATGGCGGGAGATCACGGTCCCGCCGTAGTGCTCTCCATCCACTTCCCGGGACGAGCTCCCCTGCTCGTGAAAATATAGCCAGTGGCTGCTGCCGAGCATCTGCCCGGGAGAGAGCACCGGGTAATCCCGGCCATAGGTGGTAATATGCAGACCGTGGCTGCCGTCCCCTTCGACGATGATCTCTTTAATATCCTTAATCGCCGTATTGATCGGATAGCGCTCCGAAACAAAATGCCAGTAGTGCTCGCCGCTCCAGGCCAGGTAGCTTCCGGCAAGATCCGCCACCTCGATGATGGCCGAATGATTGTCTCCCCCCACGAAGGTCACCCGGCGTAGGCCGTAAGGCTCGGCCTGCTCCAGCACTGTCGCCAGCGGTATGGCCCGGTAGCGCTGCCCGTTAAGGGAGACCTTCTGCAGTGCTTTGAGATCGGAAAATTCCAGAACATTGGCCACATCGCCCTTGATCGTAACAGTTCCGGCTTTGATGGCGGGTGCGCAGCCCGCAGCCGGCAGCGCGAACACCAGGATTAACGCTGCCAGTAGATAAAGCGCCTTGCTCTTGCTTTTCATTTT
>JAAYGO010000040.1 GCA_012727685.1 Bacillota bacterium | reverse complement strand
TGACTTTTTAACACTCTCTTGCTACATTAATAATGTCAAATAAGTTTTACATTATGAACGCGGGAGGCTTGCACAAGTGAAGGGTCTTTTTAAAAAACTTGGTTTTCGCCGCCAGGATGAAATGGAAATGGAGATCACATTCAAAGCCCTGCGTTTGGCTTACATTTATTCAATCAGCGCACTGGCAATCTGGGCATTTTATGAATTAATCATGGCAGAAGTCGGCTGGCCATTCATCATCTTAATT
The DNA here is from genome assembly GCA_012727685.1 of Bacillota bacterium. Lineage (GTDB taxonomy): Bacteria > Bacillota > Dethiobacteria > DTU022 > DTU022 > JAAYGO01. Next base: position 2,626 of record JAAYGO010000040.1, on the reverse strand, counting down.
AGCCAGAACCTGGTATACATGATTGCCCGTTTAATCTATACAAAAAGAATCAGCGGTGGCGAGGATGAAGAATAAAATAAGGATGCTGCGTAAAGAACTTGGATTACGGCAGGAAGATCTAGCCAGGGATACTGGTGTGACGCGCCAGACTATTAACGCCATTGAAAATGGGAAATATAACCCCACCCTGGTCCTGGCCATAAAACTGGCCCGGCTCCTGAAGACTCCGGTGGAAGAGCTTTTTCAGCTTGATTGAATGCACCTACTGTTTTGTCTTCCACCGGAAGAAGAAAACCCCGAGCAGGAAAAAGAGCACTGTATAGCCCAGAAGCCAGTAGAGCTCAACCGTAATATCGCCCATCCCGGCCCCTTTGACAATGGCCCTGGCGGCATCAACCGCATGGGCGAAAGGAAGGGCGTAACCGACAGCCCCAAAAATACCGCCGACCTGTTTGAGCGGCATCCAGACCCCACCGAATAATCCGATAATCACCACGACTAAAGACCCTGCCGGAGGAGCCATGTTTACCGAGAAAAGAGAGCCCAAAATCATGCCGATGCCAATGCAGGCGACCGCCAGGATAAACATAACTACCAGAAACGGAGCCCAACTAAAACCGGCTTTCATCCCCATCAATGATCCGGCCGTTAAGCAGACGACGATCTGGAGAGCTGCCACCGGCAAAAACGGCAACATGTAAGCCAAAATAAAGTCTGTTGCTTTAAGCGGCGCGATAAGGAGTCTGGTTAAGAAAGCGCTTTCTCGATCTCTGGCCAGCAGCATAGCGGAAAACAGTGTCAGAAAGCCGAAACTGAAGACAGTAACCGCCGGCGTAAGACCGTCAACCGTAAAAATATCTACGGGAGCAGCCCCCTGCCCCATCGAAGCAAACAGCAACAGCAGCACAGCAGGCATGATCACCCCCATGATCACGGCGGCGGGATCACGGTATATTTCCTTGATATTTCTGCCGGCTAAACTAAGAAACCTCATCTGTCGCCCCCTCCTTTCCGGTTAAACTTAAGAAGACATCATCCAACGAAGGTTCCTTCATGGACAGCCAATTGATTTTAACGTTATTTTCACGAAGATAATCAACTATATCATCAAATATAAGTTCTTTTGCCCTTATTTCAAGGCCGCTTTCCTTCATTTTGGTATGCGGGTAAATTTTTTTTAATCCCGCCGCAATTTCCATCGTCAGGTTTTGCGCCCTGACGACCATGGTCTGCATCCCCTGGAGGTTTTCTTTCAGTTCGTCCGGTGTGCCCAGGGCAACGACTTCACCTTCCTTGATGATCGCCACCCGGTCCGCAAGGGCATCGACTTCCTCAAGGTAGTGGGTCGTCAACAGAATCGTCTTCTCCCCTTTAAGTTTTTCGATCTGCTGCCACATCGCCCTTCTGGACTGGGGATCTAAGCCTAAAGTCGGCTCATCGAGAAATAATACTTGCGGATCCGAAATTAAAGCCATGGCGATGCTCAGGCGGCGCTGCATCCCTCCGGAAAACTTCCTCACCTGCTCTCCGGCCCGGGCGGTTAAGTCAAATAGGGCGAGCAGCTCCTTAGCCCTTTTTTTTGCCATCTCTTTGCTTAATCCGTACACCCCGCCCATCATGAGGAGATTTTCCCACGCAGTTAAACGCCCGGCAATTGCTGTCTCCTGGGGGGAGACATTTAAGATCTGCTTGACTGCCGCCGGGGTTTTTTGAATATCATGGCCCATCACCACCGCCGTGCCGGCAGTCGGTTTCAAGAGACATGAAAGCATTTTTATGGTCGTTGTCTTACCGGCGCCGTTGGGACCAAGCAGGGAAAACAGCTCTCCTTGCTTGATCGAGAGATTAATGGAGTTTACAGCAGTCCGCGCTCCATATTTTCTGGTAAGGTCAAAAGTCTGGATGCTGTACCACTCTCCATGATCATTCATCATGATCAGCATCCTTTCCGCCCTTTTGACCGTCTTTTTCTGTAATCTGTTCAATTTCCCGGTACAGGCTCATAGCGCCTTCCATCGTTTTCTGCATAATATCGAATGTGGCCATGGCCAACCCTCTCTCCAGATCGCCGAAAACTAACAGCTTATCACCGGGTTTAATGCCAAAATCACTCCTGGCCTGCGCAGGGATCACGATCTGTCCCCGCTCGCTTACCGTTACCGAGCCATAAAACCTTTTCCCTTCCGGAGCCTCCATAATTAATCCCACCTTCGTTATCCATGGCTTGCTTTGTATTTCATACTTACAAGATATACAATAATATATTACTATTCTCTTGTCAAGTAAGATACAATTTGGGGATACAATGAAGCATTGATCGGAATGAGGAACCATAAACCGAAATATATAGATGCCGGGCACACCAAAAAGCGCAGAACATCTTACGCATGCCCTGCGCTTATCTTTACTGGCGGGAGTAGATGGGAATCGAACCCACCGTGGATGGAGCGCACCCACCACTGGATTTGAAGTCCAGGAGCACCACCAGGCCGCTAGCTACTCCCCTGTTTAGATAACCCGTACTGCAGGCTTCCCGGTGGCTATTGTATCAAGTGTTGCCACCAAAAGCAAGCAGCACAAGTCATTTTTCCCCCTTGCAGATATTCCACATATGGTTAAGCGGCCC
>JAAYGO010000246.1 GCA_012727685.1 Bacillota bacterium | reverse complement strand
GCTTAGTCCGAACCGTGCTGCATAATGATCACTCACCTAAGGAGGAGGATTATAATGTTACCTGGCATGGAAACGGCCAAGCGTTTTTTCGGGGAGAAAACATTGCAACAGTTGCTGCGTTATCTTCAAACTAATCCCTTAAAGAAATTATCCAACATCCTGGAATTGGCCTCCAAGGCGGCACTCCTATCCGACCACCGCGACAAGATCAGGACGATCCGGGACGCCTACAACAGCAATCCGGCAGTAAAGGAGTTCATCAGGCGCATTTTCACCGAATTGGATGAAAACGTGCGCTACCGGCTATTATTTAATTATTTCGTCAATGCCAGCTTAATCGGCGTGCCAAAGCAGCACCGCCTCTCCGCTGAATTGGGGGTCAGTGTGCCGTTTACGATCCTGATCGACCCGACCAGCAATTGCAACCTGCGCTGCCAGGGCTGCTGGGCGGGCGCTTACGAAAAGCACCATACGCTCTCATTTGAAGAGGTAGATCGGATCGTATCGGAAGCAAAGGAGCTGGGCATTCATTTTATCACCATGTCAGGGGGCGAACCCTTGCTGTGGCCGCACCTGCTCGATCTGGCGCAGAAGCATAGCGATGTGGCCTTCATGCTCTATACCAACGGCACGCTGATCGATGCGCAGATGGCCCGCCGCATGCGCGAAGCAGGCAACATCAGCCCGGCGATCAGCCTGGAAGGCTGGCGCGAAACTACCGATCGGCGCCGGGGGAAAGGTGTGTTTGATCGGGTCATGGCGGCCATGGATCATTTAAAGGAAAACGGGGTGGCTTTCGGGATCAGCGTGACTGTAACCCGCCACAACTGGGAAGAACTATTTTCGGATCAGTTCATCGATATGATCATTGAGAAGGGCGCCCTCTACGGCTGGTCCTTCCACTACATCCCCATCGGCAGCAACCCCGATTTTGATCTCATGCTCACACCGGAGCAGCGCGAAGCCCTGGTCCGGCGTGTTCGCCATATCCGCACGCACAAGCCGATCCAGATCGCCGATTTCTGGAACGACGGCCATCTGACCGGCGGCTGCATCGCGGGCGGGCGCCGCTACTTTCATATCAACGCCCGGGGCGACGTGGAACCCTGCGCCTTTGTCCATTTTGCCGTCGATACCATTTTCGGCAAGTCCCTGGTGGAGATCCTGCAAAATCCGATCTTCAAGGCTTACCAGAAGCGGCTGCCTTTCAGCGATAACTTGCTGCGTCCCTGCCCCTTAATCGACGTGCCGGAGGCGCTGCGCGAAATCGTGGGCGAAAGCGGGGCCAAAGAGACGCACCCGGGTGCCGCCGCCATCTTGGAGGGCGAGCATGCCCGCACCATGGACCGGGTTGCCGCCAATTGGAAGCAAAGGGCCGACCGGATCTGGGAAGCCGATACTGCCAAGAGCCAGTTAGCAGCGGAATCATAAAAACATTTTGCTTTTCAGAGTATACCCCATGCCCCCGCCGGGCGGGGGCACCGTCAGGGCGAAAAAACCTTTGTCGCTTGTCACTGAGACTGGAACGACTGTGAACGAGTGTGAATAAGGTCAGGGGACAGAGCGTATGCCTGTCCCCATTGGAGGTAGGGGCGTTTTAATTTTATCGGAGCGTGAAGGAGGTATGTG
>JAAYGO010000248.1 GCA_012727685.1 Bacillota bacterium | reverse complement strand
TGCTGGCATCGGTATATTTGACTGTTACTCCTCCCGGAAGGTTGGTTCTAAGCGGCAGGATAATGGAAACGGCTTGATCAGGACTCACGGCCAATGGGTTTAAGATTAGCGGGCTGCTCATCCGCTGTAAATCACATGGCGGCAAAAGTTCACAGTCGGCCGGATCGTTTCCTTTAGGTGAACCATCTTTAAAATGAAACACTATTGGAAGCCCAAATTCTGCTCTTGGGAAAGCGTCTTTGTTGCCGGTAATTCGGTTTTGAAAACTCTTTTGTGCCTGGCCGGTTATATTTCTTAAGCTGTCAGCTTCTGGCCAAAGGGAGCGACCGTACTTGCCTTTGTTTTTACTCCGACGGCCTATGCCAGTTCCTTGCCTGAAATTTTCCAAAGCCTCAATTGTTTTTGACCAAGCTTCCAGAGGTTTCATAACGTTTACTCTGTTGTTTTTTGTTTTTAGTAAAATTTCCTCATGTGTAGGTAGTGTCGGCCAGCCGCGTGTTTCTGTAGGTAGTTCTATAGAGTACTTGTCCAAGCAGCGCTTGTACCAATTCTTAAGCGAGTTAACGTTCTCCCAGGAAGGAGAAAGTGTCGAGCAGTACAGAGCACCGCAGCCCCTGCGGGTCCGAGCTCCAAGGCCGCCAAAGTTTACCCAGGCCCAGACCGCAGCTTCTATCTCCATGAACAGATCAATATTTCTAGGCCATTTCAAAACCAAATTAAAAGACGCCTTTGTTGTAACAATAGAAGGTTGTTCTATTATTATCCCTTTCTCGGCCTTTCCTTTAAATGGGAACAAGGCATACATCTTGAAATTTTTATCAATAGGTTTTGGTAGACTTTTCACGCCTCTTTTTTTCTGATCAAGCTCATATCTTGCCCATTGCTCGCCTTTGCTTTTTGTTTCGTCTTTGATAATTATGGTTACAGGGCTTGAATAGCTGGATGTGCCCCAAATTTCACCTTCACGTTTTCGAAGTTCTTCAACATTCTCAAATTTAGCTCCCCGAGTAGCCCGCCACCAAAAGCGCAAGTTGCCCCTGATGCCCGGCCCCCTGATTAAGGTAACGGGGTCATTTTCCCCCGGGACAGCACCTCCCCCAAAAAGAGGGGTAACTAACTCAATGTGATATGTAGTTTGACATATCCGCTCCTTTTCAAAATCTTCAAAAGCTTTTTCCGGAGCTGCCGGACATTCCATGGGCAGCTTTCTACCCATCCCCAATCACCTCTTTCACCGAAATTATTCTGATCCAGCGAATTTCTGGTTTAAATAATCAACCGCCCAACCAAGCTCGGTGCGCTTAGCGCTGGTAGTCAATACCTTAAACCTGCCAGCAAAGCCTGAATGATCAACATAAATCCCTATAATTACAAAATTGCCTCCAGGCTCTTCGCGAAGATCAAAGCCATTCTTTTTCATGCCAGCCTGACCCGAGTAATCTTCAGTGACGCATCTTGTAATCCATGGCGTATTGCTCCATACCTTCCTGACGTAGTCTTTAAAGCCGATTGGATAATGATGAACAGGAAATTCAGGGGGTTTTCTCTCTTCTGGTAAAGCGTTAGGAAGCTCTACCGGCTTGGGATTTCGCAGACGAAAACCCGTAAGAAAAATTTCGCCAATCGGTGAGAGTGCCCAGTAAAGCTTATCATCAATTATTTCTTGATCAAGCAAGATCTTGAGCTCTTCGTCGATGGAATCAGTTTCGTCTTCGGTCAGCTGCATACTTTCCTCAAATGCATGAAGCAGGCGCCCATACCTGCCGATAAGTTCATAATCGAAGGTAACAGGGAGAGGCGGAAATGATATGATATCGCCAAATTTTTCGTGCCTGTAATATACATCGACGTCCAGGGCTACACCGATGAGGGAAGCGACAGCAATCTGGGCTTTATAACCCCCTGTCGCATCGATGATAAGGTAAGGGGAGCCGCCTACTTCTTTATAAATATTTCCTATTTCTCTTACTAAATTTCTTAGCCCCATGGTGCGGAAATCCCAGGGGCGAGCATCTTGAAGATCTTTGATACAGCGGTACTCTGTTTTTTGCAGTCCAAATTTCTCTTTGCAATTCCCAAAATAAGCGATGAGAACTTCGCCCGTTTGTTTGCCTGCCTCTGTATCGGAGACCAAAAAGATAATGCGCCATACTCCTAGCCAGTCTTTCTTAGACAGAGCGTTTATCGAATTGATCTCTGCTCCGCATATATAAGCGTCGCATGGTAACTCCGTTAGTGCCTGTCCAAGAGCCTGCCAGTTCGATGCCTCATAATGTCTCTTGATCTTCTCTATAATTCTCGGTTCAAGGCCTTTTATTTTAGTATGATCATCTGGCGTCAGAGATTTATGGAGCAGGCGATTTAGATTGGTAAACAGGCTTGTACCTACCGTGGAAACAAGTGTGCACGTTTTTACTTGTCCCATATATATTCCTCCTAACAAATGGAAAAAACAAAAGATGTCGATTTACATAAGCTGGAATGCAATGGTCAAAGTGTTTTTCAAGATGTAATAGGTATTCCGGAAAACTGCGTTAGACGATGGTATCAAATAAGATAACTTAATAAGTTTTCAACTCCTCCTAAAACGAACTTTCTAATTGTCTGAGTTCTCTTGCTCCTCCATTAGACAGCACCCGTACCCCTGCGAATTTTTTGCACCCAGCCCGGCGGTGAGGGCGATCTGCAGCAGGGCCGGGTCACCTTGCAGTTCGTATATGCCCATCCAGCCCTTTATGATAAAATTTTTATAGTAAGTGATAGTGTAGTCTTTTTCGGTTACCTGGAGAGGCCTGATATAAAATATTTCTGATAAAGGGGGCCCTCCGTGGATTAAATAGTGCTTTTTGATCAGGTTGGCGCCGGTTAGTTCGCTAAACTTGGGTTCGAACGGGGAGTAGTAGTAAGTAAATTTACGCCCGTTAGCGGACGGCAGGGTGCTGTAGACAGCCATCGGCGAGAGCATGCGCACATGAATACGGTCAGATTCGACATGGGGTTGCATCGTAGCGATCTCTTTTACATTAAGCCGCGCGTCACCAATACGGATCTGCCCCTGCCGCAAGAAGCCGGTACCCAACTCCTGCAAGATGTAAGAGATAGGCGAGCAAATGACCAGCTTAAGCGGCGGGGTTAGTGTCAGGGTTTTTTGGGGCCGGTTAAACTGTATTTCCTGTCCCATCAGCCGTGAAAAGGTAAAAAGTTTAAAGCGGCGTTTTTCTAACTGGAAGCCGTGCTCATGCAGGTAGCGGCTGAGCAGCGGATTCTCCATGCCGTGATAAATCATTCCCTGGACAAGATGACCGTAGTGGACCGGCAGCTCCACCGGCTCCGGTGTGGTAAAGGTTATAGTTAACTGCATTTAAACACCCCTGTCATTAATACAAATAGTCTAGAATCATAAATGCCCTCGTTACCGTTTCTCTCTCGCCCGCTCGCGCATGGCTTGCAGGTTAATGATTTCGGCGGCCTCGAAGCGGGGCGTGAGGTCCCCGCTGACCGGGCGCAGCCGCAGAATTGAGGGAAAGTAGCCAGTCCTGCCGTGCAGCTGGGCCAGCATGGCCGCGGCACTGTAATTCAGGGAAGGTAAAT
>JAAYGO010000143.1 GCA_012727685.1 Bacillota bacterium | reverse complement strand
CGCCCCGGGCATGGTAGTCGGCCGGACCGATTGTGCGGCGGCCGGTTTGTTTGCCGGTTAGTTCCTTCTCGGCAAGGGAGAACTTGTAGTCCGCATAGCGCAGGAAAATCAAGCCCAGGACGGGGACAGAGTATTCTGACGACTTCAGCTTTGAATTGGCCCGCAGCTCATCGGCGGCGCTCCAGAGGCGGGACTCGATATGATTATTGCCGTTCTGACTCATATACATCTCCTTTTATATTCAGCAATTTAGTCCCTGTTTCCAATTATTTGACAAAAAACACAAGGTTCCTGCTATGGCCGGTTGCCATGATCACAAAGGTTCGGTTCCTTTCTGATGTATTTTCAGGTAATCGGAATAGACAAAGGTCCGGTCTCTCTTTGCATCTTCCCGGGGTCGCAGAAGGCCTAAATCGACAAATTGTCCAACCAATTTATTAGCGGTTGCATAAGTGACATTCAATTTATCTTGGACATATCTTACTTTTACAATTGGCATCACCAATAGTAAATCATATAAGGCCAGTGCATTCGTCGTATTCAGACGCTGAATAATCATACTTCGATGTTGATCCATCAGGGTCAATATCTGTTTTGCCGTATTCACGGCTTGGCGCGACACTTCTGTAATACCTCTTAAAAAAAACTTTAACCATCCTTCCCAATCACCATGATCACGGACATTCATCAACATTTCATAATATCGCAGCCGATTCTTTTTAAAATAATAGCTAAGATAAAGCAGGGGCTTAGGCAAAATACCCTGTTCACAAAGGAAAAAGGTAATTAACAACCTTCCAATTCTTCCATTACCATCTTGAAACGGGTGAATTGTTTCAAACTGAGCGTGCAATAAACCGCATTTTATTAAAGGTGGTTCATTTTTCCCATTATGGTAATAAAGCTCAAAATCGTAGAGAGCCTGCTTCATTTCCGGTACTGGTGGTGGAACAAAATCAGCATCGTTAATATCCGTACCCATTGCCCCGATCCAGTTTTGTACTGTGCGGAACTCTCCGGGATTACGGGTGCTGCCACGCACATCTTTAAGTAAAATCTTATGGATTTCTTTTAATAGCCTCAAAGAAACTGGCAATTCTTTGACCCGCTCTAAACCAAAATACAATGCCTCGATATAATTTCTTACTTCTCGAATCTCGGCTGGTATGGCATAATCTTTTTTCGTTTCCGCATCAATTAAATCTACCAGCGAGGCCTGGGTTCCCTCAATCTGCGAACTTAGTAAAGCTTCTTTTCGTACATACATGGTAATAAAAAAATTTGGGTTGGGTATTATTTCAGCGAGCCCTTTCAATTCACCCAATGCAAGGCTGGCTTCTTCAAGCAAAATTGATAATTCACCATCATAAGTGATAGGTGGATCTGGTGGAAGATTATTAGGTATAAATGCTTTATAACCTCCCGGTTGTTGAACGTATTTTCCTGCACGAGTCATTTTTAATAGGCCTCCCATCTATACCATTATTTTCCTGCTATATTATCTTTGACTATAATAACAATGAGCAAAGCAGTTTGTTATTATACTTTTTCCCGATTTTTTATAATAATATAGCATAAATTTACCAATAACTCCATATAAAAAATGACCGCCTTTCAAAGCGGCCATAAACCTTTAAAACCTTTATTAGGTTTTTTGTGGTGCGCCCGGCAGGATTTGAACCTGCGGCCTCCTGATTCGTAGTCAGTTACTCTATCCGGACTGAGCTACGGGCGCGCGTGGCGGAGAGAGAGGGATTCGAACCCTCGAAGCAGGCTGTTACCCACTTATTCGCTTAGCAGGCGACCGCCTTCGACCTCTCGGCCATCTCTCCGTGTGCCTTTCCTGGCGGAGGGGGTGGGATTCGAACCCACGGCCCTTTCGGGTCACCGGTTTTCAAGACCGGCTCCTTAAACCGCTCGGACACCCCTCCTCAAGCGGTGCATGATTAAGTATAACAAACAGCCCTGCCGTTGTCAACGAACGAAAGGCCTCGTTTCCCGGCCACCGAGAGGGGAACTGCCCGGGCATTTTCACCCTATCCACGGCGCAGCCTTAAGGAGCAGTGATTTTATCCAATCCACCCATGTATGGCCGCAGCACCTCCGGAATAAGCACGCTGCCGTCTTCCTGCTGGAAGTTCTCCAGGATGGCGGCCACCGTGCGCCCGATCGCCAGGCCGGAGCCGTTCAGGGTATGGACAAAGCTGGTTTTTTGCCCCGGGGCGGGGCGGTAGCGGATCCCGGCCCGGCGGGCCTGGAAATCGAGGAAATTGCTGCAGGAAGAGACCTCCCGGTAGCGATCCGCAGCGGGCATCCAGACCTCCAGGTCATATTTCTTCGCCGCGGAAAAGCCGAGGTCGCCGCTGCAAATTAAAACCACGCGGTAGGGCAGCCCCAGGAGCTGCAGCACCTTTTCGGCGTCGGCAACCAGTTTTTCCAGTTCCTCCATCGATTCTTCAGGCTTGACAAACTTGACCAGCTCCACCTTGTTAAACTGGTGCTGGCGGATCAGGCCGCGCGTGTCGCGGCCGTGCGCACCTGCCTCGGCGCGGAAACAGGCGCTGTAGGCAACATAGTAAAGGGGCAGCTCGGCCCCATCGAGAATCTCATCCCGGTGCAGGTTGGTCACCGGCACCTCGGCCGTGGGAATCAAGTAGTAATCGGTCCCTTCCACCCGGAAGGCATCCTCGGCAAACTTGGGAAGCTGGCCGGTGCCGGTCATGGAAGCGGTATTCACCAGGAAGGGGGGGAAGATCTCCCGGTAGCCGTGCTGCATGGTGTGCAGATCCAGCATAAAACTGATCAAGGCCCGTTCGAGCCGGGCTCCCGCTCCCCGGTAGAGGGCAAAGCGGGTGCCGGTAATTTTCCCGGCCCGGGGGAAATCGAGGATATCAAGCATTTCGCCGATTTCCCAGTGGGGGCGCGGGCTGAAAGCAAATGAAGGTGGAGTGCCCCAGGTGCGCACTTCCACATTGTCCTCTTCATCCTTGCCCGGGGGGACGGCGGGATCGGGCAGGTTGGGGATGCACAGCAAGATCTGCTCCATGCCTGAATCGATCTCCCGCAACTGCTGCTCCAGCGTTTTAATCTCTTCCGAAACCCGGCGCATCTCTTCTTTTTTTTGTGCCATCTCTGCACCGGCTCCGGCGCGGCCAATTTCCTTGGAGACCCGGTTGCGCAACTGCCTTAGATCTTCCACCTTCTGCAACAGATCGCGCCGCTCGCGATCGAGCTCCATAAGCTGGTCCAGGTCCGCCCACTCTCCTTTTAGCTCCATCGCTTCCCGAACCTTTTCAGGGTTCTCGCGCACAAATTTCAAATCTAGCATTGACTATACCTCCACCGCAGGCTGTTTATTAATCAGTTGTAGCCGCGCTCACATTTCCTCCGGAGACTCGATCCCCAGCAATCCCATCCCGTTTACCAGGACCAGGCGCACGGCGTCGATGAGCAGCAGCCGTGCCTGCTGCAGGGCGGGATCGCTGTTTAACACCGGGCAGTTGTGGTAAAAGCGGTTAAAATCCCGGGCCACGTCAATCAGGTAGCGTGCTATTGTAGATGGGCGGTAGCTTTCGGCGGCTGCCTCGATTTTCTCCGGAAACAAGGCCAGGGTTTTAATCAGCGCCTTTTCCTCTTCAGCCTGTAAAGCTGTAGCCCCGATAGCCCATTCCGCCTTAACGCCTCCGGCCTTGCGCAGAATGCTGCAGATGCGGGCATGGGCATATTGAATGTAGGCCGCCGTCTCGCCGGAGAAATCAAGAACCTTGTCCCAATCGAATTCAACATCCTTGATCCGATCATTGCTTAAATCGCCGAAGCGGACCGCCCCCAGGCCCACGATCCGGGCGGCGGCATCCTTGTCGGCCAGGCCCGGATTCTTTTCCTCGATAATCTCGCGCGCCATTTTAATGGCCTTCTGGAGGACCTCTTCCAGGAAGATGATCTTGCCCTCGCGCGTAGACATGCGTCCTTCCTTAAAATGGATCAAGCCAAAGGGGACGTGCACGCAGTTGCGGGCCCAGTCAAAGCCGAGCAGCTCCAGCACCTTGAACAGTTGCTGGAAGTGTAGTTTTTGCTCCGCACCGACCACGTACAAGGCCCGGTCAAAATGAAAAGTCTCATAGCGGTAGATGGCTGCAGCCAGGTCACGGGTGAGATAAAGGGTGGCGCCATCCTTTTTCTGAAGCATGACCGGCGGCAGGCCGTACTTCTCCAGATCTACGATCAGCGCCCCTTCGCTTTCGACGGCGATCCCCTTTTCGCGCACCAGGCGAATGACGCCGGTGAGGCGATCGTTGTAATGGCTTTCGCCATGGTAATATTCAAATTTGATCCCCAGCAGATCATAGATGCTTTCATAATTTTCCAGGCTGAGGCTCCGGAACCTGGTCCAGTAGTCGACAGCCTGCGGGTCGCCCTCCTCCAGCCGTTTAAACCAGGCGCGCGCCTCGTCTTCAAGGGCGGGCTCTTCCTCGGCGCTCCGGTGAAAGCGGACATAAAGCTCAAAAAGATAGTTGACCGGATCAGCCAGCAGCTCCGCCTCGTTGCCCCAGTGTTCATACGCCACAATTAACTTGCCGAACTGGGTTCCCCAGTCGCCGAGGTGATTGATCCCGATACAGCGGTAGCCCAGCGCCTGGAAAATGAGGTAGAGCGAATGTCCAATCACGGTGGAGCGAAGATGGCCGATCCCAAAGGGCTTGGCAATATTGGGCGACGAATAGTCGATGACAACGGTTTTCCCCCGGCCGCTTTCACTCCAGCCGTAGCGTTCTCCCGCAGCGGAAATCTGCTCCAGAACTTCCCGGCCGAAGGCGGCCGCGTCCAGATGGAAGTTTAGATAGGGGCCCCTGGCTTCAGCCTTCTCCCAAAACCGGCCCCTTTTCCCGGAAAGATCCCGGGCCAGCCTGGCGGCGATGGCGGCAGGGGGCTGTTTCCACCGCTGGGCCAGCACATAACAGGGGAACGCCAGGTCTCCCATGCCGGGGTCGGGGGGAGTCTCCAATAGTTCAACCACCCTGGCCGGTTCCAGCTCAACCAAAGACTGCAATATGCTGCCAATTTCTTCTTTATATGTATGCATGACGACCTCTTCTTTATAGTTTGACCATATTATTTTAGCCCAAAATCGGGGAAATGACAAATAGAGGGTTAAGGTTCCGGATTGATGTAGAAAGTGCCAGATAATGATTGCGTCAGGGAGGGGTATCCTTCCGGCAAAGACCATGCTTCACCCTCGATCAGCAATTCAACCTTCTTCACATCGCTGTTTTTAAAGGCAGTCAGTTTAATGGCATCCAGGAAGAGGGCAGCCTGCATTTTTTCTTCTTCCCCGCCGCTTTCCGGAAAGAGGTTGCGCAGCGACTCGCTCAGGTCGACCTTTAAGGTGCCGTCTGCTAGCTCCAGCCCGAGAAGCTTTAAATCGCCGGGCACAAAGTAAAGATTGCGCAGCCGCTGGATCAAAGCCGCCAGCATGCCGTTGATGTCTCTTTGTTCGAAACCCAGATCCCCGGCTTCCCGGGGCACCAGGTAATACCTTCCGCCGGCAAGCATGGGCAGAAATACAGGCTGCTTCCAGTAGCGCGGCGTGACCGGCTGCTCCAGGATCATGCCGTCTCCAAATATTTCAATGAGCTGATCTTCCACGGTGAGATAGATTTCATGGACCTCGGGATAGCATCCCATCGTATAGCGCAGCGAATTCAGCGCCTGCTGGGTTTGAGCGGTACCGGCCATGGCGGCGGCCTCCGGTAAAAGATCGATCGCCAGCTCTCCCTCTTCTTCAACAAAAAGCAAATTGACCAGCGCATCCTTGGGGAAAGAGCGGTAGAGGTTGCTGTCGCGGGCCGGGCCGCGAATCAACTCTTCAACCGCAGCGCGGACGCGGTTGGCAGTAACGCTGACCGGGCGCGAGACCGGCACTAAAAGCCCCTGTTCGCCAATAAAATAGATCGTCACCAGGTTCGTATCGGAAGGTTTTTCCCAGAGCACGGGGCTATAATATGTTCCCTGCAGGGAGATCGTATCCTCGCTGGTGAGAAATTCACTTAAATCAAGGATATCAATATAACCGTCTTCACCGGCCAGCACTATATGGCGGCGGTTTCCGGTTACAACCATATATTCTACCCGCATGGCCACTTCCCAGCGGTTTATTTCATTGCCGCTTTCGTCCAGCAGGACCATCTGGCTGTAGTCTTCCTTGTAGTGGCGCCACGAGCTGGTGATAATATAACGGCCGTCAGCGGTAAAAGTGTAAAGAGAACCGTCAGCGATCCGTTTTATCCACAGCAGTTCACCGCCGGCGGTGTAGTAATAAAGGTTCTCCTTGGAACCTTCGCTGTTGCAGTAAATCAAAACATTGCCATTGATCGGGTTAAACAGGACCTTGGCGATCGAAAAAGGGGCTCGAGTTTCCCAGACCGGCTCGCCCTCGTAATCGTAAATCAAAAGTTCATCACCGCGCAGAGCGGCCACCCGGTTATTCAACCGTGATAGGGCGGCGAGGGAAACACCTTCCTCCGACCACAGCGGCTCCCCCTCCAGGCTTACCGCGCCGGCAACAACGGATTCATCCTGCCGGTAACTGTAAAACAAAAGGTCCTGACCCGTTTCCCCTGAAAAATATATCTTTTCCAGCCGGCCGGTCTCCATGCTCCACCTCAATGTGCCGTTCTGGTCATAAAGATCCAGGGAAAAGTTATTTTCCTCCTCGCTGCCGCGCCCTGCGGCCACATACCTGCCATTGTCAGAGATGGCTAGCAGGTAAAAGGGCTCGGCCTCTTGGGCTTCCCACCACAAGCGCTGGTCTGCCGACATGTAGAAGAGGGTGCCGCCTGCCGTTCCCACCGCCAGGTAGCCCCCGCACGAAGAGAGCTTGGCCTGCAGAGGCTCTGAAGTAAAGCTTTTTTCCCAGCGCAGCCTGCGATCCCGGTCCAATAGCCGGACAGTGTTGTTTGCAGAGCTAAACAAGATTCCGTTTATATTGCGATCCACGCTCAGATCAAAGATCGCGTCTCCCGCAAACCACAGGTCGACGAAACTGTTTTCTTCATTGTTTACTTTCGGTTCTACCGGCATTCCCTCCTGGGAGGCGGAACCAAACCGGGATAAAGCCCGGTCCATCAATCCGGCAACCAGAGCCAGCACCAGAATGACTGCCGCCGCTAACCAGTAGACCGGCCTTAATCGCTTCATAAATGCCTCCCGGAAGGTGTATGATGAAATATCATAACTCTATTTTATCAGCTAAAACATTAATATAATGTTAATAATCTTTAATAATGCCCTCTTTTACCAAACGAGGGAAAAGAAGGTAAAAAGTGCTCCCTTTTCCCTCTTCGCTTTCTACCCAAACCTTGCCTCCATGGGCAGTTACTGTTTCCTTAACGATGGCCAGGCCTAGACCGGTTCCACCCATCTCCCGCGAGCGGGCCCGGTCCACCCGGTAGAATCTCTCAAAGATGTACGGCTGATCTTCCTGCGGAATGCCGCAACCGGTATCCTCGATGCTCACCCCAACCCCATCTGCTTCGAGCCAGGCCGACACCCGGACCCATCCACCGGAGGGGGTATACTTCAAAGCGTTATCTAAAAGGTTGTGCAAGACCTGGCGCAACTGCAGCGGTGAACCGGAAATTTCAACAGGTTCGGCGGGGAGTTCGCTGATTAGCTGCACCCCCTGCCGGGCAAAACGAGGCGATACCTGTTTCACGATATCACCAATCAGTTGATCCAGGGCTACCGGCTCATGTTGAACGCCGGTTTCTTCCAGTTTAGTCAACTCCAGCAGGTCGTTCACCAGGGCGATTAACCGCTCCACCTCACGATCAAGATCTTCATAAAATTCCTGCTGCTGCTCCGGCTCCATTTGATACTCTTTCAGCGATTTGATGAGCAGGCTTAACGAGGTTAGCGGTGTCCGCAGTTCATGGGAAACATTGGTCACAAAATTTTTCAAGCTGCCGGTATAGTAATTCAACCGCGCAGACATCACGTTGAACTGTTCGGCAAGATGGCCAATCTCGTCGCGGGAAGAGACCTTGATCTGCTCGCCGAGCTTCCCCTCGGCCATGTGGCGCGCCGCCGTGGTTAACAGCTCAATCGGTTCAGTAAAACGGCGCGCCAGGATCACCGAACCGCCGCCGACTACCGCTGCCGCCAGGATGGTGGCACCGAGCAAAAAACGGCGCACATCGGTGAGAATATTGGAAATATCCTGCAGCGAAGCCGACAGGAAGACCGCCCCGAGGGGAGGGTTTCCCTCTTCCTGAACCGGTACCGCCACCTGCATCACATGCTGGTTTGTCTTCTCGCTAAATTGAATGCTGCTGCCCACCTGTCCCTGCAGGGCAGCCTCTACTTCGGCACGGTCCAGATATTGTCCTAAGAGGGCGCCGATCCGCACCGAGTCACCGATCACAATACCGTTCTGATCAATAAAGATGACCCTGGCCCTTGATTGTGCGCTAAAATTTTCCGCCATTTCACTCAACGTAATCTCGATCTCGCCCGGCGGTTCGCGCAGATAACCGATCACGAAATCTGCAGCCAAAAAACCGGAGCGGGAGAGGTTGTCCTGCAGGTTATGCCGGTAGTAGCTCTCCAGGCGATTATATAAAAAAACGCTGATAATCAACATTACCGCGAAAATAATCAGCAAAAAGGTAACCGTTAAACGGGAGCGAATGCTATGAAAATGAAACATTAAAGCTCCTCCCTAAACTTGTAACCGGTTCCCCAAACCGTAATAATCAACTTGGGGTTGCTTGGATCCTCCTCAATTTTTTCTCGCAGGTGCCGGATATGCACGTCCACAGTGCGGGCATCGCCAAAAAAGTTATAACCCCAAACCTGCTCCAATAGCTGCTCCCGGGAATAAACCCGGCCTGCGTTGGAAGCGAGAAAGCTGAGCAGGGCAAACTCCTTGGCGGTCAACTCAATCTCTTTGTTGTTCAAGCGCACCCGGTGCTGCATCAGATCAATCTGCAGCCCGCCGATCTGGATATGTTTTTTGGCCCCCTCTTCTTTGCCTCCGCTCCGCCTCAAGATGGCCTTGATCCGGGCAATCAGCTCCCGGGGATTAAACGGCTTGGTCATGTAATCATCCGCCCCCAGCTCTAAACCCAGCACCTTGTCGATATCGTCTCCGCGGGCGGTGAGCATAATGATCGGCACATCGAGCTTTTTTCTGATCTCCCGGCAGACATCAAAACCGTCCAAACCGGGAAGCATCAGGTCGAGCACAACGATATCCGGATTCAGGTCAAATATTTTTTGCAGCGCTTCTTCCCCGTTGTATGCCTCCTCGACCCGGTAACCCTCTTTCTCGAGATTAAATTTGAGCGCTTTCACCAGGGTGCGCTCATCATCAACAACCATGACCAGTTCCCCTTTTGTCATGATCCACCTCCTTCTATCCACCGGAGAGCAGCAAGGATGTCGTAAGCTTGATTAAACGCAGCCGCTCTAAACCGGCTTGTCCAGCGGCAGAAATGGATTTCAACACGCGCGATCGTATTTCCTGCCAATGGCAGCTTATTCCGGCGGCGCGGTCCGCAATGCGCGGCGCCGCTGAAAGCGAGATTCGGCCAGCGCCAGCAGTTGGTTAATTAGCTCGCCATAACTGATTCCGCTCACTTCCCATAGCTTGGGATACATGCTGATTGAAGTAAATCCGGGGATGGTGTTTATTTCGTTTATCACAATCTGCCCCTCGTCCGTATTAACGAAAAAGTCCACCCTGGCCAGTCCGGAAGCTTCGACCGCTTTAAAGGCGGCACAAGCCAGCTCTTTAATTTTTTCTTCCAGTTGCTCTCCCAGCTCTACCGGCACTATCAAAAGTGAACGATCATCTAGATACTTGGCCCGGTAATCGTAAAACTCATTGCAGGGAATAATTTCGCCGGGCCGGGAAGCACGCGGTTCGAGATCTCCGATCACGCTGCACTCAATTTCGCGCCCGGAGATGGCCTTTTCCACCACTACTTTATCGTCATAAAGCAAAGCCTCGTCAACAGCGGCGGAAAAAAACTCTTCGTCTATTACCCGGGAAATACCGACACTTGAACCGAGGTTGGCGGGTTTTACGAAGCAGGGATAACCCAGCTCGGCCGCAATCCGGCCGGCCAGGTCACGCTTGCGGCGCTTCCAATCCCAGCGGTAAAAATAGAGATACGGGGCTACCGGCAACTGATATTTTTGGAATAAAATTTTCATAACCACTTTATCCATTGACACCGCCGAGGCCAAAACCCCGGAACCGACATACGGGATGCCGGCCAGTTCCAGCAGGCCTTGCACAGTCCCGTCCTCCCCAAATGGGCCGTGTAGCACCGGGAAAGCCAGGTCAAGCGGTTGAAAAGTCCAGGCCGCTCCTTCCGCCGGACGGCTGAGCAGCCCGGGACGGGAAGGATCGGTTAACAGAACGGCCTCCGCCGCTTCAGAGAGGGGCCGTTCACCCCTGAGCACCTGCCAGGCGCTATCCCCCGTAATCCAGCGCCCCTCCCGCGTAATCCCCACCTGAATCACCCGGTAGCGCTCACGATCTACAGCTTTCATAATTGACTCGGCGGAGCGCAGCGAAACGACATGCTCGCCGGAACGACCGCCAAAGATTACCGCCAGCATTTTCTGCGGCACGCTCAACACCCTCTTTCCCTGCTTCGAATAAACTCAGCAGTAATAGTATATGAATTTAAAGCAACGGGAAGACATCAGCCCTGCTCTTCACTGGAAGGGATTTGCAAGCGAAGAACACCGTCGTATCGATGCGCTGTTCCCTTCTTTTGCATTCTCCTTTTTTTTCCGCTTCCCTGCTGCTCCAGTTGAACCTTAAAAATAATGGAGTTAAGTTTTCTTAAAGCACCTTTATCCTTAAGCAAGCGATGAATATTGATCATGCTCTTGTCAAAGGAGGAATTTAAAATGAATCGGAAGCTAGCCCCGGTTAAATCCTATTTTTTGCCGCGCAGTAAAGTAGTTAAATTTACCGGCTCCCCTCTTAAACGCTAGCAGCATCTCCCGGGCCAGGGGATAACAATTGGACCAGAGCCAGTAAAGACCCGGCACCAGAACCAGATCCATTTCACCGATGTAGGCACAAAACTGGCCGCCAAAACTTTTCTTGAAATAATAGAGGCCATAGAGCGGGTGCGACGGTTCCACCTTTCCCGGCACACCGTAAAAATCAAACCACCTGGCCCCCCTGCTCTTGGCCCATTTGATTCTCTCCCAGATCAGGGCATGATAGGCGTAGAGATGCAGGCTTTTATCAATTTGCCCGCCGTACACAGCCCAGGCCTGTTCGCCGAAGGCGAGGGTAATCCCGCCAATGATCGGTTGCCCCTGGTAGTAACCCAGGATCAGGTTAATGGCGTCATCCCCGGCCAACAACCGGTATAGTTTTCTAAAGTAATCGGCACTCCGTAAAACGAAATTTCCTCTCCGGCTGGCCTGGCGCATGATCTCCATGAAAGGGTTCAACCCTGCTTCTCCGGGTGAGTCAAAGGTCAGGCCCCGGGTGATTCCATACTTGATTTTATACCTGATCTTTTTGGGAAATGCACTCATGATTTCGTCCAGGCTGCCGCTAATATCCAGGCGAAAAGTATACCGGGGCTGCAGCCCTCCGAAATCGTGATGATCCCGGATCGGTTTGAATCTTTTTTGATCCAGCATCTCTGCCGGGATAGCATCGCCCTCGCTGAGGCAGGGATCCATCTTGATGAAGACCGCCCTCTCGGCGAGGGCCAGCCGCTGCAGGTGAGCCATGAAAGCATTGAAAAGCCGGGCATCTCCCCAGTCTTCAAGAACCGGCCCCCGCGGCAAGTAAAAAAAAGATTTTCCCGGGATGGGAATCTGCCTTTTTAATATGGAGGCTGCAGCCCTGATCCGGCCTTCTTCTTCCAGGACCACACGCAGCGGTGACCAGGCCGGCCTTTTTGCTTCTCCCCATAAGTAAGACTGAAAGATGTGGCCATGACGGCATTTTTTCATAAATTGATCGAACTTTTTTTGCTCAGAATCGGAAATAATCCTGAATTCCACCTTTATTCCCCCTTCTGCTGCCGCTTCAAGCAAAAATACCTGGCCGGTGGCCGGCAAAGCGGCAAATAAAAGCCCTTAGACTACAGCTTTAAACAGAAAGGGAATATTTATACATTTTAGGAATATTGCTGCTTATCAAAGGGAAAAGGGGAAAGTCATGAAGGCAGGATCGGAAATGCTGAGTATGGCAAAAGGGGACGGACCCTTTAGGTTAAGATCCGTCCCCCCTTATTAAACCTTTGCTATTCCTTGGCCTTTGCTTCCCTGGCGGCGGCAATCACCTGATCAGCCACCTGATAGGGAACTTCTTCGTAGTGTGAAAAGGACATGGTGAAAAATCCCCTGCCCTGGGTCATGGAGCGCAGATCGATTGAATACCTGAACATCTCCGCCATGGGCACCTGAGCACGAATTTTCTGCAGCCCGTTTGTCGGTTCCATGCCCTGAATTCTGCCGCGCCTGCTGTTCAAGTCTCCCATGATGTCGCCCATGAATGCTTCCGGAACGGTTACCTCCACATTCATGATCGGTTCAAGCAGCACCGGCTGTGCCTGTTCCATTCCTTTGCGGAACGCCATGGCCGAGGCGATCTTAAAGGCCATCTCCGAAGAGTCGACACTGTGGTAGGATCCGTCTACGAGTGCGACCTTCACATCGACCACCGGATATCCGGCCACGACGCCTTCTTCGAGCGCTTCGCGCACTCCTTTTTCAACGGCCGGCACATACTGTTTCGGGACCACTCCACCGAAGATCTTGTCTTCGAAGACAAAGCCCTCGCCTGGTTGCAGCGGCTCCAGCTCCAGGAATACGTGGCCGTATTGACCCCGTCCCCCGGTTTGCTTCTTATGTTTGCCTTCCACCTTCGCTCGGCCGCGGATGGTCTCCTTGTACGGCACTTTCGGAGTGGAGAGCTCTACTTCAACGCCAAATTTCTGCGCCAGCCGGCTGACGATAATCTCCAGGTGCAACTCTCCCAACCCGGATATAACGGTCTGCTTGGTCTCCACCCGCCGCTCCAGGCGCAAGGTTGGGTCTTCGTCCAGGAAGCGCGCCAGGCCGCTGCTGACCTTTTCCTCATCGCCCTTATTCTTGGGCTCCACGGCAAAAGAAATGACCGGTTCGGGGAATTGGAGCGGCTCAAAAACAACTGGTTGCGCGCGATCACAGAGGGTGTCACCGGTGCCGGTATGCTGCAGCTTGGCTACGGCGGCGATATCACCAGTCACGACCTCTTCCATGGCAATCTGGTTTTTGCCGCGCATGGAAAAGACCTGCCCGACACGCTCTGCTTTATCCTTGTTGGAATTATAGACCTGTGAATCAGGTGTAAGCGAACCGGAATAAACGCGGAAGAAATTGACCCGTCCCACGTAGGGGTCGGCGAGGGTCTTAAAGACAAAGGCAGAAAAGGGATCTTCCGGCGACGGCTTGCGCTCTACGGTCTCCTCTTTGCCGGGCACGCTTCCCTTCATCGCTTCCCGATCAAGCGGTGAGGGTATAAAGGTTTTGATCATATTCATGAGCGGCTGCATGCCCAAATTCTTGGTGGCCGCACCGCATAAAACGGGGAAAATCGACTGAGCGGCAATACCCTTTTTGAGACCTCTCATGATCTCGTCCGGCTCCAGGGCCACTCCTTCAAGATATTTTTCCAGCAGCTCGTCGTCCGCCTCTGCGGCCGCTTCCACAATTTTTTCCCGCAGCGAGGCCACCTGATCGTTCAGCTCGGCCGGTATTTGAGCTTCTGCCACCTTTTTCCCTTCGTCGGAAAAATAAAGGGCTTTTTCGGCCAGCAAATCTACGACTCCCTTAAAATCGGCCTCTTTGCCGATCGGCAACTGCAGCGGTATGACACCCTGGCCAAAATGCTGTTCCAACTGCTCTACTGTCTTTGCGAAATCGGCATTTTCCCGATCCAGCTTGTTTATAAAGATCAAACGTGGCATCTTGAAATCGTCTGCATAGGTCCAGACTTTCTCTGTCCCCACTTCAACTCCGGAGACAGCGCAAACGGTGACCACGGCGCCATCGGCTACCCGTAAGGCCCCTAAAACGTCGCCGATGAAATCAAAATATCCGGGGGTATCGAGGATATTGATCTTGACGCCTTCCCACTCAATTGGAGCGAGCCCCACGTTGATGGTTACCTGTTTCTTGATCTCATCCGGGTCAAAATCGGTAGTCGTATTTCCCGCTTCGATTTTTCCCAAACGATTGATGGCACCGGAAGAAAAAAGCAGGGCCTCGGTAAGGGAAGTCTTACCGGCACCGCCGTGTGAAATCAGCGCAACATTGCGAATCGCTTCGCTGGGATACTTTTTCATACATACTCCTCCTTAGAGCTACCCGGGTTCGATCCAGGCATTAGAATTCACCCTAGCCATTATAGCTTAAAAAGCCGGATTTGCAAATTATTGATGCCGATTATGATTAGCGTTTAAGGCGATGGCGGACATATTCTATCAACCCACCCTGCTGGATAATTTCCTGCATAAAGGTGGGAAACGGCGCCGCCTGGTAACGGCTTCCATCGGAGAGGCGTATGATCATCCCTGCGCTTAAATCTACGCGGAGCAACTCGCCCGGGGCCAGAATGCGAGATAGTTCAGCCTCGCATTCGAGGATCGGCAGCCCGATATTGATGGCGTTGCGATAAAAAATACGGGCAAAGCTCTTCGCGATCACACAAGACACTCCGGCTCCCTTTAAAGCAAGGGGCGCGTGCTCCCGGGAACTGCCGCAGCCGAAATTCGAGCCGGCGACCAGCAGATCGCCCGCCTGCACGGAGGCGGCAAAATCAGGGTTGATATCTTCCATGCAATGGGCGGCCAGCTCTTCCGGATCGGTCGCGCTCAGGTAGCGCGCCGGTATGATGGCGTCGGTATCCACATTGTCTCCAAACAACCAGACCTTGCCTTCCAAAATCATGCCATTACCTCCTCTGGATGCACGATCTCACCGGCGATCGCTGAAGCGGCGGCGACGGCCGGGTTGCACAGGAAAATTTCACTTTCCGGATGACCCATCCGCCCCACAAAATTCCGGTTGGTGGTAGCCAGCGCCTTCTCGCCGCGCGCCAGAATACCCATATGCCCGCCGAGGCAAGGGCCGCAGGTGGGTGTGCTGATCGCCGCTTCCGCCTCCACAAATATATCCATCAGCCCTTCAGCCATCGCCTGGCGGTAGATTCTTTGCGTCGCGGGAATGATGATCAGGCGAACGCGGGGATGGACCCGCCGCCCCTTCAAGATCGCTGCTGCCCGCCGCAAATCTTCCAGCCGGCCGTTGGTGCAGGAACCGATCACAACCTGATCGATTTTGATCCCCGCCGCTTCTGACACCGGATGGGTATTGTCCGGAGCAGGGGGGAAGGCTACCTGGGGCTCCATGCGGCTCACATCAAAGGTGAGAGTTTGCTCATAAACTGCGTCCGCATCGCCATAAACGGGTTCATAAGGCTGAGCGGTTCTGCCTTCCAGGTAACTGAAGGTAACCGCATCCGGTTCCATATAGCCGCATTTGCCACCGGCCTCGATGGCCATATTGGCCATGGTTAAGCGGCCGTCCATGGGCAACTTTTCGATCACCGGACCGCAGAAGGCCATGGCTTTATACCTGGCCCCCTCCACCCCGATCTGCCCGATGGTGTAAAGGATCAAATCCTTGCCATCTACCCAGGGTGGCAGCTCGCCTTCGTAAATAAACCTCATGGTGGACGGCACCTTGAACCAGGCTTCGCCGATGGCCATCGCTGCCGCCAGGTCGGTGGAACCGACGCCGGTGGCAAAAGCGCCCAGGGCACCGTAGGTGCAGGTATGCGAATCGGCGCCGATGATAATCTGCCCCGGCAAGACCAGGCCTTGTTCCGGCAACAGGGCATGTTCGATGCCCATGCGCCCGATTTCAAAATAATGCCTGATGCCATACTTTTCGGCAAAGCGGCGCACCAAGAGGGCCTGCTCGGCGGCGGCAATATCGCGGTTTGGCGTAAAATGATCCGGCACCAGGACCACTTTCTCCGGGTCAAAGACGCGGTCAAGGCCAAGCCGCTCAAATTCCTTGATCGCCACGGGAGCGGTAATATCGTTTCCCAGGGACAGGTCAACTTTAACGCTTACCAGGTCACCTGGTTTAACCTCTTTTTTTCCGGCTCCCCGCGCCAGGATTTTTTCAATCATTGTTTGTCCACTCAAGATTCGATCAGCTCCTTTTTGTTACCCGACAAATTATGACAAAAGCTATGTGGCCAGATAGAAGAGAGCCCCTCATGTATTACGTTATACGAATTCGTTTTTTATCTACAAGGAATTAAAAATGGCGACAACTTATCACAAAAATATACAAATTACCGGATTAACCGCTAAACTCATAAGAATCATCCCTTCGATCGCCGCGCCTCCCCGTTTTCGCGGGTCACCTTCGCCCCCCTAAGGAGGGCGATATTGCCGGTGCGCACAATTTCCCTAATCCCGTAATGCTGCAGCAGCAGCACGATTGCCTCCAGCTTCTCGTCATTGCCGGTAACCTCGATAATCATCGAATTTAACGAGACGTCAACCACTTTGCCGCGGAAAGTCTCCACGATCTGCTGGATATCGCTTCTGGTGTGAGGCTCCGCGCGCACTTTAATCAGCATGAGCTCGCGCATTACCGCGGGTTCCTGGGAGAGGTTGCTTACTTTGAGCACGTTAATCAATTTATTGAGCTGCTTCATGACCTGCTCTACTACCGCTTCATCCCCCTCCAGGGTGATGGTCATCCTGGAGATACCCGGCTCAGTCGTCTCTCCCACGGTAATGCTGTCAATATTGAATCCACGCCTGCTGAAGAGGCCGGCCACCCGGGCCAGAACGCCCGACTTGTTTTCCACCAGTATGGCCAGCACATGTTTCATTCTAAATCCCTCCCGGTGATGATCTCGTTAATCGGGCGGTTCGGCGCAACCATGGGGTAAACATTTTCGGCCGGATCAATCAGACAGTCTATGACAACGGGACCGCGCACGGAAAGGGCTTTTTCGAGGGCGGCGGTCGCTTCATCCGCCGTGGAGACGCGCAAACCGGTGGCGCCAAATGCTTCGGCCACCCGGGCAAAATCGGGATTGCCATGCAATAAGCTTTGCGAGTAGCGTTTCTCGAAGAAGAGCTCCTGCCACTGGCGGACCATGCCCAGGCAGCCGTTGTTTAATACTACTACTTTAAGATCGTAATTTCCGCAAACCACCGTAGCCAGCTCCTGGATATTCATTTGAAAACTGCCGTCACCGGTAATGCAGATCACCGTGCTAGCAGGGCTGGCCAGCTTGGCGCCGATGGCGGCGGGGAAACCGTATCCCATTGTGCCCAGGCCGCCGGAAGTCAAAAAGGTACGGGGCTCCCGGAAACAATAATGCTGTGCCACCCACATCTGGTGCTGCCCCACATCCGTGGTGATCAGTGCTTTACCGCCGGTCAGGCGGTTGATCTCCCGGATCACGAACTGGGGTTTGAGCTTGCCCGAAGACGGAGCCGTTCCCTCGCTCAGGGGATAGCGCGCTTGCCATTCCTCGATCCGCTGCAGCCAATCGCTCGTGTCTCCCGGCTGCACCCGTTTCAAGAGCTCCCTGATCACCTGCTTGACATCGCCGACAATGGGGATATCAATGGGCACATTTTTCCCGATTTCCGCCGGATCGATATCCACGTGAATAATTTTCGCTTCTGAAGCGAATTGTTCCAGCTTGCCGGTTACCCGATCGTCGAAGCGGGCGCCAAGGGCAATGATCAGGTCGGCCTCCGTGAGGGCAAAGTTGGCCGCCACCATGCCGTGCATCCCCGGCATGCCGAGAAAAAGGGGGTTATCCCCGGGGAAAGCTCCCAGGCTCATTAAGGAGAGGGTAACCGGGATGCGGCACTTGATCGCCAGTTCCCGCAATTCGGCAGCAGCCCCAGATCGGATCACACCCCCGCCGGCAAAAATGACCGGCCTGCGCGCTTCCTTGATTGCTTTAACCATGCGGTTAATCTGGCCCGGGTGCCCCACATAAGTCGGCCGGTAGCCGGGTATCTCCCGATTCCGTTCATAGCAGAAAGTACCTTCCTGCTCCATCACGTCTTTGGGGATATCGATCAATACCGGCCCGCAGCGGCCGGTGGAAGCAATATAAAAGGCTTCCGCCAGCGTCACAGGCAACTCTTCAATGGAGCCGACCAGGTAGTTGTGCTTGGTGATCGGCAAGGTAATGCCCGTGATATCGGCTTCCTGAAAAGAATCGGTGCCGATCAATTTGGTTGCCACCTGCCCGGTGATGATGACCAGGGGAACGGAGTCCATATAGGCGGTGGCGATACCGGTAACCAGGTTTGTGGCGCCGGGGCCGGAGGTGGCGAATACGACACCGGGCTTCCCCTTAACCCTGGCGTAGCCGTCAGCGGCGTGGACCGCAGCCTGCTCATGGCGCGTCAGGATGTGTTTTATCTGGGCATGATAGAGCGCATCATAGAGGGGAAGAACCGCTCCCCCGGGATAGCCAAAGATCACCTCCACCTGCTCATGCTCCAGGGCGGCGATAATCATTGCTGCTCCCTTCATCTTCTTCACGAGCCGGCACCTGCCTCATCAGCAGAGAGCAAAACCGCTCCCCGGCTGGCCGATGTTACCTGGGCGGCATAGCGCCGCAGGTAGCCGCGGTCGATTTTCGGGGCCGGACGCATCCAGGCCGCTCTGCGGCGCTGCAGCTCTTCTTCGCTCACCAGCAGCTCAAGCCGCCTCCGGGGGATATCGATGCTGATCCGGTCACCTTCCATCACCAAAGCGATGGGCCCTCCTGCCGCTGCTTCGGGTGAAACATGGCCGATGCAGGCACCCCGGGTAGCACCGGAAAAACGGCCGTCTGTGATCAGGGCCACTGAATCGCCCAATCCCATCCCCGTCACCGCGGCGGTCGGCGTAAGCATTTCCCGCATGCCGGGCCCGCCCCGCGGTCCTTCGTAACGGACGACGATCACACTGCCCGGTTTGATCGAACCCTGCAATATGGCTTCTACAGCGCTATCTTCACTGTCAAAGACCCGGGCCGTGCCTTCAAAGACCTGCATTTTTTCCGATACCGCCCCCTGCTTAACTACAGCACCCTCGGGAGCGAGGTTACCAAATAAAACTGCCAGTCCACCCTCGCTGCGGTAAGGCTCTTCCAGGGAGCGAATCACTTCCCGGTCAGGAGGGGGCGCTTCTGTTAAATTTTCCCTTACCGTCTTTCCGGTTACCGTGATCTGCTCCAAATCCAGCAGCTTGCCTGCGGCCAGTTCACGCATGACCGACGGGATGCCGCCGGCGCGGTCAAGATCTTCAATCCGGTTGAGGCCGGCAGGGCTAAGCAGGCAGAGCTGCGGAACCCTGCGGCTGATCGCGTTGATCATTTCCAGGTCAAGGCGAATTCCCAGCTCATGGGCTACCGCGCAAAGGTGCAAAAGGGTATTGGTGGAACACCCCAGGGCCATATCCACCGTAAGGGCGTTGATGAAGGCCTCTTTCGTTAAAATCTGCCTGGCCGTAATACCGGCCCGCAGCAGCTCCATCACCCTGATTCCCGCCTCTTTGGCGAGCCGCACCCGTGCAGCACTGACCGCCAACCTGGTGCCATTGCCGGGCAGCGCTATACCCAGGGCTTCAGCGATACAGTTCATGGAGTTGGCGGTAAACATGCCGGCGCATGAACCGCAGCCCGGGCAGGCGTTCAGCTCCATTTCGTGCAGCTCTTCCTCCGAAATGAGTCCCCCGCGCGCGGCGCCCACCCCTTCAAAAAGGGAATTGAGATCTATTTTTTTCCCGCGGTATTCGCCGGCCAGCATCGGACCGCCGCTCACAAGAACAGCCGGCAAATCAAGGCGGGCAGCGGCCATCAACATGCCCGGGGTGATTTTGTCGCAGTTAGAAACCAGAACCACGGCGTCGAAACTGTGCGCCTCGACCATGGTTTCAACGCTGTCGGCGATGATTTCCCTGCTGGCCAGTGAATAGTGCATTCCCTTGTGGTTCATGGCGATACCGTCGCACACGGCAATGGTGCAAAACTCCACCGGGGTGCCGCCTGCCAGCCGCACCCCGGCCTTGACCGCCTCGGCGATTTTGGCCAGGTGAACATGGCCAGGGACAATTTCATTGGCGGAATTTACGATTCCCACCAGGGGGCGTTCCAGCTCTGCAGGATGATATCCGGACGCCCAAAACAAAGAGCGATGTGGAGCCCGCTCCAGGCCCTTGGTGACATTATGGCTTCGCATCCTTGATCCCCTCTCTTTTATGCTAACAGGTTATTTAATAGGCGTTCCTTCGCTCATCGCCAGTTCGCGGTAGAGCTTTGTCAGGCGGCGCGTAACCGGTCCGGGAGCGCCTGTACCAATCGCCCGCATATCAACATTGATTACCGGGATGATTTCGGCGGCGGTGCCGGTTAAGAAGCATTCATCCGCCACGTAAAGATCATGCCGGGTAAACGGCACTTCTTTGACAGGTATTCCTTCCTTTTGGGCTATATCCATGATTACGGAGCGGGTCACCCCTTCTAAAATCCCCAGGTATGACGGCGGCGTAATCAGGACCCCCTTCCGGTAGATAAAGACATTGTCTCCTGAACACTCGCTGACATAGCCGTTGCCGGTCAGCATGATCGCCTCCAGGACACCGGCCCGGTTTGCCTCTATTTTCACTAGTATATTATTCAAGTAATTTAGAGATTTGATCTTCGGATCAAGGGCATCGACCGCATTGCGCCGGGTGGCCACGGTAATTACAGCCAAACCCTTTTCATACAGATCCTCCGGATAGAGGGTTATTTTATCGGCGATGATCACCACCGTGCTTTCTTTGCAATTGCGGGGATCCAGCCCCAGATCCCCTATGCCCCGGGAGACAACCAATCTAATATATGCATCCCGCAGTTCATTTGCCCGCACGGTGTTGACCACCGCTTCAATCATTTCATCCCGGCTGTAGGGGATAGGCAGCAAGATCGAATGAGCCGATTCAAAAAGCCGATCAATGTGTTCCTCTAGTTTAAAGACGCGACCATTGTAAGCCCGGATCCCTTCGAAGACCCCGTCACCGTAGAGAAAGCCATGATCAAAAACCGAGACCTTGGCCTCTTCGCAGGGGACCAGCCGCCCGTTAATGAAAACTTTTTTTCCCATCTCCAATTCGCCTCTCATTCCTAGTATTTTTCCAATTATAAAAAAACCTTCGCCCAAAGGGACGAAGGATTCTCCTCCGCGGTACCACCCTTCTTCCATCATACCATGCTAGTATAAGGGTATTCGGCATACTCACGCTGGTAACGGCAGCAACCGGTTTGGCTTACTTTAATATTTTCAGCCAAACGGCTCCAGGCCGACGTTCAGCACATCGCCCCTCCGGTTTCCAGCTAGCCCGGATCTCTGTAGGGGGAAAAACGCCTACTCCTGCCTTTCACAGCCTGTAGAAAAATAGTGACTATTATTATAACCTGCTTAACCGGCGGATGTCAATTAAAATTAAGCCGGATAGACCAGGTTGCTTTCATCACAACAGATCAGTGAATGATCGACATGGTGCAAGTCCGCCGGCTCCGGCCCTTTTTGATGCACCGGCTTCTTTTCCCGGGGCTGGGCGGCACTTCCTTCGCCTTCCCGGGACAAGGGGGGCAGCAGGCCGCGGCGCCGTTTGAAGAAATCAAGGGCCACATTGGGAAAGAGTATATAGGAAAGCACATCTTCATCCGTTTCCGCCAGGTCGCCCAGCTCGGCGCGCGCCTGTTCCAATTGGGGCTCCAAAAGGTCCGCCGGACGGACGGCAATCGGAGTTTCGTCTTTCAGTACTTTTTTTACAACCTCCCGGTTCACTTCTCCCGGCGGCCGGCCGTAATAGCCGCGCAGGTAATTCTTGATCTCCGTGGAAACCATCTTATAGCGTTCACCCAAGAGGACGTTGACCACCGCCTGGGTGCCGACAATCTGGCTGCTCGGCGTCACCAGGGGAGGATAGCCTAAATCGGCCCTGACGCGCGGCACCTCTGCCAGAACCTCTTTGAGCAGGTGTGACGCTTTCTGTTCCGCCAGTTGGGAGGCCAGGTTGGAGATCATACCCCCAGGGATCTGGTAACTGAGCACATTGGTATCCACGCCCAAAATATCGCGAGGGATATTGTAGCGGCGGCTGATCTCCTTGAAATAGTCGCTGATCTGGGCCAAAAGTTCCAGGTCCAAACCGGTATCATAGGGGGTATTGCGCAGCGCCGCCACGATGCTGTCCGTGGGGGGCTGGCTGGAGCCCAGGGATAAAGCGGCGTTGGCGGTATCTACTACATCTACCCCGGCCTCGATGGCCTTCAAGTAGGACATGGAGGCCATGCCGCTGGTATAATGGCAATGCAGCTGCACCGGCAGCCCCACCTCCTCCTTCAAGCGGCGCACCAGTTCAAAAGCATCGCCCGGGGAGAGCAGGCCGGCCATATCCTTAATACAGATCGAATCGGCTCCCAAATCCTTTAGCTCTTTTCCGACGGAGACAAAATGATCGATATTGTGCACCGGGCTGATCGTATAGCAGATCGTACCCTGTGCATGCGCCCCCTCGTCGCTGGTGCAGCGCATGGCCTGCTCCATGTTGCGCAAATCATTTAAAGCATCGAAAATGCGGATAATATCAATGCCGCCCGCCACGGCACGCTTGATAAATTCGGCAACCACATCGTCGGCATAGTGGCGGTATCCGACAATGTTTTGCCCGCGCAGCAGCATTTGCAGCTTTGTTTTCTTAATGGCGCGGCGCAATTTTCGCAGGCGCTCCCATGGATCTTCATCCAGAAAACGCATGCAGGCATCAAAAGTGGCGCCGCCCCATACCTCCATCGAATGAAAGCCGACCTGGTCCATTAATTCGGCGATCGGCAGCATTTCGTCAAGGCGCATCCTCGTCGCAAGAAGCGATTGATGGGCATCGCGAAATGAGGTATCGGTGATACCAGCTCTTCTTGCTTCGTTCATGCCACCACCTCTAATGTTTAAGTATATGATTTATGATCGCAATCATTGTTGCGATTGCAGCGCTGCTTCCCTGCCGACATAACGGCCGAAAACAATCGCTTCTGCAAGTGCGGCACCCGGTGCCAGGCCGGTGCCGTGCAGCCCGCCCGTAATCTCACCAACACCATACAGCCCCGAAACGGGCTTACCTTTGCGCAACAACTGGCCATGCTCGTTTACAGCAAATCCGCCAAGGCAATATTCGGCAATCGCCTGGACCGGGCGGGCCCGGAAATCACCCCAGGGTTGACTATACCATCTTCTCAGTTGAGGCAAATCCAGCTGATATGCCTCCAAAAAAGAGTCGATACCGGCAAACCGGGGCCAGTTGAGCTCCTGCTCCTCTTCCGCGCGCAATTGAGCTTCGGCAATAATCAGGTAGCCGGCCCCGGATTGATTTTCCAGCAGCGCCGAAACGAGAGCTTCTTTCTCTCTTCCAGCCACCGGGATGATGCTGTCATCTACCAGCAGGAGTGCCTTCTCCGGCCATTTCGCCTCCACCCATCCCTCGTCTTCCTTAAAAGCCGGGGCATAGGCAAACAGGTTCGGCTCAACCAGGTCCAGGCCAAGGTCCAGACAGAGCTCCCATCCCCAGCCGGACTGACTGCGCCTCCAGGGGGCGCTGATCACGGCCGGTGCCAGCGTTTGCACCAGCTCTTCATGGCCGAGAATGCCGCCGTCAGCCAGGATTAACGCCGGGGCATAGGCTACTCTAGCCTTCCCCGAAGCCTCCTTAAAACGGATCCCCATGGCGGCACCGCTCCGTTCTTCAAAGAGAATTTCTTCCACATCGGTCCCCTTAAAGAAGCGCACTCCCTCCAGCCCGGCAGCAGCCTCCAGCCTTTCTTGAAGCTGGGGCAGCGAAAGATTGCCGGGGGATAGAAGATAGGGGCTACCCTCTAGCCAGGTCGCTCCGATCTCCCCGGAAAACCATTCCAAATCGGTTTTAATCTGCCCGGCCAGCAGATCGTAAAACCACTCCTGGCCTTTTCCACCGCCATGCAGGGAGAACCATTCTTTTAAAGAGTAGGCCGCTTCTCCGTTTTCAGGCTCTTCATCCACAAGAGCGGCTACACCTTCAGTCCAGGGCCAATGATCCTCACTGGACTCTTTAGAAAAGACTAGGACAGCCGCTCCCTGCCGGGCCGCCTCCAGGGCGGCAATCAGGGCGTCAATGGTATTGCCGATGATGATCACATCACCGCTCAGCGGGGTTTCTGTGTAACTGCGCTCGGAAACACCCCGGCCACACCCGGGGATGAAAGAACCATTGAAGAATAATAATCCGGCCAGGAAAAGGGGCGTAAATAGATTACACCAGCGCTTCACTAGATTTACCCCATTCTAGTCCAAACCGATTAAATTTACCACCCGGTCGCCTTCATCAAGGCGCATCAAGGTGACGCCGCGGGAATAACGCTTCTGTTGAGATACCTCTTCGATGAACTGCCGGATGACGATGCCCCGGGCTGTGATGAGCATATATTCTTTATCTTCCTTCCCGGTCACAATAAAGCCGGTCAAAGGCCCGCTCTCTTCGCTAATCTTCATCCCGATTAAACCTTTCCCGCCCCGTCGCTGGCCCCTAAACTCTTCCACGGAAACCCGCTTCCCGTACCCAAGGGCTGAAACCATGAGGAGATGCGTGCCAGCGCCGATTAAACCGCTGCCGACAATTCTCACGCCAGGAGTCAGGGTGATCGCCTTAACGCCTCGTGCCGCCCGGCCCATCGGCCGGACATCCATCTCTGGAAAGCGTATAAACATGCCTTCTTCAGTGCCGATAATCACTTCCTGGCGCCCATCGGTCAGCAGCACCGCGATTAAATCGTCGTCAGGCGCCAGATTGATGGCGACCAACCCTGTCTTCCGGGCATTGCGGAATTCCTTCAAAGAAGTTTTCTTGATATTACCGAGAGCGGTAATCATCAGCAGGTAGCGATCAGGTGCATATTCTTTAATCGGCAGGGTGGCCGTGACATATTCCTTTTTCTCCAATGGCAGCAAATTGACCAGGGCCAAACCCCGGGCCTGGCGCCCAAATTCAGGTATTTCGTGAACCGGCAATAAGTATACCTTACCCCGGTTGCTGAAGCAGAGCAGTTGATCATGGGTGGAGGCAACGTGGCACTGCTCCACCCGGTCATCCTCGTGGGTTTGCATTCCCACGATCCCCCTGCCGCCGCGCCGCTGGCTGCGGTAGGTGTCCACGGGCAGGCGCTTGATATAACCTTTTTCCGTCAGGGTGATGACCACATCTTCCTGGAAAATCAAATCGGTAATATCGATGTCTCCTTCATCGACAGTAATCTGGGTTCTCCGCTCATCGGCATGCTTTTTTTTGATGGCCTTAAGTTCATCACCGATGATCGACATCACCAAAGCTTCTTCGTTTAAAATGCGGCGCAGATAAGCAATCTGCTCCAGCAGCTCACGGTGTTCTTCTTCCACTTTTGAAATCTCCATCTGGGTGAGGCGCTGCAGGGTAATTTCAAGGATGGCCTGGGCCTGCTTCTCGGTGATAGAAAGCAGCTCCATCAGGCCTGTCCGCGCGCTGCGGCCATCGCGGGAACGGCGGATCAGGGCGATCACTTCATCGATCCTGGAGAGGGCGATAAGCAAACCTTCAACAATGTGCAGCCGCTCCTCCGCCTTGTTCAAGTCAAAACGGCTCCGCCTCAAAATAACCTCTTTTTGATGATCAAGGTAATGGGACAACATTTCTTTAAGATTTAATACTTTCGGCTGACCGTCGACCAGAACGAGCATGATCACGCCAAAGGTCTGCTGCAGCGGTGTATACCGGTAAAGCTGGTTGATGATCACCTGCGGTTCATAATCTTTTTTAATCTCCATCACGATCCTGATACCGCTGCGGTCGGACTCATCCCGCAGCTCCATAATGCCCTCTATCTTTTTCTCTTTTACCAGGCTCGCAATTTTTTCCACGAGCTTGGCCTTATTCTGCTGATAAGGGAGCTCGGTGATGATTAACTGGGTCCGTCCTTTATTTTTCACATCAATCTGAATCCGCCCGCGGATTTTTAAAATACCGCGCCCGGTTTGATAAGCGTTGCGAATCCCTTCATGGCCAACAATGATCCCGCCGGTCGGAAAATCGGGCCCTGGTATAAAGCGCATCAGCTCCTGGACGGAGGCATCGGGATGGCTGATCAGGTATTCAAGGGCATCGATCAGTTCACCGAGGTTATGGGGCGGAATATTGGTAGCCATGCCGACAGCAATACCGGAAGCACCGTTGGCCAGCAAATTGGGGAAGCGGGAGGGCAGAACAACTGGCTCCTTCAGGCTTTCATCGAAGTTCGGCCTGAAATCAACGGTATCCTTTTGCAAGTCCGCCAGCATTTCCATGGCTATCGTAGCAAGGCGTGCTTCTGTATAGCGCATCGCCGCGGGGGAATCGCCGTCTACAGAGCCGAAGTTTCCATGGCCGTCTACCAGGGGATAGCGGATGGAAAAATCCTGAGCCATTCGGGCCAAGGTATCGTATAGGGCCACGTCTCCGTGGGGGTGATATTTACCCATCACTTCACCGACAATCCGGGCCGATTTCCGGTATGGTTTATCCGGCGTGGACCCCATTTCAAACATACCGTAAAGGATGCGGCGGTGGACCGGCTTCAAACCGTCCCGTACATCGGGCAGCGCCCTGCTGATGATTACGCTCATGGCGTAATCAAGAAAAGAAGTTTTAACCTCTTCGTGGATGTTTACGGGGATGATTTTATCTCTATTGTCCATTGATCATTGATACTCTCCTTCTGGACCCTGAATTGGAGCACAGCTTTTTGTACAAGACTTTTTTTACTATAGAACGTTTCAGAATTATTGTTAACACAATGCGATTAGGACATGCTTCTGCTTTCTCCCGCCCGGCGGAGAATTTTTTAGCAACTGCATAACAACATTATTCTACCACACGTACTATTAACGGAAAAGGGATAAACAAATTAATGTTAGTATATGTCATTAATAACCTTGGCTAGACAATATTGAAAACTCGAAAGCGCTGTTTTTGCGTATATGATGCACCGGATAGAATAAAACTAGAGAAAACAAGATCAAGGGGATGGCAGTATGATCAGCGCAGAAGTATCGATTTATCCTTTAAAAACGACCCAAGCCACAAACGTGATCAATGAAGCCATTAATAAGCTCGATGGCCAGGCTGTTGATTACCACGTCGGCTCCATCAGCACTTACCTGGAAGGTGAAGAAGAGGAAGTCTGGTCGAATCTCCAGAAAATGTTTAGCAGCGCCGGTCAATCGGGCGAAGTCAGCATGGTCGTAACCATTACCAACGCCGCCAAATAGCCGGGAAACTCCCGGCATTTATTCCCAATCTAACCGATAGCAATTACCCATCTTTAGATATCCAAATTCTTAACCAACCGGGCGTTGTCTTCTATGAATTGACGGCGCGGCTCCACCCGATCTCCCATTAGGACGCCGAAGATCCGGTCTGCCTCCATGGCGTCTACCAGTTCAACCCTTTTAATAATGCGGGTCTCCGGGTTCATGGTCGTTTCCCATAGTTGATCGGGATTCATTTCCCCAAGACCTTTATAGCGCTGGACCTGGATCCCGTCGCGACCGAGGGCGGCAATTGCATTCTCCAGCTCCTCTTCACTGTAAAGATATTGTTCCTGTTTACCCTTCTTAATCTTATAAAGGGGAGGCTGGGCAATATAGACAAAGCCGCTTTCAATTAATTCCCTCATAAAACGGTAGAATAATGTAAGCAGCAGGACCCGGATGTGAGCCCCGTCCACATCTGCATCAGTCATGATAATTACTTTTTGATAGCGAGCCTTTTCAATGGCAAAATCTTCACCGATACCGGTTCCCAATGCCGTAACCAGCGTCCGGATTTCTTCATTGGCCAGAATCTTGTCCAACCTGGCTTTTTCCACATTAAGGATTTTACCCCGCAAGGGCAGGATTGCCTGAATGCGCCGGTCCCGCCCCTGCTTGGCGGAACCGCCTGCAGAGTCTCCCTCAACCAGGAATAGTTCACTTTCACCGGGATCCTTGCTGGTGCAGTCAGCCAGTTTACCGGGAAGGTTGCTAACTTCCAGGGCATTTTTACGGCGGGTCAGTTCTCTCGCTTTGCGTGCTGCCTCTCTGGCCCGGGCAGCGCGAATTGCTTTTTCCAATATTTTCCGGGCAACCTGCGGGTTTTCCTCCAGATAACGCTCGATGCCTTCATAACAAACAGAATCCACAATGCTACGGATTTCACTGTTACCCAGTTTTGTTTTTGTCTGTCCTTCAAACTGCGGCTCCAGCAGTTTAACGCTAATTACTGCGGTTAAGCCTTCCCTGATATCTTCGCCGGTCAGGTTGCCCTCATTTTCTTTTAATAATGATGTCTTCCTGGCGTAATCATTAATCAGGCGGGTCAAACTTGATTTAAAACCGTATTCGTGGTTGCCCCCTTCCTCGGTACGAATATTATTGGCATAAGAATAAATCGTCTCCGCATAACCGCTTTGATACTGCATGGCCAGTTCCACGGTCTGTCCATTTATTTCCCGTTCGATGTAGATCGGTTTCTTCGGGATGACTTCTTTTCCTTGATTTAGGAAGGATACATATTGAACCAGGCCGCCGTCGAACTTAAACTGTTCCTCTAAATTTTTGCGCCGGTCTTGAAAAACAATGCGGAGTCCCTTATTTAAAAAAGCCAGTTCGCGCAACCGTTGAATAATAATCTCGTTTTCAAATTCAATCTTTTCAAATATTTCCTTGTCCGGCAGGAAGGTGATCTTGGTGCCGGTTTTCTTTATGGATCCACGCGGCTTTAATTCGGTCACTTTTTCGCCCCTTTGAAAACGCTGCGCGTAGATCTTACCGTCACGGTAGACTTCTACTTCCAGCCATTCTGAGAGAGCGTTCACAACAGAAACACCCACACCATGCAGGCCACCGGCTACCTTGTAGCTATCACCGCTAAATTTACCACCCGCATGGAGAGTGGTAAGCACTACTTCAACAGCCGGCTTTTGCTGCTGTTGTTGTATTTCCACCGGAATGCCGCGGCCATTATCGATTACAGTGACGCTGTTATCTTCATTAATAGTTACTTTGATATTAGTGCAATAGCCGGCCATGGCTTCGTCGATGCTGTTATCCACTACCTCGAACACCAGATGGTGCAGTCCCCGGGAACCGGTTGAGCCAATATACATTCCCGGGCGGCGGCGTACCGCTTCCAAGCCTTCCAAAACCTGAATGTGAGAAGCGTTATACTCGGCATTGTTTTTATGGTGATCGTTGTTGATTGAGTTCATCATTTACCTCCTACCAATACCGCAATACACCTTACAGGACATTAAAGCAATTCATATCCCTTTCTATTATAAACTATTTCATGGAACGCACGCTTCGCCGGCGGGCTAAAGTTGTCGGAGCAATCGGTGATAGATACACCTTATCAGTAGTAACGATAAAGGATTTATTCTCTTTAAAAATGCCGGCTTCTGTAAACCTCGTATCCGGAGCAGATTCTAAAAATTGCTTATTCACCGGGTTTTTTCTTAAATCTAAATCAAATATACCAACGAGGTCATGAAAAAAAACAATACGCGAATCACCGATATGTAAAAACAATTTTGCCTTCCTCCTTGTTCTCGAGGCTAGTCGTTGCTGGAGACCAGTTTTTTTAGGTTTCTAATTTTTTCCAGGAAACATTCTTCATCAGAGCCTGGTTGGCCACTGGCTTTGTGCTCATTCACGTTCATTCCGGTTTGCCCGACATCTCCGATTTGAAAAATAATATCTTTAATCATCGCTTCCCCCGCAAACCGGTTAATCTTCTCCAGTAATTGTGGTTTAAGCAAGGTTAAGTGATAGGACCAGGTCGAATCCTTTACCAGGACATGAATTACTTTTTTATTTACCTGTTTTGCCCTGGTAACCGCCCCGATCTCTCTTCCAACCAGCTCATTCCACTTATCAATAATGAGCAGTTGCCGACAACGGTTCCACATTTTTTTTTGTTGTAAAATTTGATTAATAATCAAGCCGACTTCCTGCATCTATTTTCCCCTTACAGACTGTAAAAATATTAAAGCGCTTTTTTGGGCCGGTTTCAAAATGCTTTATTTTTACAGCCGTTGTGATGAAAGATTGGCCATCCCTCTCTGATAAATAAGTAAAAAGATGTTGTTGCCTCCGCTGATCGAATTCCGAAAAAACATCGTCCAGTAAAACAATCGGCTCTGCACCGCCGGCCTGTTTAAAAAGAGCTAACTCGCCCATCTTAAGAGCCAGCACGGCTGTCCTTTGTTGTCCTTGTGAGGCAAATTTTCGTGCGTCCAGGCCATTAATCGCAACGCTAAAATCATCGAGATGTGGTCCGACAGAAGTATATCCCCTTTTTTGATCCAGCGCCAGATTTTTTTTTAGTTGCAACCTAAAACTATCTTCAAGATGCTCCAAGTGATCTTGATAATCAATGCTGCTTTGATACATGATGGAAAGTGACTCAAGCGCACCGGTGAGCAAGTTGAAAAAAATAAATGATTGCTGCTCCAGGTCTTTAAGCATGGCGATGCGCATCCTGATAATCGCTGCACCGAGCTTAACCAGCTCCTGATCCCATGGTTCCAGTAAGGCGGGATCTAAAATGCCGTGACGGTGTTCTTTAAGCAAGCGGTTTCGCTGCTGCAGCGCTCTAAAATAATCTTTAAAATTAGTATAGTAGAGCGGATTTAACCTGGAGCCTTCCAGATTTAAAAATCTCCGCCTTAATGCAGGGCCTTCTTTAAGCAACAAGATATCTTCAGGACAAAATATTACCACAGGAATTTGGTGGATAAAGGCGCTTCTTTTGATCTCTTTTGAGTTTAATTTTATCTTGACGCCCTGCGGATACTGGTAACCGGTTTCCACCAAATAATTACTTTCATTTCTGCGGAAGGAACCTTTAATAAAAAAAAAGTTAGATCCTTTCTTAATCAGTTCCTGGTCATTGTTGGTTCTAAAAGATCGCGATGTACAGAGATAGTAGATTGCCTCCAAGAGATTAGTCTTGCCCTGTGCATTAGAACCGAAAAGAATATTAATATCTGGATGAAATGATACAGTCTGTACGCTGTAATTGCGAAAATTTTTTAGAGAGATATTTTCTAAATACAAATGGATGCCTCTTTAATTTGTTATCCCATTTTTATCGGTAAAACAAGATAGAGGAAGTTTTCATCGTCCGGTATGCGAAAGATGATCGGCCCTTCCTTGCCGTGCAGATCAATAAACAGCTCCTTTTCTTCAACAACTTTTAATATATCCAAAATAAAACGTGAATTAACATAAATAGCAAGCGGATCTCCTTCCTGAGCGGTAGGTAGCGTTTCTTCCATGGAACCTAGCTGCGAAGAGACTTTAACTTTAATTAGCTGGTCAGCGATTTCGAGTTGAATTACCTGGTTGATTCCTTCAGCCAGTAAAGTGGCACGGCTGATCGTTTCTTCTAAAGGCTTTCTTTCTACCTTAATCCGGGTTTGATACTGTTTTGGAATAACACCCCGGACATCAGGATATTTTTCATTCAAAACTCGCGTCATGAAGTGAATATTATTAAAATAAAATACTAGCTGTTCACGATCAGGGAAAATAGAAACATATTCTGCATCTTCATCAAGCACTTTCATCAATTCACGCAATGACTTGGCCGGTATCAGGTAGCGCTGTTTTTCAAAAGAAAAAGAGTAGCCGGTTATCTCTCTAATGACAAGGCGGTAAGTATCTGAAGCGGTTAGAGTAATGCCATTTTCTTTAAATTCAAATAACACGCCATTAAAAGCCGGCCTACTTTCCTCGGTGGAAGCCACAAACACGACTTCTCTTAAAACCTGTTTTAAAGTTGACGTTTTAATTTTAAACGCCCCTTCGGGAAGGCTGATCTCTTCAATAAGAGGATAATCGGCCGGATCTGAACCATTCAAAAGAAAATTGGACGGTCCACTTTCTATATTAATCCGAAATGTTTCCCAATTTAAATCTAAAGATGCGTCAGTTTCGGGCAAATACCTCACAATATCGACAATTTTGGAGGGGAGAAGGATAGCGCCTGCTTCCCCTTCAAAAGGAATCGTGACTTTAATCGCCAATTCCAGGTTGGTAGCAGTTAAAGTCAGTTTTTTATTATCGCTTTGCAATAAAATATTGTTTATGGCCGGTATAGTTGAGCGAATCGGCAAGGCCTTTTCTACGATATTTAAATAACTGTTAAATTCATTTTTTTGAATTTGAATCTTCACCGCTATCAACTCCTCTGGTTTATTAACAACCATAAACTAGAGATTATTATTTAGATATATAAACAGTACTAGCAGTAAGTGATGTGCATATGTGGAAAACCGCCAGAGACGCTTGTCGTTACTCCCTCTAAATCGCGAACCAACTGTGGACAAACCGTGGAAATGATAGTGAGGAAAAAAAATCATAATAAAGATAAGCATTTTTTTAACAGGTTGTCCACATCAAAATCAAGGGTTATTCAAAATGTCATTTTTAATCATTTCAATCTTTTGTTTAAAATCACTGTTTTCTTCCATTATTTGCTGGATTTTTCTTTGCGCGTGTAGAACAGTGGTATGATCCCGCCCTCCAAATTCTTCCCCAATCTTCGGTAAAGAAAGATCAGTCATAGTGCGCGAGAGATACATGGCCACCTGCCTTGACATGGCAATATCCTGGGTTCTTTTCTTACCTTTTAAATCTTCCGCTGTAAGATTATAGTGCAGTGCAGTAAATTTAATAATGTTTTTAATAGACACTTCTTTTTTCGGTGTATATAATAAATCTTTTAAAGCTTCCTCGGTAAGTTTTAAAGTAATCGGAGCCTTTGATAGGGAAGCAAAAGCGACAATTCTAATCAACGCCCCCTCAAGCTCACGGATGTTGGTTTCAATTTTCGAAGCAATATGTTGAATTACTTCATTGGGAATATCTAAGCCATCAGATTGGGCGATTTTTCTTAAAATCGCAATCCGTGTTTCCAGATCAGGAGGCTGAATATCTGTGATTAAGCCCCATTCAAAACGGGAACGCAACCGATCTTCGAGAGTAGGGATTTCTTTCGGCGGTCGATCGCTGGAAATCACAATTTGACGATTATTTTCATATAAAGCATTAAAAGTGTGAAAAAATTCTTCCTGTGTCTGCTCTTTTCCGGCGAGAAACTGGACGTCATCGATTAAAAGAACATCAATATTGCGGTATTTTGTCCTGAATTCTTCTGTTTTGTTGTCGCGGATAGCATTAATAAATTCGTTAGTAAATTTTTCTGAAGAAAAATAAAGAACCCGGGGATATCCATGATTATTAATGATGTATTGGCCGATCGCGTGCAAAAGATGTGTTTTACCCAGACCAACTCCCCCGTATATAAACAACGGATTATAAGCTCTTGAAGGAGTTTCGGCGACAGCCAGAGAGGCAGCATGTGAGAGACGATTGCACGCACCGACTACAAATGTATCAAAAGTATAGCGGGGATTAAACGAAGATAGAGCATTGATGCTGCGGTTTTCTTTTTTAGGCGATGATTCTAGATTTTGAATTTCAAAATTTACTTCCAACTCTTCAGGCAAAAGATCCGTGGCGATGGTAAAACAAATATCGTAATCTTTCAAAGTAATTTTTTTTAAAGTTTTTTTTATTAAATCGCGATAACGGGTTTCAAACCATTCTTTAGTAAAGTCATTGGGGACTTCAATGACCAGGCAACCATTATTAACGGACACCGGCCGGGTAGATCTTAGCCAGGTTTCAAAACTGGGCTTGGTTAG
The DNA here is from genome assembly GCA_012727685.1 of Bacillota bacterium. GTDB lineage: Bacteria > Bacillota > Dethiobacteria > DTU022 > DTU022 > JAAYGO01. The sequence goes on along the minus strand of JAAYGO010000143.1, from coordinate 28,873 downwards.
CTCTTTACTTATTTCAGAGAGGGTCGATTGCCAGATATGATCAAGATTGACGGTCATAAAAAGAGGCCTCCCTGGAAAGTAATATTACGAGGTTATTAACATAAATAACAAAGTTGTTCACAATCTTTGTGGATAACTATGTATGAGATGCATTTTTATACTACACCGGCAGATAATATATTAACAGATCTGTGTTTGAACTGCAATCAAAACATCTGAACCGGTAATGAAACTGTTTTTCGTAATCTTGACATTGACAATTTGCTTAAGGTATACTTTCTTATATTCTGGACAAAAAGTGCCTGGAGAGGAACGATCATGAAAAGGACATATCAGCCTAAAAAAAGAAAGAGAAAAAGGATCCATGGTTTTCTAAAAAGAATGAGTACAAAAGCCGGACGGATGGTCTTAAAAAGACGGCGCGCAAAGATTAGAAAAAGAATAAGCGCTTGATCTAGAAATGGATCTCGTCCGGATAAAGAAAAGCTGGGAGTTTAAGCGCGTTTATCGTTTTGGAAAGACTCTGGTATCACCCAATGTGGTTCTCTATTATCATGTAAACCGGCTCAACTATAATCGCATCGGTTTTTCGATCAGTAAAAAGATCGGAAAAAGTGTGGTCAGAAATCGCATTAAGCGAATCTATAGGGAAGCCTTTCGTTCGATGCGGGAAAATCTGAAAAAGGGTTTTGACTTTGTGCTGGTAGCCCGGAAACCGGTGATCCAGATGAATTTCCACAAAGCGCGGGAGGAGCTGCTCTTTCTTTGTATGAAAGGAAAATTGCTCAACTGAACTTAAACAGGATCCTCGCCAAATTGTTTTTATATCTTATTCTAATTTACCAGAGAGTTATATCACCACTAAAACCGCGGGTTTGCCGTTTCTATCCTTCATGTTCGCAGTATTGTTATGAGGCGATAGCACGATACGGGGTAATCAAGGGAATGATGCTCGGTATAAAGAGGATATTGCGTTGCCATCCGTTCAACCCCGGAGGATACGATCCTGTTAAGTGAGTAAGATTTATTAGGAGGATTTATAAATGGGTCAATTGATTGACGCAATTGCCGAATTATTTGGTATCGTGCTAAGCTATGTTTATACCATCATCCCTAATTTCGGCATTTCAATTATTATCTTAACAGTTCTGGTCAAATTGATCACCTTTCCATTAAATAACAAGCAAATTCAATCCGCCAAAAAGATGCAAGAGCTACAGCCTGAGATTAAACGGATCCAGACGAAGTATAAACACGATAAAGAGAAACAGAACAAGGCCATGGCAGAATTATTGCAGCAGCACAATGTTAACCCCATGGCCGGCTGTCTTCCTTTGTTGATCCAGTTTCCCATTTTGGTCGGGATGTTCCGGCTGCTTAGCCAGGCTGATAAATTCATCAAGATTGAATTTAACTCTTTTCTGATTCCCGCCTGGGAATTTATCGACTTACTGCATATTGAAAAATTTAATGCTGCCTACCTCCTCAATCCAGAATCTCTGGCCTATTACATGTTTCCACTCATTGCCGGCATTACCACCTTCATTTACCAGAAGCAAACCCTGGGAGATACAAACCAAAAACTGATGTTATATATGATGCCGGTATTGATAGTTTACTTTAGTTTTAATTTCCCGACAGGATTGGTTTTATATTGGATCCTGAACAACCTGTTTTCTATGGGGCAACATTATGTCATGAACTATATGAAAGGAATAAAGGGAAAAAGCCCGGAAGATAAAGGGGAAAAGGGAGATAAACAACAAAAATGATCGAAATCGAAACTACTGGTCGGACAATTGACGAGGCGATCCAAAAGGCTCTGGATACCCTCGGCGTTAAGAGAAATAATCTAGATATCAAGGTGTTGAGTGAACCGGCTCAAGGCCTGTTTAATTTGATTGGGGCAAAAGATGCCCGGATCAACGCAAAGGTATTATTTCCACCGGCACAGTATCTCGAACACTTTCTGGCGGAACTGATCAAGTATATGAATCTTGAAGGGACAGTAGCAGTCGAGGAAGACGAGGAAAAAATTATCGCATCCATTAACGGCAAGCGTATAGGATCTTTAATTGGACGGCGCGGGCGAACTTTAAATGAATTACAGTATCTACTGAACACGATTATTAAACGACAATTTTCAGGAATCAAAAAGATGATCATCGTTGACGTGGAAGGATACCGGGAAAGGCGAGAAAAGACGCTGACGCAACTGGCGAAAAGTATTGCCAGAAAAGTGGACAGGCTTGGCGAGGAACAGGTGCTGGAACCGATGACCCCTCAAGAGAGAAGGATCATTCACCTGGCATTAAAGGGAGATAATAATGTAATAACCTACAGCAAAGGGGAGGAACCCTACCGCAAAGTAGTGATTGCGCCGCGTTAAAATATGGGCCGGCAGCCGCTCCTTTGCGGGAGCGGTTTTTTGATCAATCAATGAATTAAGAGTTGCCTTTTTCGGTGTCAACGTCCGCTAGAAAACATATTTGCATGAAGGGGCATTTGTTTTGTTTTCAGATACGATTACGGCAATCAGCACACCAATGGGCGAAGGAGGGATCGGGATCGTCAGAATGAGCGGTCCCGATGCTTTTCGCATTGCGCGAAAGATATTTTTTACCTCAAAAAGTAATCAACCCGATTTCCCCCGTTCTCATTTTCTCTATCACGGTTATATTGTCGATGGGCAGGGAGACCCGATCGACGAAGTGCTGTTGTCTTTTATGAAGGCGCCTCACACTTATACGCGAGAGGATACGGTGGAAATAAATTGTCACAGCGGTGTATTTACACTGCGCCTGATTTTGGATTTAACGATTAAAAACGGGGCCAGGCTGGCTGAACCGGGGGAGTTTACAAGAAGAGCTTTTCTTAACGGGCGGATAGATTTGAGCCGCGCCGAGAGCATACTGCACGTCATTAGAGCGCGTTCCGCAGAGGGGGTTAAGCAAGCTGCACTTAACCTGCAGGGAAGGCTCTATCGAAAGACTACGGGCATACGGGACTCAATTATAACAACCCTGGCCAGGGTGGATGCAGTAATCGATTTTCCTGAAGATGTGGAGGCGGATTTGCTATTTTTTAAGCAGGTGAAGGACGAGCTGGAGGCAATCAGCAGAACTCTTCAGGAGCTGATTGCTACTGCAGAGAGAGGAAGGGCCTACCGGGAAGGGATAGATACAGCCATTGTGGGAAGACCCAATGTGGGAAAGTCTTCGTTGTTAAATGCTTTGCTCCGGCAGCAACGTGCAATTGTCCATGATATGCCGGGAACAACGCGGGATCTCCTGGAGGGTTATCTGCTGATCGGGGGGTATCCCTTGCGCCTGATTGATACGGCGGGAATTCATGATACGGCGAATCCCGTCGAGCAGATTGGGATTACACGGACCAAGGAAGCAGTAGCCGCGGCGCGACTACTGCTTGTTGTGTTGGATGGCTCACAACCATTGCAAAAGGCGGATGAGGCCGTAATGGATCTGGTTGCCGAGGAACACAAATTGATTATTGTGGTGAATAAAAAAGATCTCAAGCCGTTATTGAATATCAGCGCTCTAGAACAGCGTTTTCCGGGCGTAAAGGTTGTCCGCACTGCCGCAATAGCAGGGGAAGGTATCCAGCTATTGGAAGAATCGATTGTTGAACTATTGGATCAAAGCTTTACAAGTTCCGGTGAACCGGCGCAGCTTTTGTCGATGCGACATGAAATAGCTGCCAAAGAAGCCCTGGTCAGCGTTAAAAATGCCATCGAGGCCTGCGAGAGCCGTCCTTTAGAGTTTGTAAGCCTTGAGTTAAGGGAAGCCTGGCATAAACTCGGCGAAATTACCGGCGATACAGTCGATGACCAGCTTTTAGATAAAATTTTTAGTGAGTTTTGCATTGGCAAGTGAACAAAAAGGAGCAGAGGATGGATAGCCGGGATAACCTTCTCCAGGAAGTGATCGAGAGTTTAGGCCTAGAAATTGACGTTCGAAAGTACAATCAATTACAAAAGTATGTGCAGATATTATTGGAAAGGGTATCCGTCCAGCGCCTGGTCGGAGATAATACTCCCTACCTGCTTTATCATAAACATATCTACGATTCCCTTTATCTCCTTTCGTTGATGCAATTGCCACTCTTCGAGATCTTAGACCTGGGAACCGGTGCGGGTTTACCCGGTATACCTTTAAAAATTTGCTTGCCCGAACATGTGTTTTTTTTAATGGATGCAAATCGCGCGCGCATTAATTTTTTAAGGAGAGTAATGCGAGAGCTCGCCTTGGAGCGTTTGCATTTTTTGCCGGGACGGGCCGAAGAGTGGGGGCAGAATCCTGATTTTCGCGAGAGATTTGGAGTGGTCGTCAGCCGGGCGGTTGCTCCGGCTGTGGTTCTCGCTGAGTTAGCCCTGCCGCTCTGCAGTGTCGGCGGGCAGGTTATATTCTATAAAGGACCACGGGGCAACGAGGAAATGAGAGAGGCGTCAAAGGCTATTTCGATTTGTGGCGGCAGCATCGATTCTTGCAAGCAATATCGTCTCCTCACCGGAGAAGAGCGATGCATCTACATTGTTAAAAAGATAAAAAACACCCCTCCACAATACCCCAGGCGGGTTGGCAGACCAGCCAAGCAGCCTCTGCGCGACTAATTGATTATTAATTGAAGGAATGCACTCTCCGTTGTCTAATAATTTTCATAAGCCAAAAAAGCAGGTGATTGTTAATGAAAGAAAACCGGTTTCATAATCTTTTATTTCCTGATCCTGAACCGGGCAAAGACAAGGTGGCTGTGATAAAGATACAGGATATCGAGCCCAATCCTTATCAGCCAAGACGGAATTTCCCCGATGATACAATTGCGGAGTTGATGCAATCGATCAAAACCTACGGACTACTGCAGCCGATCATTGTTCGTCGCGCCGGCCGCTCTTTCCAACTGGTAGCCGGGGAAAGGCGGTTGGTGGCATGTAAAAAACTAGGTTTGAATACGATAACGGCCATCATCAAGGATTTATCCGACAGCGCCATGGCTGCAATTGCCCTCATCGAAAATTTGCAAAGAGAAAATTTAAACTTTATTGAAGAGGCTAGCGGTTACGCACGGTTGATCAATGAGTTTAACCTGACCCAGGAAGTGCTGGCGCAGCGCCTCGGAAAGAGTCAATCGACCATCGCCAATAAGTTAAGGTTGTTAAAATTACCGGAATCGGTTAAACGGGCCTTAATCGAGGAGAAGCTTACGGAACGGCATGCACGGGCCTTGCTTAAATTAAACACCGAGGCTCAACAGCAGAAAATGATCGCGGAAATTATCGACAAGGGACTTACCGTGAGCCAGACTGAAAAAAGAATCGAACAACTGCTTGGCACGGCAAAGGCAAAGACCAAAAAAATCAACAAAGGGATTATCCGCGATCACCGCATTTTTCTGAATACAATTCGTGAAGCAGTCAGGCTGATTAAAGATTCCGGGCTTTCACCTGAAGTTGAAGAAAAGGTGGAAGATGATTTTATCGAGGTGAAAATTAGGTTGTTCCGGCGCTGAAAGCAGCTTGCAGCGCCATTGAGGCCTCGATGCATAAATGAAGTGGAGCAGCAGTTGCCAACATGTTTGTAAAATCACAAATAAGAGGAGCGAAACGATGTCTCATGTAATTGCCATAGCGAACCAAAAAGGCGGGGTAGGGAAAACGACTACCGCAGTAAATTTAAGCGCCGCCCTTGCTCAACTGGGATATAAAGTGCTTCTACTGGACAGCGATCCACAGGGCAACGCGACTAGCGGTGTCGGTCTACAGAAGAAAGACATTAGGGCCTGCATCTATGATGCCCTGATTAACGAAATCAGCTTAGAGAAAATTATTCTGCCTTCAGCCTGGAAGAATTTATACGTGGTTCCCGCCACAATTCAACTGGCAGGAGCGGAAATCGAACTGGTGCCCACAGTATCGCGTGAGGTTAAGCTCAGGGAGGCATTAAAAACAGTAAAAAATAATTATGCTTACGTGATAATCGATTGCCCGCCATCGCTGGGGCTGTTAACCTTGAATGCTTTAACCGCCGCCGATGGTGTCATCATCCCAATTCAGTGCGAGTATTATGCCCTGGAAGGCCTGGGGCAGCTGATGAATACGATTACGCTGGTGCGCAAACACCTCAATGAAAAGTTGAAAATCGAAGGTGTAGTGCTCACCATGTATGACTCTCGGACAAAGCTGTCTGAGCAGGTCACGCAAGAAGTAAAGAATCACTTTAAAGAGCTTGTTTATGACACCATTATTCCCCGCAATGTACGCCTTAGCGAGGCGCCGAGTTATGGAAAACATATTCTTGATTATGATCCGCATAGCAGGGGTGCGGCACTATACCTTGCACTCGCGAAGGAGGTGGCTAGATGGCTAGTGAAAAAAGGCGATTAGGCAGAGGACTGGGAGCGCTCATTCCGGCAGCGGCAGAAAGCGATTCGAATGTAAAGGAAATCGACATCTCACTGATCCAGGCCAATCCCTATCAGCCACGAGCCAATTTTGACCCTGACAAATTACAGGAACTGGCGGACTCAATCAGAGAACACGGCATCGTTCAAGCCCTGGTGGTTGCTCCCAGTGAAGAAGGTTATACTCTCGTTGCCGGTGAAAGGCGTTTTCGAGCCGCTCAATTGGCCGGGCTTAGCAAGGTGCCGGCCGTAGTGCGCCATTACGATCAGAGCGAAATGCTGGAAATTGCCCTGATTGAAAACCTCCAGCGTGAAGACTTGAATCCGGTGGAAGAGGCAATGGCTTACCGCCGCTTAATAGACGAGTTCGGTTTTACCCAGGAGAAACTGGCCAACCGCATTGGCAAAAGCCGTTCGGCTGTGGCTAACACCTTAAGGTTGCTCATGCTTCCTGATTCGATTAGAGAAGCCCTCTGCAAAGGAGCGATCACCGCCGGACAGGTTAGGCCTCTTCTGGGAATAACGGATCAAAAGCTTCAACAGGAACTGGGCGAAATCATTATGGAGCGGGGGCTGACGGCCCGCGAGGCGGAGAGGCTGGTTGCCGGATACCAGAAGAAAAGTATCTCCCCCAAAGAGGTTAAAAAGAAAGTAAAAATTATGCCGGCCACCGATCCGGTTACAGAAGAAGTGCTGCTGCTGCTGCAGCGCCATCTCGGAACAAGGGTAAAGATTAAACATGGCGAAAAGAATAGTTGCATTGAAATCTATTTTTATGGCGAGGAAGACCTGGAGCGCCTTGTGGCTCTATTGCTACCGGGAGAATTGAATTAAAATGTTTCACGTGAAACACAGAGTCAAACATGTTAAAGGTGATAAAAAAATTTTTCCCCAAAAAGGATTATTAATCTTTTAAGGCGAACTTAATATTGTTAAGTTTTCTTAATGTTTGTAGCCGGGCGGAGGTAAAAAGATGATGTGGTGGGGGCAAGTTCAATCTTGGATTGAACTTTATTCCAGTGAAATAATCCTGGCCGTAGCGCTTGTGTCAGTATTTTTTTTCATTGCGGCGGTATTTTTTTTAGCTTCGGCCTCATCGTTGCGAAAGGGATATCGTAAATTAATGATGCAGCGCGACGGTCTCAATTTGGAAGAGCTGCTGAATCACTATGGAGACTTAATAACGGCGAACCAAGATCAGGGCAAACAGTTGGCACTGCGGTTGGCCAATGTGGAAAAGCAGCTGATCAACACGATAGCCGGCGTCAGCCTGATCCGATATAACGCTTTTCAAGAAACGGGCAGCGATCTCAGTTTTTCGCTGGCACTACTGGATCGACAGCAAAACGGGGTGATCGTTACCAGCATCTTTGGGCGGGAAGAAAGCCGTTGTTACGGGAAACCGGTTAAGAATGGCGTTTCCCCATATTCACTTAGCGCAGAAGAAATCAAGGCCTTAGATGAGGCCAAAAAAATGATTGGCTGTTGAAGCCTGGAGGCTTTTCCCTAGCTTTCGAGTGCCAGCCGGATGGAGTGTTATGATGAAAAAAAGAGCGAGATGTTTTACGATTATGATTGTCCCTCATTCCGAAGAGGCGACATATAGCCTGCGCCTTCCCCTCTGGGTTGGTCAAATGCTGGCGGCGATATTCGTTATAGGCCTGACCGGGATTTGTTTTTTATTCTACGTTTACCGCAATGTTGCGCAGGAGGCCAGAGAAGCACGGATTTTACGCCAGATAAACCAGGTCCAGCAAGAAGAAATTAATGCATTTGCCTATGAGACTCAGAAACTATTGGAGCAGATGGCCCAAATCGAAGATTTGGCCGAACTGGTTGCCGACAAGCTAGGGTTGGATCCGGATGAACTGGAAAATGAGGGTGAATCTGAAGACGGCGAGAGCAGCGAGAGCAGGAGCACAGAAGTATCTTCGCAGGTGGAGCTCAATGAAGGAACACGTTATTATGCAAGCCGTACTGCTGAAGGCCGGGTGGTAGACCGGGCAGCGTCTAACATCGCTACCTTACAGCGCCTTTTGCCGGAGCAGAGTGAATCGCTTGAATTATTGAGCAGCGAAGTGGAAGAATCCTTGCGCCGCTGGGCGGCAACGCCATCGATCTGGCCGGCCTGGGGGACCTTGACCTCTCCCTTTGGGATGCGGCGGTCTCCGTTTAACCGGAATGTGATGGAATTTCACGACGGCATCGATATTGCCGCAAGTTACGGTTCTCCAATATACGCCACTGCCGATGGTTGGGTTACATCAGCCTCCTACCGCCGGGGCTGGGGGAATCTATTGATCATCAGCCACGGTTATGGCTATACAACCTATTATGCCCACTTATCCGGCTTTGCCGTATCTGCCGGTGAGTGGGTAGAGCGCGGTGATATCATCGCCTACATGGGGCGCAGCGGCAATGCCACGGGAACGCACCTGCATTACGAGGTTCGGGTGAACGGTACTCCTGTCAATCCAATGAATTACATCCAATAGTATTTGTAACAGGGAGGCTAAACGATGTTTAAAAAGGATCAGTTGGAGACACCTCCGGATAAAGTGAATACGGTGATCGGGAAGGATACCCACTTCCAGGGTTCCCTTAAGGCCAAGGGGTTGATCCGCATTGACGGCGTGATGGAAGGCGACGTTGAAACCCAGGGCGATGTGGTCATCGGGGAAAGCGGCCGTGTTTCACTTGAATTAAAGGCGCGCAATGTAGCCGTTGCCGGGCGCTTTGAAGGAACCATGGATCTGGGGGGCAAGCTGGAAATCAAGAGTAGCGGCGTGGTTATCGGCGAGATCAAGACAAATGGTTTACTGGTCGACGATGGAGCCCTTTTTTCCGGGAATGTAGAGATGAAGCGAAAGGATCAACTCCCCCCGAATGGGATTAGTGACAAATCTAAAATGGTTTTACCGAAAGACCTCAAGGATTAATAGCTGTTTTTCTCTTTTTTTAATCAAAGCCGGCTGCTGCCGGTTTTTTATGTTTGGAGCAGGGCCTGCTGCAAGGCCCGGCTGATCACATCAGCCAGTTTCATCACATGAAAAAGGCGAGTGCTCTGTAAAACCATTTGTTCCATGAAGCCCCCCAGGTTGACTATCCCGCTGAGGTAAATATGTCCAACCGGGGGTAATTTCTTATTTACTCCCGCTCCGGGGTGCAGCGGTCCCCGGCCAATTTCGATGACGCCAATACTGTCCGGTTTGCCCAGGGCGGCATCCACGGCAATTACAAGTGTCTGTTTCCCAGACAGTTCGATTCGTTTTAAATGTTCCTTTAAATTGAGGGCATGAACCGGTTCCGCCAGGGTTCCGATAACCGCTGTGCGTGGAAGTTTCAGGCTGGAGAGGCGCTCTCCAACCAGTGGCCCCAGCGCATCGCCGGTAGACCGGTCTGATCCGATACATAATACCAATCTCTGCAATTTTCGATAGTTTTGATCATAAGCTATGATTAAAGAAGTAAGGGTAAATGCGATTTTATTAACAGCTTCCGGTTCTTTGAAATTTATGCGGAGCGGCAGGTCAAAGGTTTGAAGCGGCGGTGGAGCAACAGCGATGGTCATTTGAACACCCCTTCCACGCTAATTACTGTTGTTTTAGTTATATTAAAAGGTGGATCTAAATATGTATGATTGATCGCCCAACGGTAATGGTAGGAGAAAAATGAACCTGTTGGAAATCGTTGTGTTATGCCTTTTAGCCTGGGGAGGCGTTGCCGGCTATTTTTCTGGATGGAAAAAGATGGTGTATTATTTGTTCTCTTTTCTAGTAACTGCGGCTGCGGCGGCTGCTTTCCAGGCAGATTTAATGGCTCTACTCTCCAAAAAGGTAGCAGTCAAAGAGCATCTAGCAGCCATCATTAACCGTAAATTGGCTGTTCCCGTAGAAGCGGCTTTTGGCAACACCCAAATAACGGCTGTTAATCTGGAAATTCCGAAAGCCATCTTGAGCAACTCCCCGCTGGCGGCATCTGCCGATTTGAGCAATTTGCCCGATTTAATGGCCCAGGTAACCACCAATGCCGTCTCCTTTTTTCTTTTGTTGTTATTGTGGATCGGTTTTTTTAATTTATTGGCATTTATCCGTTCCGCCGATCGCCTGCCAGAGAGATCGCTGGAGCGCTGGGCAGGGGCGCTGCTGGGAGTGCTGCGGCAGGCGCTGGTAACCGGTCTAATAATTGGAATCAGTGCTCCGTTGATCTGGTTGATGGATTTGCCCGGCGCTCTGTTAGACTTCGAAAATTCGTCCTTGTTTTACTGGTGTTTGCAACTCGGACGGGCAAGCGGCGCTTGGTGGTAGGGCTTTTTTTCGTCTTTAGCAGGAATTAAGGTGGAAAAGAAGAACACTATATGTCTATGTGAACTTTAATTGTTTCCAAAAAGTGAGGGAGCGATATGCTGATAATTCTTTTGGGGCCTCCGGGTGCCGGCAAAGGAACCCAGGCAGAACGTCTGGTCAGTAAATATAATCTGGATTATATCGCAACTGGTGATATTTTGCGCAACGCCATAAAAAGCGGTTCGCCTCTAGGCAAGCAAGCCCGGGGGTATATGGAGAAGGGACAACTGGTACCCGATGAGATTGTGGTGGGCATTGTGAAGGAACGATTGATGGAATCCGCATCTAGGGGCGGCGCCCTTTTGGATGGTTTTCCGCGGACAGTGGCCCAGGCGCGCAGCCTGGACGATGTTTTGCAGGAGATGGGGTTAAAGCTAGACCATGTCATTCACATTGAAGTGGAAGAAGAAGAGCTGATCGCGCGCCTGACGGGGCGCCGGGTGTGCCGCGACTGCGGTGCCAATTATCATATTAAGTTTAATTCGCCCAAGGTGCGCAATGTCTGCGATCAATGCGGCGGTGAACTGTATCAACGAGAAGATGATTCTCTTGCTACGGTAACCGAAAGGCTGGCGGTCTACAAAAAACAGACAGAGCCATTGATCGATTATTATGCGGCGCAAAAATTGATTACGACCATTAATGGTAATCAGGAGATTGACGCTATTTTTACCGAAATCTGCACTTTGCTAGATCAACAGAAGCCCTAATCACTTTGCCAGTGGTTTCTTGAATGACATTGCTAAGAGGGACAGCGATGGCACAGTATCAAGTCGGACAAGTGGTACGGCTGAAAAAGGGACATCCCTGCGGTTCAAATCTCTGGTGTATCTTAAGAGTAGGCATGGATATAAGAATTAAATGCTTAAAATGCGGACGCAGTGTGTTGCTCCCCCGCGTCCGCTTTGAACGGCGGGTTAAGCAAATTGTTGAGAATAACGATGAAAAAAGTTAAAATGGAATGGCCATTTTGCTTGCTCCCATCTGGGGGGTTATGCTATTATTGATCTGGCCTGTCCCTGCTCTGCCGTGTGCGGCGGGGCCATTTAGTCCAAAGGGAGGTGAAAGCTTAAGATGCCCAATTATGAAACGATGATCATTCTAAAACCTGACCTGGAGGCCGAAGCCGAGGAAGAGCTCATCGCCAATTTGCAATCAACGATTATGAAAAAGGGCGGAACGGTCGACAGCGTCGATGACTGGGGTAAACGCAAGCTGGCCTATGAAATTAATAAATTTAAAGAAGGTCACTATTACTTGCTGCAGTACACCGGTCCGCAGGAGATTACACCTGAACTTGAGCATTTTTACCGGGTTAACGATGAAGTGATCCGCTTTATTATCGTGCGTAAAGACCAGTAGGCCGGTTAATCAATTCAAAAGGCGGTGTCAAAAATGCTTAACCAGGTTGTACTGATCGGTCGTTTAACCCATGATCCGGAATTGAGGTATACTCCCGGCAATGGGGTGGCGGTGACAACATTTACGATTGCCGTGGATCGTCCCTATGCCAACCAACAGGGAGCGAGGGAAGCCGATTTTATCAGGATTGTTGCCTGGCGCAAGCTGGCTGAAAACTGTGCCAACTATCTTAAAAAAGGCCTGCTGGTTGCAGTGGTCGGACGGCTTCAGATTCGTTCCTACGAAGACAGCCAGGGTGTCAGCAAAAAGGTGGCTGAAGTCGTCGCCAACGACGTGCGGTTTTTGGAGTGGGCCCGCAATCAGGAAGCTCAGTCCGATGACTTGGGCGATCTGCCCGGGGACGAAATGATTGTTAATGAAGATGATATTCCCTTTTAATGCGAGGAGGATTTTTGGTGAGACGAGATAAAGCCCGCAAACCGAAGAAAAAAATCTGCAGCTTCTGCGTCGATAAAATTGAAACGGTTGATTATAAACAGTACGAAAAGTTAAAACGGTTTATTACTGAACGAGGCAAGATATTACCGCGCCGCATCTCCGGCAATTGCGCCGGGCATCAGCGTCAGCTTACCCAGGCGATCAAGAGAGCGAGAATCATGGCCTTGCTGCCCTTTACCACGGAATAAAGCAAACCGCGCGCGCAATCCAGGGGTGCTGGAGACTTTTGTTCCCGGCACCTTTTTTAGTCTATGCTAAAAAGCAGGAGACGCGATTAAAAGGGACGAAGCTAACTAATTGCCGAAAGCGGTAATTTGGTCAAGGGGTGTTGTCCGGTGAAAGTTATATTGCTTAAAGATCATCCAAAATTGGGGAAAAAGGGGGAGATTAAAGAGGTCGCCGAGGGTTACGCCCGCAACCTGCTTTTTCCCCGGGGGTTGGCTGAGGAGGCTAGCCCGCAAAAGCTTCGGGAAAGGCAGCACCAGGAGGCACAGGCTCGCCTCAAGAGTCAGCGCCTGGAAACAGAAAGCCGCGCCCGGGCTGCGGCTTTGGAGCAGCAGACAATTGCCTTTACTTTGCCTGCCGGTGAAGGGGGGCGTTTATTCGGTTCTGTGACCAGCAACGACATCGCTGCTGCTCTGGAAAAAATGGGATTCCCCGTTGATAAGAAAAAAATTGCCTTGGCGGAGCCCATCAAGACCATCGGACGCCACGAGGTAACGGTGAAGCTGCACCAGGGCGTTAAAGCTACGGTTGTAGTTCAGGTGGAAAAGGAGAATTAAGAGGAATTATGAAGGCCGCCGAACAGAATAGAGAGTACCGGCGACAGCTATATGCCTTGCTGGACCTGGTTAATGATATTTACGGCACAGAAAAGATGGTGCTGAAGGCGGGGAAGCTGGAAGCCCTGCCTTTAATCCGTTCCCGCAACCCGGAGCAACAGCTTTTAGGCCTGCAAAGGCTGGTTTACGAGAACCCCACTTTGCAAGAGGTTCCTAGCGGAGATGAAATCCCGGCAGCTATTGCCGAGCTCGAGGAAGCGCTGGCTGATTTGCTTGCCCGGAAGTCCCTTGAGGAGTCGATTGAACAGAAGATCAAGGCAAAAATTGAAGAGCGGCACGAGGAATACATGCTGGAAATCAAGAGGCAGGCAATTAGGGAACTGGGGGGTATAGAGAATTCACAAACTTTGAAAAAGTATGCCCAAACGGAAAAAATGTTTTCCGTGCAACTTTCCCGTTCTGCTCTGGATTTGTTGCGCCCCAGCTCCCTGGAGGAGATCGTGGGCCAGGAAAAAGGCGTTACCGCCCTGGTATCCAAATTGGCATCACCTCATCCGCCCCATGTGATTATTTATGGACCGCCGGGTGTGGGTAAAACCACGGCTGCGCGCCTGGCCCTGGAGCATGTCAAGTCATTGAAAGGTTCCGCCTTTGCCCCGGAGTCTCCCTTTGTCGAAGTGGACGGCACCACCCTGCGGTGGGATCCCCGCGAAATTGCCAATCCGCTCATCGGTTCAGTCCATGATCCGATTTACCAGGGTGCGCGCCGCGATCTGATTGAGGGAGGAGTTCCCGAGCCGAAACTGGGCCTGGTTTCCGAAGCCCACGGAGGAGTTTTATTCATCGATGAAATCGGGGAAATGGATTTAAGTTTACAAAATAAATTGCTAAAGGTTTTGGAAGATAAAAGAGTCATTTTTGATTCCGCTTACTATGATCCATCCGACCCGCAGGTGCCTAAATATATTAAAATGCTGTTTGAGAAAGGAGCGCCCGCCGACTTTGTCCTGATCGGAGCGACTACGCGCTCCCCGGAGATGCTCTCTCCCGCACTGCGCTCCCGCTGCGCCGCTGTTTTTTTTGAGCCGCTCACTCCTTCTGAAATCGAGCAAATCGTGCTCGCGGCGGCGAAAAAGCTCAAGCTGGCGATCGAGCCTGAAGTGGCAACGCTGATCAGCCGCTATACCAATGAGGGGCGCCAGGCCGTCAATTTACTGGTTGATGCTTATGGGAGGGTCTTGTACGAACAGCAGCAAAAAGGGAGCCGCCGCAAGAGCTGCCTGATCAAAACAGAGGTGATGCAAGAAGTATTGCAAAGCAACCGGCTTTTCCCCTTAAGCCAGTCCCTCGGCGGTAAAGGAAAAAGTATTGGCAGGGTGCTGGGCCTTGGGGTTTACGGTTTTTTAGGCAGCGTCTTGGAAATTGAAGCGGTCTCCTTCCCTGCTGCCGTTGCCGGCAAGGGAAAGCTGCGCTTCAATGAGAGCGCCGGCTCAATGGCTCGCGATTCGGTTTTTGTGGCCGCTTCGGTATTGCGCAGCTTAACCGGACTGGACCTTGGCAATTATGATCTTCATCTTAATGTCGTCGGGGGCGGAAATATTGACGGGCCTTCGGCCGGCGCAGCGATCTTTATCGCTATTTTAAGTGCAGTCAAGGGAGTGCCAGTTAATCAGGATTGCGCGATTACGGGGGAACTATCCCTGCAAGGTCATTTAAAACCGGTGGGCGGAATTATGGAAAAAATCTATGGGGCACGTTTAGCCGGGTTAAACAAGGTAATTGTGCCTGAAGAAAATAAAGGCGATATCGAGACCCGTTTCCCAGATATGGAGATCATCCCGGCCGGCAGCGTGCATGAACTGCTACCCCATTTCTTCGCCAAGAGTGTTTTGCCGGGCATGCTGGCCAAGGAGGGATCAAACAGTGGCCGTAACCGGTGAACGGATCCCGCCTCAGAATTTGGAGGCGGAACAATCGGTACTGGGCTCCATGATCATCGAAAAAGAAGCGATTTTCACTGCGTCCGAGCTGCTGCGGAATCACGACTTTTACCGGACCGCCCATCAAAAAATATTTGATGCGATCATCGCTCTCAGTGAAAGAAACGAGCCCGTTGATCTGGTTACGCTTGCCGAAGAACTGGAGCGGCGCCGCTCCCTTGAAGAGGTCGGAGGCATGGCTTACCTGGTCAGCCTGGCCAACGCAGTCCCTACAGCGGCCAATGTCCGCTACTATGCGCAGATTGTCCAGGAAAAATCGATCCTGCGCTCCCTGATTAATGCGGCTACGAATATCGTGGCACGCTGCTATGATTCGACGGATGACGTGGAAGAGATCCTCGACCAGGCCGAACAGAGTATTTTTGAAATTGGCCGGCAGGGTAAACAGCAGGGTTTTGCACCGTTAAAAGAAGTTTTAATGCAGGCATTTGACCGGATTGAACGGCTCTATGATGAAAAAAAGGGGGTCACCGGCCTCTCCACCGGCTTTACCGATCTGGATCAGCTCACCTCCGGTTTACAGGCTTCCGATCTGATCATTTTGGCCGCCCGCCCCAGTATGGGTAAAACGACCCTGGCTCTAAACATGGCCCAGCACATCGCCGTAAACGCCAAAAAGAAGGTTGCCTTTTTCAGCCTGGAAATGTCCAAGGAACAGCTTGCCCTGCGCCTGTTGTGCGCGCAGGCGCAAATAGATGCGCAGAAAATGCGCCGTGGCACCATTTCGCCGGAAGAATATCTGCGCCTTACCCGTGCGGTCGGCCCTTTGAGCGAGGCTGAGCTATACATCGATGATACGGCTTCCCTCTCAGTCATGGAGCTTCGGGCTAAAGCGCGCCGACTTAAAGCAGAAAGGGGCCTGGATGCTATTTTCGTTGATTATCTGCAGCTTATGCGCGGTTTCAGCCGTGCGGAAAACAGGCAGCAGGAGCTCTCGGAGATTTCCCGGGCCCTGAAAGCCCTGGCCAAGGAGCTGAATGTGCCGGTAGTCGCCCTGTCACAGCTCAGCCGGGCTGTAGAAAGAAGAGAAAAGAAGCGTCCCATGCTGAGTGACCTGATGGAGTCGGGAGGGATCGAGGCCAATGCTGATATGGTTTTATTCATTTACAGGGAATCCTATTACGAAGAAGATTCGCCAAAGCGCAATGTGGCGGAAATCATGGTGGCCAAGCAGAGAAATGGACCTGTGGGAAGCATCGAGCTTTACTTCCACAACCAGTTTACGAAGTTTGCCAATATCGCCCGCGAGGGCATGAGGGAAGAGGGATAGCGTTGGCAGGGGAAAGATACGATGTCATCATCATCGGTGCCGGTCCAGCCGGCATTTTCTCTGCGCTGGAATTAAGCCGGTGCAGCAAGGCGAGGATACTGCTTGTAGATAAAGGGGTCTCCCTGGAGAAACGGCGCTGCGCCACCCAGGGTGAATACGGCCGGTGCATGCGCTGCAAGCCTTGTGCGATCACCTGCGGGTGGGGCGGCGCCGGCGCGTTTAGCGACGGCAAACTGACCCTCACGCCTGAATTTGGCGGCGTCTTAAATGAATACCTGGATATCCGGACCATGCGGGAGCTGATTCACCAGGTTGACGAATTTTACCTTTCATTCGGGGCTTCAGAGACGGTTTATGGCTCTGAAACGGCGGTCATCAATGAAATGCAGCGACAGGCCGCTGCCGCGGACTTGAATTTAATTCCGGCCCGGATCAGGCATCTGGGCACGGAAAACTGTTACCGGGTCCTGGAAAAAATGTACCGTGCCCTGGCGGACAGGATTGATATTGCCACCGGCACCGAGGTTGCGGAGATAGTAGTGCGGGATCAAAAGGCCGCTGGTGTAAAACTGTGCTCCGGCGAGGTCATTGCCGCCAATTATCTCATTTGCGGTCCCGGCCGCGCGGGAGCGGAATGGTTTTACCGGGAATCGATGCGGCTCGGCTTGAAGGGGGTGAACAATCCGGTTGACATCGGAGTTAGGGTGGAGGTTCCGGCGGTTTTAATGGAACATATTACGAGCCGGGTTTATGAGTCAAAACTGATCTATTATACCCGCTCTTTTGATGACCGGATTAGGACCTTCTGCATGAATCCATATGGGGTTGTCGTCACGGAAAATAATGACGGCCTGGTCACCGTTAATGGGCACAGCTTTGCGGAAAAAAGAACGGACAATACGAATTTTGCGCTTCTGGTGAGTAAAACCTTTACCGAGCCGTTCAATGAGCCGATTCGGTATGGCAAATATATCGCCAGCCTGGCCAATATGCTCGGCGATGGCGTCATCATCCAGCGGCTGGGCGATCTATTGATGGGCCGCCGCTCAACGGCCGAGCGGATCCGCCGTGGCCTGGTGCAGCCGACCCTGGCCGAGGCCACTCCCGGCGATCTCAGCCTGGTCCTGCCGTACCGCTATCTCCTGGCCATCATCGAAATGCTGGAAGCCCTCGATAAGTTAGCCCCCGGGGTCAATTCGAAGCATACATTGCTTTACGGGGTTGAAGTGAAGTTCTATTCATTCCGGCTCCACTTAAGCAACACCCTGGAAACCGCCATCGCCAATTTATTTGCCGTCGGCGACGGGGCCGGCGTGACGCGGGGGTTGGTCCAGGCGTCAGCTTCAGGTCTGGTCGCCTCGCGGGAAATTTTAAAGCGGCTTGACGCGGAAGTGAGGGTTTAGCAAAGCGCATAAGTTAATGGGGTAGTGTTAATTATATCTTAAAGAGGTTATTAATAACAAAATCTGGCATAATCGGGTCTGCCAGGATGATCGCACTAAATATTTTTATTTTTTTAGCAGGAATATTTTGCTGTGCGGCGAATAAACTGTGATATCTTAAAAATTGTTAAGGAAGTATTATAATTCCTTAACAATGCCTCTAACAGAAAGGGATTGTTGATGAGGTCCAGGGGTATCAAGGCACGTCGCTCACCGGCAGCCCGGTTAAAACTCTTTTTTCATCCCAGCGAGCTGTACAAGCCGCGGCGATGGTTAAAGGGGAAAAGCTTGCATTGGTCGCTATACTTGGCTGCAGCCTCTCTGGTGTTAGCTTCGGTCCTCGGACTACATAGCTATCTGGAGAGCTTTTTTTACGTGGTTTATGTGGGCAACCGTGAAGTGGGCTATGTCCGTGATGCGGCGGAAATTGAGCTTTTTGTCGATTCCCTCGCGGAAAAGTGCAGCCATAATTACGGTATGCCCGTTGCACCGCGGGAGCGGATCGCGTTAAATTGGGAATATCGCCCCGGCAAGGAAGCAGACGCCTCCGCGGTTAAGGATGCTTTACGTCAAAACATGACCATGGTTACAAATGCGGTTGTGCTCACGGTAGATCAAAAGCCAATTGTCCCGGTGGCCTCAGCAGAGGTTGTGGATACTGTGGTGGAGCTGTTAGGCGACTTTTATTTTGAAGAGGCTGAAAATGTGAGGCTGTTGGAGACGAGCCTGGCCGAAGAAGTGGGAGTCGCTCCCTGCAGCGTCAGGCCGGAAGAGCTATATGCCGCCGAAGATGTAGTGGCGCTGCTGACTGTTTGTGAGTCCGACCGGGAACCGGTTGCCCTTTCCCGCGGTTCATCGACCCGAGAGGCCGATGCCGATGACGCCTCTATCCCGCTGGTGCACGTGATCACTGTTGAGGAGCAGACCGTGACGGAACCGATCCCCTACACTACCCGGTATGTGGAGACTGACAGCCTCTGGTCTTGCCAGAGCAGGATTGTTACTCCCGGCCGGAACGGTAGCAAAGAAGTAATCTATCATGTGACCCGTGAAAACGGGGAAGAGTTGTCGCGCACGATTGTGGCGGAGACAGTCCTGGAAGAACCGGTAACCCAGGTGGTGGAACGCGGGACAGCCACCGCTCCAGCCATGGGCACAGGCCAGTTCATTTGGCCTGTCGAAGGAGGGGGGCGGTTAACCCAGGGTTACTCCGGCTGGGCCCATCCCGGAATTGATATCTGCCCAAACGGTACCGCCCGTTACAGCACCAGGATACTGGCTGCGGACAGCGGTGTAGCGGTAGAGACCGGTTCCGAGTTTCCAATGGGCAACTATATCATTATTTATCATGGCGACTATTATACCCTTTATCTGCACAACAAGAGCATCTCAGTGTCGCAAGGGCAAACGGTTTCCCGCGGAGATGTGATCGCCATCATGGGGAATACGGGGCGGACTTACGGCCGGACCGGGATCCATCTCCATTTTGAGATCCGGGCTGCCAAGGGACCCGAGTGGGGGCACTACCGGAAACACCCACCCCAAAACCCTTTGAACTTTTTTTCGCCGAAATAATTAATTAATTAATTTTATTTTTTTGCCCTCCCTGGCGGGGGAGGGCTTTTTCATGTTTATTTTCAGGCAGGGGATAAAGATCGAAACAGCGAAATAAGGATCTGAACACGGGCGGGAGGGGGCATGCCATAATTGAAACAAAAAATTCTGGTGGTTGACGATGAACGGCCGATCGCGGAAATCTTAAAATACAATTTGGAGAAGGAAGGATACTCTGTCATCCTCGCCTATGACGGGGAAGAGGCGTTGCGCCTGGTCGAACAAGAGGAGCCTGCTCTAATTATACTCGATATCATGATGCCGAAGAAAGATGGTTTTACGGTTTGCAGAGAAATCAGGGCCCATAAAGATATACCTATTATCATGCTTACAGCCAGGGAGACCGAGCTGGATAAAGTTTTAGGATTGGAGCTGGGGGCCGATGACTATGTCACCAAACCTTTTAGTGCCAGGGAGGTAACGGCCAGGGTTAAGGCCATCTTGAGAAGAGCCGGGAGAAAGCCGGGAGGGGAGGAAAGTGCCCCCAGGCGGATCGTGCACGGCGATCTGGTATTGGACCTTGACCAGGTTGCAGTTTTTCGGCGCGGCAATCCGGTGGAGCTGACACACCGTGAGTTTATGCTGCTGGCGGAGATGATGCAGCGTCCCGGCCATGTTTTTACCAGGCAGCAGCTTCTTAACCGGGTTTGGGGCTATGATTATATCGGTGATGAACGAACCGTTGATGTTACCGTGCGCCGTTTGAGAGAAAAGTTGGAGCCCAATCCGGCTCAGCCGGAGTATCTCCACACCAAAAGGGGTGTCGGCTATTATTTCAAGCGAAGGGAATCCCTTTAAAAGCCTGCAGTGGAAGATCATCCTGATTTATTCCCTTCTTATTCTATTCTCGCTGCAGTTGGTCAGCGTTTACCTGGTCCAATCCCTGGAGCGCTATTACTTGATCAACTATAAAAACGGCCTCGATACACAGGCGCGCCTGCTCGCCGCCCTGGCGCCCCCTCTGGAAGATTCCGACGATATTGCCCATCTGGTGAAGGAATTCAGCGGCTTACACGAATTGGAAATCGTTGTTCTGAACCGCCAGGCCCATGTTATTGCCTCATCGGTTGATCAATCGCTGGTCGGCCAGCGCCTGATTCAGGATGAAATTACGAAAGCGCTGACCGGCCAAATTGACAATACCATCCGCTATGACCCTGTGCACCGGGAAAGGCGCTATTATTATGCATTTCCAGTGAAGGACGAAAGAACAACCCTGGGGGTTATTTACTTAAGCGGATCGCTGCGCCAGGTTGACGCCACTTTGCACGAAATCAAGGTGATCCTGCTCACCGGCGCTGCCGTAGCCCTGGCGATTAGTATTCTGCTGGGGATTATTTTGACCGGGACGATCACCGCGCCGATTCGGGAGGTAACCACGCAGGCAGCGCTGATGGCCAAAGGAGATTTTTCCCAAAAGATTAAAGTCCGGGCTTCCGATGAAATCGGCCAACTGGGCCATACCTTCAACTACCTGGCGGACCGGCTCAGCCAAAACATAAACGAGATCTCCTCTGAAAAGAGCAAAGTGGAAGCGATCATTAACAATATGAGCGATGGGGTGATTGCCCTCGACGGCAGAGGGCACTTGATTCATATTAACCCGGCGGCAGTGGAGCTGTTAAATACTTTGCAGATGCAAGGCCCCGCGCGGGGAGAATCCGGTTTTCACCTGCTCAGAGAGCTGGTTGGCGCAGAGGCGCTGCGCGATTTCATTCGCCATAAAAAGCCGCTCACTATGGAGCTCTCCCGTGAAGACCCCGCCTGCACCCTGCAGGTGAAACTTGCCTTTTTCAAGGTTGAACACGGAAGGTTGGATGGAACGTTAATGGTGCTCCACGACGTGACCGGGGAAAGGGAACTGGCCCGGCGCCAGCAGGAGTTTGTGGCCGATGTCTCCCATGAGCTGCGCACCCCCCTGGCAACGATTAAAAGTTACGTGGATACTCTTTTGGACGGGGCGAGCGAAGATGCTGCAGTGCGGGATCGTTTTTTAAAAGTAGTGGAGCAGGAAACGGATCGCATGGTTAGCCTGGTTAAAGACCTGCTTGCTTTGTCCCAACTGGACTACAGCCAGGTGGAATGGCACAAGACAGAGGTAGAGTTGAAGTCCCTTGCGGAAGAGGTGGTGGAGCGCTCCCGGCAAAAGGCGCTCAACAGCTTGCCGGCGATCAGCGTCTCCATTCCACCGGGGTTTTCAGCTTATGTGGATCGCGATAAAATCATGCAGGTCTTTTGGAATATCATTAACAATGCGGTTAAATATACGCCGCCGGAGGGAAAAATTGAAATCAGCGCCACTCCCGGCCCAGATATGGTAAAAGTGGTCATCGCCGACAGCGGGGTCGGCATTCCCCCGGAAGATCTGCCAAGGATCTTCGAACGTTTTTACCGGGTGGAAAAGATGCGCAGCCGGGATTATGGAGGCACCGGCCTGGGCTTACCCATCGCCCGCAAGGTAGTAGAGGCCCACGGCGGAAGCATCTGGATCGAAAGCAAACCGGGGGAAGGGACGAAGGTCTTTTTTACCTTGCCCCGGTTCCCGGTGAAGGAGGACTTGTAAAGATTGAGGGAACGTCTGAAAAGCGTCTTTCTCTTCCTTCTTGTCCTGTCAAGCCTCTATATGACTTACCGGCTCTGGTTTGGGCCGCGGCATTTGGAAGAGGTGGCCGAGTATCGGTTGGAGCCGGTGCAGCTTGAAGAACCCCGCCCCCTCTCTGAAATTGTCGCTCCGCGGTGGATCTGCTTTCAGCAGGGTGACACTTTATACCATTTTGGGCCGGGCAGCGCCCCTTATGAGCAGCTCTGGAACGGGGTTGCCGCCCTTTTAAGCGAACTTACTTATCCCAATTCGCAGGATGAATTCCTGCCGCTTGAAGAGAGCCATTTCCGGATGACGCTGTCTTTTCGCCCGCTGCTTCCGATTGGGGAAGGAATGCCCTGGCTGCCGGGAGCCCCTCCTGCTCAGTTGTCTGAGATAGAATTTCGAGCGGGTGAAACAGAAGCGGCGGCGATCCTGAAAGAGGCTGCCGGCGCCCTAGAGGCCGCTTTATCCCTCGACCAGTGGCAAGGCCAGGAGCTTGCACGGCTGGCGGCTGAGCTTCCTCTGGATGATGTGACGCCTTGCCATCGCCTGGACCAGGAGGAGCTGCGCGAGTTGACCGGATTGCAGTTCTCCCTGGCCGATGAATTCATCGTGCCTGAGCCGGGGCTTTCATTAAGCGTTCTCACTGTCCGTCCCGAGGAGCTGGACATGGAAACGCTTTTGGACACCTTTTTCTTTGATCGCCGTCTGGTCCGGGAGATCAGAGAAAGGGACGGCGCGTTGATTTATACCGACGGCGAAAAAGGGCTGCGGATTAGGGAGGGATTAGACTTTTCATTCCCCTTGAGAGAGCAGGAACGGGCTACGGCCGACTATGCGACAGCTTTAAATACCGCCGGCAGATTGCTCAGTTGGCACGGGGGCTGGCCGGAAGCGCTCAGGCTGGAGAACCTCTCCCTGATCCGGGAGGCAAACCGCCAACACATGGTTTACTATGCTTGCTGGGACTCTTATTATGACGGCTTCCCGTTTACGGACCATGCCGCTACCCTTTATTTTAACGACGGCGGTCTGGTTAAGTATAGACGGGAGTATTATAAAACGCTGGGCGAAGCGAGCCCCCCCGCTCCGGTGAATAGTTACCAGGAAGCCCTTTTGGCTGCCCTCAATCTCTACCAGGAGCAGGAAGCCGGGATTAAAGAGCCCCTTGCTTTAGAAGAATTTGCATTGGCTTATGCCGTTGTCACCGGAGAAGCGGACCAGCTGTATGCTTTCCCGGTTTGGGTTATCCGGCTGGACGGCAACGAATACGTTTTTAAAGCTGCAGGGTTAACTTTACTGGAAGAGGTGCATTCGTGAACCTTGATCGAGCGAAAACAATCCTGATTATTGCCTTTTTAGGGTTGAACATCTTCCTGGGATACCACCTGCTCGCACAAGAAGCGGATCGACTGCCCTTGAAAGTGGTCTCAGCAACCGATTTACAAGAGGCAGAAGAGCACCTTGCCGAGAAAAACTATTATTTGCACACCTCTCTCCCGCTCTGGGCGCAAAAAAGTGCCTTTATTACCGTGTCACCGCACCGGGCTATGCAGAAGGACCTTGTTAACAGATGGGAGAAGGAGTGGACCCGTACCGCTTATCACGGTGGAGTCACGGTTTACCTGGGGAAGGAAGCGGAGTTGAGCATTTACCCCACCGGCCTGGTGGAGTTGGTATATAAAAACGGCCTGGCGATACCGAACAAGGCCGCCAGGCCGGCCGAAGAAGACCTTTTACGCCGGGTCGAAGCGGCGCTGCGTCAAAACGGTTTCAACCTGGAAGCAGTGCGTTTTGACTATATGGAAGTGCTTGACCGCAGCCTGATCATCCATTATTATCAAGTCTATGATAACAAACCTCTGTTTTCCGGCTATTTAACCGTGTTTGTCTCCGCCAACCGGATCGAAGCGGTAGAACTATATCTGCTGGATCCGTCGGTGCAAGCGGAAGACCAGGATCAAGAAATGGTGGTGATCCCCGTTACCGAGGCTTTGCACGCCCTTGCCGAAGGCCTGGAAAAGAGCCCGCGCCGGCGCCGAATTATTAAGGCCGAGCTCGGTTATTTTAGTCTGGAATACGATGCTGAAAAGTGGGAAGTTCCACCGGTATGGCGTTTTCTGACAGACGACAACACCGCCTTCTATGTTAACGCCTTTACCGGTATTTTGGAAATGGATCAAAAAAAGGATTAATTTTAAAGTAAGGCGGCTTGAGAAATGGATAAACTGATTATCAGAGGCGGCCAAAGGTTATCAGGGAAAGTCAAAGTGAGCGGTTCAAAGAATGCGGCGGTTGCTGTTTTGCCAGCAGTGGTGTTGTCGCAAGACAAGCTTACTCTGCACAATCTTCCCGACATAACCGATGTGCATACCATGGTCAGCATTCTTGAAGACCTTGGGGTGCCGATCCGGCGGCGCGGTGCCAATAGTATTGAATTTCGCCCCTCCATGTTAAGAGGTTATACCCCTCCTTACGACCTGGTCAAAAAGATGCGGGCGTCTTATTATCTCATGGGCAGCCTCCTGGCCCGCTACGGCCGGGCAGAGGTGCCGATTCCCGGCGGTTGCGATCTGGGGCCCCGGCCGATAGATCAACATCTGAAGGGCTTTGCCGCCATGGGTGCAAACATTGAAATCGAGCGCGGCTTGATTAGTCTGTCAGCCAACAGGCTGCGGGGCGCCCATATCTACCTTGATGTAGTCAGCGTTGGCGCCACCGTGAATTTAATGCTGGCTGCGGTAATGGCGGAAGGCAAAACGGTGCTGGAGAACGTAGCCAAAGAGCCTGAAATTGTAGATTTGGCCAATTTTTTAAACGCCATGGGCGCTTCGATCAAAGGTGCCGGAACCGATGTAATCCGCATCACAGGAGTAAGCGAACTGGGGGGAGCCGAACATGTGGTGATTCCGGACCGGATCGAGGCGGGGACCTTCATGCTGGCTGCAGCGATTACTGGTGGGGACGTTGTGATCGACGAAGTGATTCCCAAGCATCTTGAAGCGGTACTCGCCAAGTTGAGAGAGGTCGGCGTTGATGTGGAAGTGGAGCCGGAGCGGATCAGGGTCAGGGGGATGGGCGAGCTTGAACCTGTAGATTTAAAAACCTTCCCCTATCCGGGTTTTCCGACCGATCTGCAGCCCTTGATGATGGTTTTGCTTACCGCAGCCCGGGGGACCAGCGTGATCACGGAAAATGTTTTTGACGGCCGTTTCCGCCATGTTGATGAATTAAAGCGGATGGGTGCCAGGATCAAGGTGGAAGGACGGACCGCCATCATTGAGGGTGGGGAACCGCTGTCAGGCGCTCCTGTGACAGCCACCGATCTGCGGGCGGGTGCCGCCTTGATGTTAGCCGGATTGGCGGCCCAAGGCGAAACCGTTTTAAGCGACGTGGAGCACATTTACCGCGGCTATGATCACCTGGAAGAGAAACTGGCCGGCCTGGGCGGATTAATTAGACGGGAGCGCCGCGATCACTACAGGGCCCGTTCCCGCAAACCGGTCTAGAATGCAGATCTGGCTGATCCGCCACGGAACCACTGCCGCCAATCGGGAGCGCCGTTTCCAGGGGCGTCTCGACTACCCCCTTTCCCCCCAGGGGCGCCGCGAAGCGAGGCTTTTAGCCGAGCGGGTGAAAAGCTTGGCGCCGGATCTCCTTTTAAGCAGCGATTTGCAGCGCGCCTGGGAGACTGCCCAGATCATAGCCCGGGCCACAGGACTGGTTGTGCGGCCGCTGCCGTTATTGCGAGAATGTTCCTGGGGAGTCGCGGAGGGAAAGACCCTCGAAGAGATTTATACCATTTATCCCAGCCTCCGGGCAGCAGAAGCTGCGCAGATCAGCGCCGAGTTCTTTGGCGGGGAGAGCAAAAAAAGGCTGCTCGCCCGGGCTGGATTGGTACTGCGCTTGCTCTCACGCCGTTTTGCTCACAGGCGGCGGGTTGTGCTGGTTAGCCACGGGCGCTTTATAAACGCACTACTAGCTTGCAGCCTGGGGCTTTCAGCCGATCAGTTTTGGCCTTTTGCACCGGCTCCCGCTTCCCTTTCCATGATCAGTTGCGAGGAGGAACGCCGGGAATACAGGTTGGAACTCTTTAATGACCGCTGTCATCTTCGGTCTGGTGAAAAATAGTGGGAAGGATGGTGTCGTCTGCATGAATCTGGACAATGATTATTACAGGAGTCCGCGGCGCAGCCGGCTTTTCCCGGGGCTCCTCTTGGCCGTTATTCTGGGCGTAGTGATCGGCCTGGTTTTAATGTATGCCTTGCTTTATTATGAAGTTCTCCCCGATGATCTTCTCCCCAAAGAACAGTCGTCCGATCCCTTTAGGCCCGGTGCTGATCAGCCCGCCCCTGGGAAAACACAGCCGCACCAGCAGGATTTGGCCACCATCGAGGTGGTTAAACGGGTGATGCCGGCTGTTGTAGGTGTAAGCCGCTATGTTTACGCGAGTGGATTCGCGCAGCGCACTTTGGTAGAACAAGGTTCGGGGTCTGGAGTGGTGCTCTCAGAGGATGGTTACATTATTACCAATCAGCATGTGATCGCCGGAGCCGATCAGATCCGGGTCATATTTCCCGGTTCTCGCTACTACGATGCGAAGCTGGTCGGCGAAGATGTGCTCACGGATCTGGCTTTGTTGAAAATAGAAGAGAAGGGACTCCCTACAGTTCCCCTGGGCAATTCGGCCGCCATCAATGTGGGCGAATCGGTTTTGGCTTTCGGCAATCCGCTCGGTTTTTTCCAGCAGACCGTCACCGCCGGGATTATCAGTGCCGTGGGGCGGCAGGTAAAAATACCGAACAGCGAGTATTCCTACACCTTTATCCAGACGGATGCCGTGATTAATCCCGGCAATAGCGGAGGGCCGCTGGTCAACATGCGCGGCGAGGTCATCGGGATCAACTCCGCCAAGGTTTCCCAATTAGGCATCGAAGGGATCGGCCTTTCCATACCGAGCAACACCGTGCAGCGGGTTGCCGGAGACCTAAAAAATTACGGTCGGGTTTTGCGGCCGCAGATGGGAGTAAGGGTGGGGGACCTGAGGTACTTTACCGCTGAGCCGACCGATCGGGGTGTTTATATTAGCGAAGTTTTCTCCGGGAGCCCCGCCGAGCAGGCCGGCTTGAAGCCTGAGGACGTCATTATCGCCATTGACGATAAGGAGATCCACTACCTGGCACAGCTATTTGACGTTTTGCTGGGTTATTATCCGGGAGATGAAATCTCAGTATCGGTTCTACGGGATGGGAAGGAACATATTTTTAAAGTGCGCCTGAGTCAAATGCAGGAGCAGTAGCCAGCTGTCACCGGTTAATTAAAGAAAGGAGCCGGTCATTTTGCGTGTGTTGATGTTTTTCATCGACGGCGTGGCCCTGGGGCAGAGAAAGGCGGAAAACCCTTTTTTTAGCGAGCCGACGCCGTGCTTGCGAAAATTACTCCAGGGCCGTCCCCTGGTGCTGGCCAGTGCTGGTTATAGAGGTGACCGCGCTTCCCTGGTTGCCCTCGATGCCGTTCTCGGCGTGGCGGGGTTGCCCCAGAGCGCTACCGGCCAGGCTTCAATCTTCACCGGGCAAAACGCGCCGCGGCTCCTTGGGACCCATTTGAATGGCTTTCCGAATCAGGAGCTGCGCTCTCTCCTGGCCGAAAGCGGCATTTTCCTCCGGTTAAGGCGGAGGGGGTATCGCTGTGCTTTTGCCAATGCCTACCGGCCTGACTTTTTCGACCTGTTGCGTCAAGGCCTTCCCGGGAACAATTATTCTTGCTCAACCCTGATCACCTATTATGGCGGCTTGACTTTTCGCAGCCTCGATGACCTGAGGGAAAAGCAGGCCCTTTTCATGGATATAGACCATACGCTTTTAAGCCAAATGGAATATGGGTTGCCGCAAATTACTCCGGAAACAGCGGGGAGCCGCCTGGCCGCTCTCAGCAAGGAATACGATTTTACTCTTTTCGAATATTTTTTGAGCGATCTGGCGGGCCACCGGGGAGATATAGAGGAAGCAGCCCGGGTGGTGCAGACACTGGATCGTTTCATTGGCGCCCTCACCAGCAGTCTGGATCCCGCTGAAACGCTGCTGATCGTTACCAGCGATCATGGGAACCTCGAGGATCTTGCGCACCGGGAGCATACCACGAACCCGGTGCCTGCCTTGCTGATCGGCTCTGCCGCCTGGCGAGATCGGCTCATGCCGCGGCTGCATGATCTAACCGATATTTTGCCAGCGATCTTGGAAACCCTGCAGGGGAACGATTCCGAGGGGGACTCGGCGGAGCGTTCTTTGGGGACACTGTAACAGGGGATTCGCCGATGCCATAGTCGCTTCCCCCTTTAAGGCGCAGCAGCCCTGCGCGGCAGCCAGGGCCACCATGGATCCGGCCGGCAGTGGTCACAGCTGTCCGGCGTGCACATATCTTCGGGCTCAGTACCTTCGATGAAATATTCGATCCACTCTTCCGGCTCATCGCTCCAGGACGAGCGCCGCAAGCCGCATTCCGGGCAGAGGGAAACCTTGCTGATCCCCTGCGGGACGATAAAATCGCGCGGGGGAGTAT
>JAAYGO010000203.1 GCA_012727685.1 Bacillota bacterium | reverse complement strand
GCTTTTCATCACCCGGAAGGACTCTTCGATCTTCCACAGGTCGTGGTAGAGCTCTATAACTTCCTCGGGCTTTAAGTTTTCTTCGCTGGTCTGCAAGGCGTAATAGCCGTCAAAGCGGGCGTCTTTCGATATTGCGGCCTCATCCAAGACCCAGTCGGGGCTGCTTTCGGTTACCTCTTTTAAGTACTTTTTCCCGCCGCGCCTGGTAGAAGCTTTGATACGCGCCTTGTCTTCCAGCAGAAGCTTTGCTTTTTCGATCAGCCTTTCGCGGTCGGCCTTGTCCTTCCGGGCTCGGGTAGCGGAATAGGTAACAACCAGCTTCTCCGGCAACGCGTGCACCTGCTTTTCTACCCGAAACCGGTTTATGTAATCAAGAGACTTGAAGCGGAAAGCCGGTTCGCCTGCTGTCGAGACCTCATGGTAACCGGCCGGGTCAAAGGCCAATTCTAAGATCTTTTCAGGCATCTTTTTTAAGCGGGAGGCCACGATATAGCCATACCCTTTATCGCGGATGCGCTTTAAATTGAGCTTGCTGTTGATACCTCGGTCGGCCACGATAATCACCCGGCGGAGCCCGAAACGTTTCTCCAGGCTCTCCAGGGCCAGTTCCAGGGTGTTGCCGTCAAAGGTATGGCCGGGGAAAAGCTCGTAGCCCACCGGACGGCCGTTCCGGTCAATTAAAAGCCCCAGGACTACCTGTACCTCCTTGAACTTGCCGTTTTTGCTGAAGCCGAAATCCCTTAAGCTGTCCTGGCGCACACTTTCGAAATGAAAGGTGGTAACATCAAAGAAGACCACATCCACTGTCATGTTAAACAGGTTGCGGTTTAAGTTAAACAGGGCCTCCTCCAGCTTTTCCTTGGAGCGTTCCAGGATATCCAAGGCCCGGTAGAGGTGGTGCAGTTCCACCTGGGGCAGCTTAAAATAGCGGAACTGGCGTTCATAGGTGCCCAGCTTGCTCTTAGGGTCAAGCAGGTGCTGAACCGCCATCAGGAAGCAGGCCCGGTCCAGATCAAACTGGGCTTTGCCGGCAGCCTCGGCAAGGAGCGCCGGTAAGTTAAACTTTTCCCAGAGGTGGCGGTAAGCCAGGTAGCCGTAATTGAAAATTTCTGCTTCGGAAATATCTTCTACGTTATTGGCGGATTTTAGTTTGGACTCGGAGAGTTCGGCGAGTCTTTGCGCCAGCCGCTGGAAACTGGGGTTGTTCCGGATCTGGTCCAGGCGGCCCAAGTTAAGCAGAACCCGGTGTCGGGTAACGCCTTCTTCCCGGTAGGACTCCACCAGTTGTGCATATTCGTATTTTCCGGATTTCGTGGTTTTGATGAACATAATTAATTATACCACGAATAGTGCGCTTTAGCAATAGTTTAAAGAAATATATCGTTAATAATTGCCACTACACTTTTTCGTCGTAAAAAATAAGATGCCTGATTTTAAAGGCTTTTTCGGCCCAAATCAGGCAAATTCGGCTTGCAAGTGTCAAACTCGGGAATGAAAAGACTTATCGTTTGTTTTGTTGTTTTTGCGTTTCTTGTATTTTTAGCGGGTTGCGCACCCCAGGAGGCACTACCCCAGGAGACACCTTCGGATGAAATTGAGGAGGCAACCGGGGAAACAGCTGCAGAAACGATTAAGGAAATTCCGGTTGCGGAAGTTGATGAAACAAGCATGTTCGGAGTAGATAAAAATATCAACGTCGGCAATATTGATGAGTGGTTAGGAAGGGACGACGTGGTTTATATCGACGTCAGGATGCCGATTGACCCGGCCGATTTTGAGGCTATCGGCATAGATCCGGTATTATCGGGAACAGTAGAGGGATTCGAAGTTGTCCCGCGCCCCTTATTAGCCAATATGACCGGCCTACCGGAACCGGTTGAAGCTACAAAATACTCCGGCCCGACGCTGTTTACACTAACCTGGGATGAAGAGGGCAACATCGACACGGTTACCCCAAATTATAGGGAATCAAAAATGGTAATTAACGACTTATTCCCGGTTGACAAGCCTATTTTTCTGATGTGCGGCGCCGGCGGTTATGCCGGCATGACAAAAGCGCTATTATTAAAATTAGGATATAACCCTGACTTGCTGTTTAATCTCGGCGGGTTCATTGATTATAAAGGGAACAATGCTATCAATATTAAAGTCCAGTATGATGGGAATGAATACAATGCCCTCCATAGATTAAAGTACCATATAATTGATTTCGAACAGTTGCATGCAAACTAATCATCACGAACATCTATACAAAAACAGATAGCTAATTAGCTAGATTAGTACAGATAGAACCCATAAGATTGGGTTCTATCTAGGCCTAAAACGCACAAGTTTATTGTTTTTTTGTATAATCAATAAGGTATTGAATTTGGGCAATCAAATAGGCCAGAAGAAGAATTATGATTGTTCCAATACCTAACAGGGGCCCTTCCAGAATATGTGCCCCTGGAACACGAAATATCCCATCGCTCAATATGACGAAAAGAATGAAACTGACTGCTATTATCCCCAAAAAAATTTTAACATACTTCCCCATTGTATACACCTCCTCTTTTCCTAACCCTTTCGAATAAAAAACCGCCAGGTAGCGATGCCCGCTGACGGTTTTATATTTGCAAAATAGCAAAATAGACGTGCTATTTTGAGCCATCTCATGTGCAAGACGATAGATCCATAATTAACGCTTAGAGAATTGCGGCGCGCGGCGGGCTTTTTTCAACCCGTATTTCTTGCGCTCCTTCATCCGCGGGTCACGGGTCAGGTAACCGTTTTTCTTTAAAGTCGGGCGGTAATCATCTTCTGCCAGCAGAAGTGCCCGGGCTATACCGTGGCGTATCGCCCCGGCCTGTCCGGAAAAGCCCCCTCCTTCAACCTTGGCGATGATGTCAAATCGGTCCAGAGTTTCCGTAGCCGCCAGCGGCTGGCGAACGATCAGCTTTAAAGTTTCCGCCCCGAAATATTGATCCATCGGTTTGCCGTTAATGACGATGCGCCCGCTTCCCGGAACAAGGCGGACCCGGGCAACTGATGTTTTGCGGCGCCCGGTAGCCATATATTGAACCTCACTCAAGAGTTCCGGCCTCCTTTCTGTGCTTCTGCCGGCACTTCTCCCCAGACCAGGGGAGCCTGGGCTTTATGGGGATGCTGCCCGTCGCGGTAGACCTTAAGCTTTTTTAACATATCCCGTCCCAACTTGTTGTGGGGCAGCATGCCTTTAACGGCCAGGTAAACTGCTTTTTCCGGTTTCTCCGCAAGCAAGCTGGAATATGCGGTCTTTTTTAAGCCACCGGGATAACCGGAATGGCGATAGTAAATTTTCTGCTGCAGTTTGTTTCCCGTTAAAACAACCTTCGATGCATTCAACACAATCACGTGGTCGCCAGTATCGACATGGGGTGTATAGATCGGTTTATGTTTACCCCGGAGCAGCCTGGCCACTTCCGTAGCCACCCGCCCGAGGGGGCGTCCCGCAGCATCGATAATATACCAGTGACGCTTGATTTCATGGGGTTTAGCCATATAGGTGGTGCTCATTTCTTCCCTCCCCTTTAACTTCCTACCTGCAGCCACAAGTAACATTTTATATACAAATGAAGCGCTTGTCAAGCAAAACGCACTCT
>JAAYGO010000107.1 GCA_012727685.1 Bacillota bacterium | reverse complement strand
GCAGGTGGAAGGCCATCGTCGTGGTGCCAAAAGTGAATGGGGTGAGCTGAGAAATAGCATAGGGGATCGAGCTAATCGGGGAGTTGCCCAGGTCTGACCGGGCCAGCAAAGTCACTCCAAAGGCCATGACGATAATACCGCAGAGATAAATCAGGATCCGTTTCTTCATTAATACGGCTTTGCCTCCTTACAAATCCGGTAATCGCTACAAAGCCCACCGCCGGATGGTCAGCAGGATTCACCCACTGTTTTCACATAGTCCCGGATCAGTTTTAAAAATTCATCCCCGAACTTTTCCAGCTTGTACTGGCCCACACCTTTGACTTTCAGCATTTCCTCCCGATCCCGGGGGAGCTGCTCGCTCAGCGCACGCAGGGTGCTGTCGGCAAAGACTAGATACGGCGGCACCCCCTCGCGCGCAGCGATCTCCTTGCGCAGCAGCCGCAGCTTCTCAAAAAGGCCTTCATCTACCTGAACGGCCTTTCTCTTGCACTTTCGCTGCCAGACCTTTTCACCGCTTTTCAGCACAGCCGCCGCGCGGCGCCCCAGCTTCACCACCGGGTATTCTCCCCCGGAGAGAGCCAGGTAATCCTCGGCGGCAAGCAGGTTAATTAAATCTTTAATCTCCTGCAGTGTATATCCGGCCATAATGCCGTAAGTGGAGAGCCGGTCGAAACGCAGCTGCAGCACCCTTTTATTTTTAGACCCTTTCAGCACTTCGGCAACGATCGTAGCGCCGTAGCGCTCTTTTACCCGCACCACGCAGGACAGGATCTTCTGCGCCTCCACGGTCACATCAATCAGATCGCCATCATCGCTGCAGTTGCCGCAGCGTTCGCAGCGCTCCGGCACCTCCTGTTCGCCGAAATACTCTAAAATATAGCGGCGCAGGCACCGGGAGGTGTGGCAGTAAGCGGCGATTTGCTGCAATTTGCAGTATTCATTGGCTTTGCGCCGCGGGTTGTACACCGATTCGCCGATCATGAATTTCTGCAAGAGGATATCCTGGGCCCCGAACAGCAAGATGCACTCACCGGGCTCGCCGTCGCGCCCGGCCCGCCCCGCCTCCTGGTAATAGGCCTCCATGTTTTTCGGCATGTTGTAATGGAGCACGTAGCGCACATTCGATTTATCGATCCCCATTCCAAAGGCGTTGGTGGCCACCATCACCGTCACATCGTCGTGAATAAAAGCCTCCTGGTTCTCCTCCCGCTCCACCGCGCTCATCCCGGCATGGTACCTGCCGCAGGGGTAGCCCTTCTCCTGAAGCAGTTCATAGAGATTGTCGACTTCGCGGCGCGTGGCCGCGTAAATAATCCCGGGCTTGTTGCGGTTGTTGTTGACGTAATCAAGCACAAAATCTTTTTTATTCTCCCCGCGCACCACCGCAAAATAGAGGTTTTCGCGGTCAAACCCGCTTACAAAAACCCGCGGCTCGCGCAGGTCAAGGAAATCGATGATATCTTTGCGGATCTCGTCTGTGGCCGTTGCCGTAAAGGCGCCGAGCACCGGCCGCTGTTCCAGGGAGTGAATAAACTGCGCGATTTTCCGGTAGCTCGGCCGGAAGTCGTGCCCCCACTGCGAAACACAGTGGGCTTCGTCAATGGCCACAAAAGAGATATCAAGAGCGGCCGCCAGGGCCTGGAATTCGGCGATTTCCAGTCGTTCCGGGGCCACGTAGACCAGCTTAAAGCGCCCCTGCCCGGCCTGCTCAAGCCTGCGCCCCACCTCGGCACTGCGTAGCGAACTGTTGATAAAGGTGGCCGGTATGCCCGAGGCGGTCATGCCGTCTACCTGGTCCTTCATCAGTGCGATTAACGGGGAAATGACCAGGGTTATCCCGCCAAAGATCAGGGCCGGCACCTGGTAACAGACCGATTTTCCGGCGCCTGTCGGCATGATCGCCAGCGTATCGCCGCCTGCGAGCAGGCTGCTGATCACTTTCTCCTGTCCCGGTTTGAAGGCGGTATAGCCGAAATGTTCTTTCAGCAGCGCCTGCGCCCGTTCGAGCATTTTAACCCGTCTCCCTTCCTCTCAATCATTCGTGAAAGGTAGAGGCAACCCCTGCCGTTTCCAGGGGATGCCCTGGTGAAATACCCCCGGGGCGGCAACGTGAACACCTGGGTCTGGTTAAAATCAGTTCATGTTGCGGCAGGAAAACTTGCGCTTAGAACCCTCCCCCTGCCGGAGAGAACTCTAAGCGCTTAATCCGGATGCTTACAGGTGGGTTACGCCTGGAGATGTTTAAACAGCTCGTAAACCAGGAACGCCGGCCAGACCAGCGCTTTGAGGAAACCCAGCACACCGGCCCAGAATGTGCCGGCCTGGGAAATAAAATAGATGGCAGCCCCGATTAAGCCTAAACCGTAGACCGCGCCGGCCGGACCACTTTTTTGTACTTCGCTTGTCATTGTCCAAAACCCCTTTCCTGCCAATTTTAAAAGTGCTACAGCATATTACTGCTCTATGGTAATCCATGTTCCTTCCCGTAAGGCCTTCTCCACGGCATCGATCACCTGCTGGTTTTTCAGGCCGTCACGATAGCGATCTGCCAATCTGAGACCACCTCAGCGCCAGCCGTGGACAATAGACTGCCAGCCTTTTGAGGGTAAAGGATTAATCCTGCTGTAATAAGAAAGCCACGGCCCGTACCGGGGAGCCGTCGCAGCCCACCAGTTTCAAAGGGAAAAAGGCTACCAGCGGATGCGCAAAATCGACCTGGTCGAGGTTGGCCAGGTTCTCCACGATCACGCCGCCCGCGGCGGCGATCATCTCGTGCACCGGGGAGCCGGCGCCCCCCGGTAGGTCTATATTGATGGCGTCAATGCCGAAAGTGCGAATGCCCCTGTCCAGCAGGTAGCGGCAGAGGGTGGCGCCCAAATAGGGGTGCTCCAGGAACTGCGGCGTTCCCGCTTTGGAGTACCAGTTGGTGTTAAAAAGCACCGCTGCGCCGGGCCGCAGCAGCGGCTCCACTGGTTTAATATCGGCCAGGGTAATCTCCTGCCGCGGTTGTTTATCGCGCACCGGCACGATCACCGCCTCGCCGATAAAAAGGCCTAAAGGAAGCCGGTCAACGGTCGCACCTTCCGGCCGGAAGTGATACGGGGCGTCGACGTGAGTGCCGGTATGCGAGCCGAGGGCTACCCGGTGCAGGTTGTAGCCTTCACCGGCGATCGTGGCGACCGGGTTGAGGGTGGGTTCCGGATCACCGGGATAAACCTGCGTCTCACCGCTGATCGGCAGCGATAGATCCACCGCTTTCAGCACTTTCCACATGGCGTTACCCTCCCTTTCCTTTTGCTTTTTCTCCGGCAGCACAACCTGCTCACTCCGGTCATTTATCCGGCAACCATAGCAGCCTCCACCAATTATGCCAACTTTTACTTCTATGACTTCCGGGTAAAAGCGATAACCGATGGTTAAAGGGTCTACCG
>JAAYGO010000207.1 GCA_012727685.1 Bacillota bacterium | reverse complement strand
GGAGACCCGGAATATCCTCTTGCCGATGCTCTTCCATTTCGTCAACAACGCCGTCGCCTCTCTAACCGCACTGCTCAGTGAGCCGGGCGCGGCAGTCCAGCCCTCCTTAAGCTTGGTGGGAGTTTATATTGTCCTCGCCTTTCCTGTTCCCTTCTTGCTGCTGGCCGGCAGCAGGCTCATCAAGTCCAGGGCAGAATGCAGGAGCAACCCCGTCAGCAAAAGGACAATATTCATCGCTATTGCCGCAGCCCTTATTCTGATAGCAGCCGGGGCGTGCATTATAATCCCCTCCTTTGCCCGGGAACCGCTTTTTGAGACTTCTTTTTCCGGCGGGGTGAACCAGGATACCCCTGCTCATGAATTGACATTCACCGTGCCCGAGGACGGCAGCTATGCTCTCGATTTGCACATTCAGGGGGACAGGGTAATTACCAGCATGGTGATCGTGAACAGCAGCGGGGAAGAGGTCTTCGATGTCAGCGCTGAGA
Organism: Bacillota bacterium; assembly: GCA_012727685.1. GTDB lineage: Bacteria > Bacillota > Dethiobacteria > DTU022 > DTU022 > JAAYGO01. Next base: position 5,407 of record JAAYGO010000207.1, on the reverse strand, counting down.
GCCTCACGTTGAACGGACCGATCGAACTGGAGGCCGGGGATTATGTCATCAGGCTTACGCATGACAGCGACAGTGCAGAATTTCGGACCGTGAGCGTCGATATATTAATCAGATAAGCTCTCAAGGGGCCGCCTCCACCCAGAGAGGGCCGATATAGGCGTGTCGCCCGTTTGCGCCGACTACGCGGATGATGTAAAAATCTTTGCCGCCGTGTTTAGAGCGGCCGGATCCACCGGCTTGTCGCTGTAGCGGTTGATATAGTAGGCTCCGTCTTTAAGCACGCAGTTTTCCTTCCCATAGGCGGTTCCGGCAACCGGCTCCGCATCGGTGTAGCTGACGGCGGCAATGGGCCCCGCGACCGGGATGGAGGCCAGGAGAGCACCGTTTTTATGAATCTCGATGGCGGCGTTCCAGTCCGGCTCCCTGCTGATGTCTTCCTCAGCAAGGCTGCCGGTGGCTGCGGCAGGGGCGCCGTCCTGGGCCAGCAGCACCTTTATTTCCCGCGGCGCATTCCGATCGGGTACCGTTACAGTTGAATCTCCCCCCACGGTGACGCCGTTGATCGTCATAAACAGGATGGGCCGGCCATGATCGGAGACGGCGTAAATCTGCCGGTTTTGCAGGGCCGAGAAGATGCCGCGGCGGGTAAGCTCGCTGCCGTAGACGGCGGTCAGCCCGCCCGGGTAGGGCTTGTCAAACCTGGTCCACCAGAAGCTAAAGGGACGCTGGTGGCCGATGGAAGCCCTGGTGCGCGAGAGGTCATGGCCCGGATGGCCGTCGTGGGAGTCGCTGGAAGCATACAGCGACAGCTTAAGACCCATCTGCAAGGCGCTGGTAATGGAGCAGCCCCTTGTACCCGGAGGGGGAGGGAAGGTGGAGCCGCGGTAGTTCAAGGGGTGATCGGGCTCGTAGAGGTTGTCGCCATGGGTGCTCGTTACTTCGGCGATCCTGACGTAGCGCGGGTTGTAGTAGGTCCAATCCTGCATAAAGCGCTCCACCACGGTGTGATGGGGCAGCGCCAGCGCCGCCGTGCCCGTGGTAGCGGTGAAGTCGTCCAGCAGCCTCCAGAGTTCGTCGGGGGTCTGCAAGGCGCCCCGCAGGCCAAAGTAAGGGGCAAAGATTAGCGGGTCGACAGGCAGCCGGTCCCCGTCGAAGATGCAGGTATAATGACCGGTATCGTGGTTGGTATACTCGATGCCCAAAAAGGTAACGAATTCCCCGGGCTGGTTGGCTTCATTCGTGGCCTCCATATAGCGCGAGAGGCGGTCTTTGCCGAGCTGGATGATTTCGCCGTGCTCGGTCAGGGCATAAAAGTCGAGGGCCGCCACGTGACGGGCGTAGTAAAACTGGTGCTCCGGCGTGCCGCTGCCGTCGGAAAAAATGCCGTGCGTGTGGATGTCACCCCAGTAAATACGGGGAACATCATCCGATACGAGGATGGGGTTGCTATAGTAAGTGCGCCCGGTTTCCGAATCGGTGACCTTCAGGTAATGGATCCCGGGGGTACCGATCCGGGCGGTAAAAGTGTGCCTGCCGTTGTCTTTCCCTTTCCCAAGCAGATAGGCCGTGTCGGAGGGGCGGCTGGAAGCGGTAAAGGTATAGGCCGGCGGCAGGAGGGCTGCCGCGTTCGCCAGCGCTGCGCCAGTGCTCTCATGACAGGATTCCAGGGAAAAGCGGACGGTGCCCCGGTAAAGGGCGCTGAGCCGCTCGAAGCGGTCCCAGCACTGGACCTGGAAAGGAAAGTCTGCACCCGGAGAGACGGTGGAAGGGGCGTGAACCCAGAGCAGGCGCGGCCTGTTGTCAGAGATGACCGCAAGGTCTATGTTGACGCTGGCCCAAAGGGCTACGGGGACGAGAAAGAGGACAATGGAAGCGGCAGCGCGCTGCGGCCTGGTCGAGATTGCGGCGGCGATTTTATTTTTAAGCTTAAGTTTGAGCTGCCGGTAGCCTTGGCAGCGCCTGAGCAGCGCATCGGCAGCAAGGGCCAGGAGGTAGAGGGCAAAGGTGCCCGCCACCACGTAAGCGACCAGGAAGAGCGGGTAGATGCCGGTGATCTCGTCGAAGCCGCGCAGCGGGGCGTTGGCGGCCAGGGCGGCGGCCAGCGCCAGAACGAAGCCCCAGCGGCGCCATGCCCCTTTAAAGCAAAAGAAGTAGACGGCCCCGATCAGGAGGGCGATCCAGCTGAAGAAAAAGGGTATGGCCGCCAGGGCGCCGGCAATTAAACCAGCGCTCTTTAAAAGAGGCGGGATGAAAGCGGCAGTGCCAGGCCGCTTTGTCTTTTTTTGCTTCATCTTTAATTTTAATCCCCCGGGATCACGCTGCAATCTCGCGTAATACTCGCGCTTTGTGCCTATTTTTAGTTCGATGTAAATTGCAAATAACCTCTCGCTTCTTATGACTCTATGTACATATCTTATAAAGTAAGGTATTATATGGTAGCGGTTATAGACATGTCCTGGTCCGGGAGGATTATGATGATTGATAAAAAATATAGCTAAACCACTTGGAGGAGCATGGGCGTCGACAATCCCGGAAAGCAAAGCATGGCCCGGTAAAATGGACTTGATCGTTCTGGTTTCATATGTAGAAATATCCACGGATCATGTATAATTATCTACAGCGGCCGGTGAGCTTGACCCCGCGCGATAATGGGATCCTCTGCCGGGGCCAGCGGCGGAAAGCAAACCGGGAGCCGGCTGGTCAGCGATCAAGCCGAAAAAACTGAAGCGGGGTGCACCATTGTTTATTGCCGATTTCCATATTCATTCGAAATACTCCATTGCCACGAGCAAGGATTGCGTCCCGGAATGGCTTGACTACTGGGCCCGCTGCAAAGGGCTAGGGGTTGTGGGCACCGGCGATTTCACGCACCCGGCCTGGCGCAAAGAGCTTGAAGAAAAACTTGAACCGGCGGAGGATGGCCTCTATGTCCTGAAAAAGGAGTGGCGGCAGGACAGCCCCGCAGCCGGCGCTGCGCCGGATCCCCGCTTTATCATCTCCGGCGAAATCAGCTCTATCTACAAAAAAAACGGCAAAGTCAGAAAGGTGCACAACCTGATCCTGCTCCCTGGCCTTCAGGCGGCCGAGGCCATCGCACGCCGCCTGGAGGCCATCGGCAATCTCCGTTCCGACGGCAGGCCGATCCTCGGGCTCGACAGCAGGGATCTGCTCGAGATCGTGCTCGATCTCTGCCCGGAGGCGATCTTCATTCCGGCCCACATCTGGACCCCCCATTTCTCGGTCTACGGCGCCTACTCCGGTTTTGACGACATCACCGAGTGTTTTGAAGAGCTGTCCGAAGCCATTTTCGCGCTGGAGACCGGCCTTTCTTCAGACCCGCCCATGAACTGGCGCCTCTCGGCGCTGGATCGCTATACGCTGGTTTCCAATTCCGACGCCCATTCCCCCGCCAAACTGGCCCGGGAGGCGAATATCTTCAATACCCGGCTCTCGTACCACCATATCCGCGAAGCACTCAAGAATCGCGCGGGGGATGAATTCTACGGTACCATCGAGTTTTTCCCCGAAGAGGGCAAGTATCACTGCGACGGCCACCGGGCCTGCGGGGTCTGCCTGAAACCGAAGGAGACCATCGCCGCGGGCGGCATCTGCCCCGTGTGCGGCCGCAGGATCACGGTGGGGGTACTGCACCGGGTCGAAGCCCTGGCGGACCGGGAAGAGGTGTTTGTGCCGCCGGGGGCCAGGCCCTTTGAAAGCCTGGTGCCGCTGCAGGAGGTGATCGCCTCCGCCCTCGGCTGCACGGTGGCCAGCAAGAAGGTAAAACAGCTTTATGCCGCCCTGCTGCGCGAGCTCGGACCGGAGCTATATATCCTGCGCGAGGCCCCGCTAGACGCCATCGAAGCGGCGGCCGGTCCGTACCTGGCCGAGGCTATCCGCAGGCTGCGCCAGGGCCGGGTCAAAATTGAGCCGGGCTTCGACGGGCAATACGGCAAAATCACGATCCTGGAAAAAAGTGAAATGGAGCAGCTGGCGGGGCAGATGTGCCTCTTCAGGGAGCTGATAAAAAAAGAGCAGCCGGCGCTCCCGGAGATGAAGGCTGCCGGGGAGCAGGCTGCCGCCATGGCCGCGGCCGCACCGGCAGGGGTGGATACAGGGGCCAAGGGCAGCGCTGCCGCGGACCCGGGAAATGTCTCACCCGGCGCCTCTTACGCCTGTGCACCCTACGGCTTGAACGCGGAGCAGTGGGCGGCCGCTTCGGCGGCGGAGCGGACAGTGGCGGTCATGGCCGGGCCGGGCACCGGCAAGACCAGGACGCTGGTGGCCCGCATCGCCTACCTGGTGGAAGAAGGGGGCGTCGATCCGGCCCAAATCACCGCGGTCACCTTTACCAACAAGGCGGCTACGGAGATGCGGCACCGCCTTGAGCAGCACTTCGGGGGAACAGAGGCGGCAAGCGCCATGCAGATCGGCACCTTCCACTCCCTCTGCCTGAAGCTGATCTCCGCCTGGAGCAGCCAAAGCGGCGTCAATGTGATCGGCGAGGAGGAAGCCGAAGCGATCGTGGCGGCGATCCTGCAGGAAAGAAAGATAAAGCTCAAGCCGCGTGACGTTTTAAACCGGATTTCGCTCCTGAAAAACGGCGCTGTGCCGGCGGAAAAGCGGGGCGATTTACATATACCCTTAGAAATCTTCGACTCATACAGGGCCCGCCTGGAGCTCTTACAGGTGATGGACTACGACGACCTCATCCTGCAGGTGCTGCAGCGGCCGGAGCAGATAGATGGAAAAGCCTTCACCCATCTTTTGGTGGACGAGTTCCAGGATATCAACGCCGCCCAATACCGCCTCATTCTGGCCTGGGGCAAACAGAGCGAGAGCATCTTCATCATCGGCGACCCCGACCAGTCCATTTACGGCTTCCGGGGGGCCGATTACCGCTATTTTGAACGGTTCAAAGAGGATTTTCCCGGCACCCGGCAGATCCGGCTGGTGCACAATTACCGCTCCACCCCCGAGATCATCGCCGCCGCCGGGGCGCTCCTGGCCGGGGGCACTGACCGGCTGGAGGCCCCTTCGCTGCTGGCAAACCGGGAAGGGGGACCCGGGGTGCGCCTCGTTGAAACGGGCGACCCTGCTGCCGAGGCGAGATTTATTGCCGCGGAAATAGACCGCCTGGTGGGCGGGATCGATATGATCGCGGCGCACCGCTCGCCCGCCCCCAAGGGCAAAGAGACCGCGGCCGGAGAAGCGCGCAGTTTTTCCGATTTCGCGGTGCTTTACCGCACCAATTATCAGGCTGCTGCGCTGGAGCAGTGTTTTAAAAAGGAAGGGATCCCCTACGTGGTCGCCGGGCGGGATGATTTTTTAGCCGATCCGGCGGTCCGGGCAGCGCTGGCTTTTTGCAGGCTTTTGCTCAACCCCGGGGACGCGGCTTCGCTCCTGCTCT
>JAAYGO010000166.1 GCA_012727685.1 Bacillota bacterium | reverse complement strand
GACCGGGGCACCCTGGTGGTGATTCCCCGGGCCAATGTCACGGCCATCACGCGGGAGCAGCGCTGCGGCGCCGACGGCGTGGACCTGAACCGCTCCTTTCCCGGAGACGAGAACGGCAGCTTGAGCTGGCAGCTTGCCGCAGCCATCCACCGGGTGATGCTTGAATTTGAACCGGACTGGGTTCTCGATCTGCACGAGGCGCAAGCCTTTGAACGGCTCCAGCCGGGGGCCCTCGGCCAGACCATTATTGTCCCCCGCGGGGCTGAGCATACCGAGCTCATTGAGGCGCTGCTGGAGAGGCTGAACTGCTCCGTGACCCAGCCGGAGCACCACTTCCTGCCTCTGCAGGGCCTGGCCGCGGGCAGTTCCCTGGCCGCGGCCTCCAAAATGGGTGCGGAATGCCTGCTCGTGGAAACATGCCGGCAGTTGCCCCTGGCGCAGCGGGTGGACTACCAGCGCCGGGTGGTCTCCATTTTGCTTGACCTGCTCGGCGTGACGGTCTACTAAGTACTGAACCCGCTGCCTAAGGTTCACCCTTAAGGCATGCGACGGCTCACACGGGAGGATCTCGGCACGTATTGAAAATCAGGGGTCAGAGGCCGGAGGCCAGAAGAAGTCCAGGTCCGCTGGCGCTAGTGCCAACAGTGCAATGAATCTTTACTTTTTTTACTAAAGAAGCTGTAGCGGAGCTTTTACCTACATTCCCCTCTCCCCCTTCGGGGAAGGAGGGCCAGGGGTGAGGGGGCACTATCAGGGGAGGAAAGGCGATGCTGGAGAGCATCACCGGCGCGTTTCTGCGCGCCTTGGGATTCTTTCTACGCAGCGGTGAATCTGCAGGCGCATCACCGGAAGGCCGCCCGGCAACCATGATCGCGCAGGTCGCAGCCCTGAAAGGAGACCGCGTATTGCTGCAGCGGCCAGAAGGGAGCTTTACCGCGGTGCTCGATGCCGCCGTAACTCCCGGAGAAAGACTTTTACTGGAATATGCCGGCTTAAAAGAGGGGCGCCACCATTACCGTATCGCCGCCCGTTTTCCCGCGGCAACGGCCGGAGATCTGCCTGCCGGGGAAAGGGCAGCCCCGGAGCTGTTCTGCTGGTTCCCGGGGTCAACGGCGGGCAACCCGGCCGCGCCGGCACTGATCTACCGTCCCGGCCGTCGAGGAAGCCAGGCGGGCACCGCGGCGGAACAGGAGGCAGAGCGGGTGCTCTGCGAGCTGTTTGTGGAAACAAAACACTGCGGTTTAATCGCCGTTCGCTTTATGCAAAAGGGAAAAGAGCTGGGCTGCCATTTCCTGGTTGAATCGGCGGCAATCGGCAAAGTCCTTGAAAGTGAAGCGGCCCGGATCGCCGCCGTCTCGCCCCGGGAAAGCGACCCGCCGCTGCTGCGCTGGTCGGTCATGCCCGTGCGGCAAAAAGCGGCGTCCCTTTTACACAAAGGCGGCCTCAGCATTAATGCCAGGGCTTGAAGGAGAGGGTGCAGCCTCTCTCCCCGTAATAGCTCCGCTGCTAAAGTGCCAGGAGAGAGGGCTGTATTATCTGGCCCCATGGAGCCGGCCGGGTTGTGGGAAATTTTAAGGAGCGTTTAAACGTGGAGGGGAAGAAAAAAAATCACAGCAATCTGCAAAAAGCGGTTGCCCTGCGCTATCGCCCCGCCCAGGACAGCGCCCCGGTGATTACGGCGGTGGGGCGGGGTTGGCTGGCGGAGCGGATCATTGCTCTGGCCCGCGAAAACCGGATTCCGGTTATTGAGGACCGGTCCCTGGCTGAAATCTTGAGTGGTTTAAGACCCGGTGAGGCGATCCCGGTAGAACTTTACGAGGCGGTGGCCGCCATCTATGCCTTCATCATGGAAGTAGACAGGCGCCAGGGTCAAGAAATTAGCCGTTTAAAGGTTAAATGAAATACCAAATTTAATCAAAGAAGGGAGGTCTGAAGCGAAGTGGAAGTGAAAAACACGGAAACTGAAACCCAACTGGTAGTTTTCGCTCTCGGGCAGGAAGAGTTTGCCTGCAAGATAACCGACGTTCGCGAAGTGCTGAAGATGATGAAGATCACACCGCTGCCGCACTGCCTCGATTTTGTTGAAGGGGTGATCAATTTGCGCGGCGAGGTGATCCCGGTCATCGATTTGCGCAAACGCTTTGGCATGATGGAGGTCGAGCGGACCAATAACAGCCGGATCATTATCGCTGAAGTTGCCTCCAGCCTGGTCGGCTTGATCGTCGATTCGGTCAGCGAGGTGCTCCGTATCCCGGACAGGCAGATCCAGGCGCCCCCGGATCGGGTTGCCGGAACGCGAACCCACTTTATTCTCGGCGTTGGTAAAGTCGAAGACCGGTTATTGATCATCCTGAATCTGGATAAGATCCTGACAAGCGAAGAGCAGATCGCCCTCGACGATATCGCCGCCGCCGGCCAGGAGGTGGCCATGAGCGGGGAGCCGGCCGAAGAAACGGCCTAGCGAAAACTTTGCATTGGTAGAGACGGAAGAGCTGGGGGTGATACTGTACCTGCAGTTTCGCCCCCGATCTGCGCCCGGCTAGCCTTAACAGCTCCGGCAGATCCCGTTTCTGCTCGCTTTACGGCAGTGCGCTCTTTTTCAGCAGACCAAACAGATCATCGATAAAGCGACGCAGCCCTTTTTCTTTTTCCCGTTCTGCCTCCGGCTTTACCGCGGCCAATTTGCGGGCAATGGCCGCAACGCAGAGTGCCGCTTCGGACCGGGGATAGCTGATCACGAACGGGGTGATATCCCGGATCGACCGGGTCACATGGGCGCTTTCCGTGACCCAGCCCAGGTATTCGATGGGCTGCTGGAGAAAGGAGCGGCAGGAATTTAGAAGGTTTCGCTTGACCTGGTTTTCCTCTTCATAGCTTTCCACACGGTTAATGATCAACTTGATATTCGGATTTTGCTTCAGGCTGCACAGGGTCTTGATCAGGGCGTAGGCGTCCAGGATGGCGTGCGGGTCGGGGGTGGTAACCACCAGCACGGTATCGGCGGCCACCAGGAAGTTGGTCACATTGGCGGCAATCCCGGCTCCTGTATCGAGAATGAGCAGATCGCATTCCTGCTCTAGCTGGTTAAAGGCGTGGATCAGGCGTGTATACTGCCAATCCGACAAATTGGCCAGGTCAGCCAGGCCAACAGCACCGGGAATAATCCGCAAGCCTTCCGGTCCTTCCACGATAATATCCTTTAGCTCTTTCTCGCCTTTGAGCAGGTGGGAGAGATTGTAAGAGGCATTCAGGCGCAGCAGAAAATCCACGTTTGCCGTCCCCAGGTCCACATCGATCAGGCAGATTCTCAGTTGCAGGCGGCTGAGCGCGATGGCGAGGTTAATGGCCAGGGTGGTTTTTCCGACACCTCCCTTGCCGCTGGTGACGGCAATCACCCTGGTTCCCCTGCCGCCGGGTTCGCTCCGTCCACCGCGAGAGATGGCTTGCGGCAGGGTAATGGTAAGCAGCGCTACAGGTTTAAATTCGCGGGCTAGAACCTCTGCCTGAAAGGGGGGTTCAAGCGCCGCATCGCCGCGCTGTACCCTCACGATCGTGCCTACCGGCAAAAAAACGGGTTTTCCATCGCGGGAAGGCATGGTCACGATCATACTGGTGCGGTTTACCGCCACAACCCTGCTTTCCATGGTGCCCCGGTAAAGGGGGTTGTTGGCAACCATTTTGAGCGTTTCTCCGGGAGAAAACAAGGAATATCCTCCTTGCGGCGGCAAGAAAATGCGAACCGTGGTGGCCGGGATTCGCCATTTAAACGATCCGACCCCTAGGTTGTTCTTCTGCTAGTTTACGACAAAAAAACGAGGATTTCCTGCATCAGGAGGCGCTGCCTGTTCCGGCGCGCTTATAGAAAAAGCTGCCGGCACTTCAGGGCGAGGTTGTTTGTAGCTAAGATATCGAACTGTTGTGCGGCGGTGCTTCCCTGCGGCTTGATCTGATCCAGCAGGTCCAGCGAAGATTTACAGCACAAAGCATCTTTTGTTTTATTATCTCCCGTGAGAAGGAGGGCGGCGTAATGCAAGGTCTCCTGCGATTCGCGGTAGTACTTTTCCCGTTCCGCTTCATCGCAGAAGAAAGACTCCAGCAGCAGGACTTCTCCGAGGAGCCACCATCCCTCGCTGATCTCCGGGTAGGCGGTCACAAAAGTACGCGCATCGAGGAGCGCCCTGTTTAACAGCGCCAGATCTTTATCACGGCAGAAGAGGTAAACATGAAGGAGGGAGATCAGGCAGTGTGCTTTTTTATAACCCTGGCCGGTCAGCCACTGGAGCAGGCGAATTGCCTCATCAATCATGTTGATTTTTACGTATCCTTTTACGGTCGATAAAAATTGGATCGGAATTAATTCTTCAATGAATTTCATCCGAAGACACTCCCGCATGAATAGTAAACAGAGTCAGGTGTGCACTGGAGTTGCCCTCTGACTGTAGAAACTTAGGAGCAATACAGATCAAGCAGGCATATACCTGGAATGCTGTTTGTGGTGTCTTGCAGCCTGGCGATCCGCAGCCGGACCCATGGCTTTGTGCCCCCACCTTGCGATGAGTTTACCCTTACCCAATTTTTTAGAAAAAACTTATTTTTTAAAGACATTAATTATTTCGACTGAGTGTTTGCTTTTCCTGCTTGAAGATTTAATATCCAACAAAATTTTGCACGACAAGATTTTTGGTGTGCCCATTGTGCGGATGGAGAACGCAATCGTGATATTGACCGCTGTAATGGGGAACGCATTCATGATATTGACTGCTGTAATAATGTGCTGTAAAATAATATTAAGTTAGGATAGGTTAACATCTTTTTAAGCCTTTTGTTAGTATTGCCTAACTTAAGTTAAGTAAGGGTAACTAAAACAAAGGATCATGCCGGCGGGAATCTGCTGCCGGCGGGGGGTGTAAATATTGCTAGTGCCTCTTGTGGAAATGAAAGCGGGGCAGGTTGGAACAGTGGCCGAAATACGGGGAGGGCGCGGCCTGGTGACGAAGCTGCATTCTCTCGGTATCCGGCCGGGGAAAAAAATAACCATGCTCAGCTCCATTTTTCACGGCGGGCCGGTGGTGGTAGATGTGGACGGTTTCCAGTTGGCCATCGGCTACGGCAAAGCACTGCGGATTTTTGTGGAGGTGGAATGCGGTGAAGACGATCGTCCTGGTCGGCAACCCTAATGTTGGAAAGAGTGTTGTTTTTACCCAACTCACCGGGGCGAGAGTGATGATCTCCAATTATCCCGGCACCACGGTGGAGTATACCCGGGGGCAGTTGCAAATCGGTGGGGAGAGCTTTGAGGTTCTCGATTCACCGGGGACATACAGCCTTGAACCGGCTTGCCGGGCTGAAGAGGTAACGGTGCAACTGGTGGAGAAGGCGGACCTGGTGATCAACGTGGTCAGCGCCATTAACCTGGAGCGCAATCTCCTTTTGACCACCCAGCTTCTGGAGAAAAAGGTGCCCATGGTGGTGGCCCTCAATATGATCGACGAGGCCAGGCATAAAGGGATCAAAATCGATCTGGCGCGGCTGGAAGAGATGCTCGGTGTGCCGGTTATCCCCACCGTGGCGATCAGCGGCGAGGGACTGAAGGAGCTGGTGGATGCTTTATCCCGGGCTCGCCCGGGTGAAGGCAAGGCATTATTGCCGCCGGAGCGTTGGGCTGCCGTAGGCCGCATCGTTGAAGCGGTGCAGCAGGTAAGGCATCGCCACCATACCTGGCTGGAAAGCCTGCAGGTGGCCAGCCTTAAACCGCTAACCGGCATACCGCTCGCGGCGCTGGTCCTGTACCTTTCCTATAAACTGGTAATCGGCCTGGGAGAGCTGCTATCCGGCTTGATCGAAACATATATTTTTAGCCGGTTCTACGAACCGCTGCTCCAGGCGCTCAGCCGCACTTTAGGCGGCGGGGGGTTCTGGCACGAGCTATTAATTGGCAGGCTTGTGGATGGTCAGATCAGCCTGGAAGAGTCCATGGGCCTGCTGACGACAGGGGCATTCGTCGCCGTTGGCGTGGTGCTGCCGTACCTGCTTATATTTTACCTGGTGCTCGGCTTCCTGGAAGACAGCGGTTACCTGCCGCGCCTGGCGGTGATGGTAGACCGGGTCATGCACCGGGCCGGGCTGCACGGCTTTGCCATTATCCCGATGATCCTGGGTTTCGGCTGCAACGTTCCGGCCATGCTGGCGGCGCGCAATCTGGAAAGCAGGCGGGAACGGTTTATTGCTTCCACTCTCACCTCCATCGCGATTCCCTGTGTAGCCCAGCTTGCCATGATCATCGGCCTGGTCGGGCGTTTCGGCGGTGCTTATTTAAGCGTGGTTTTCGCGACTCTATTCTTTTTATGGATCGTGCTCGGCCTGCTCCTCGACCGCTTCATTCCCGGCTATACACCCTCCATGGTAGTGGAAATCCCCCCTTATCGGCTGCCTCATTTTAAAGCGCAGCTTAAGAAAATGGGGATGCGGGTCAGGCATTTTATCTTCGACGCCATCCCGTATATTCTCGGGGGCATTTTATTTATGAATCTGTTATCGATCAGCGGGGCAATTGACTTCTTGGGATTAATCCTGGCCCCGGTGGTAGAAGGGCTGTTCGGGCTGCCCGGAGAGTCGGTCACCACTTTTCTGATCGGTTTTTTGCGCAAGGACGTGGCGGTGGCCATGCTGTTGCCGCTGAACCTATCGGCGCGGCAGTTTGTCATCGGCGCCACTGTTCTGGCCGCTTATTTCCCCTGTGCCGCCACTTTTACCGTGATGCTCAAGGAGCTGGGGCTTAAAGATATGACCGCCTCCGCGGCCATCATGCTGCTGTCGGCGGGATCTGCAGGGGTTCTTTTAAACCTGCTCCTGGAGCGGGTCCTTCCTCCCCTTTACCTCTCCGCAGGCCTCGTCGGCGCCGGTATCATCCTGGCGCTGCTGGCGGGTGGAACTTCCAGCCGCCGGGAAATATCCGCCGTCCAAAATGATCTCGTTTCGAAGACGGATAGCGCCGGGGAAGAAGCCTGAAATCAATTAGATTAAAAATAACGCCAGGAGGTTTATCATGTCAGGTGCATTGACTCCCACTTGCGCGAAATGTCCGTTTGAAGAGAAAGAAAGGGCGTGCCGCCGTAAAGGCGGGAAAGCCCCGGCTTTTTGTCCGACTAAGCGGATGGAAGCAGAAATTGAAAAAGCGGCGGAAGCCTACCTAAAACCGGAAACCTTTGAGTTTGCCCGGCAGGCTTCCATCCAGGAGGCCTCGTGCTACATTAACCGCGATCAAAAACCGTTTGTCCGCCACCCGGTAAAGCCGCGCCTGCAGGAGATCAGCGAGTTTGCCGCCCGCATGGGTTATAAAAGGCTGGGACTGGCTTTTTGCGCCGGCCTGTTCAAAGAGGCTTCGGTTTTTAGCGCTTACCTGGAACGGTGCGGTTTCGAGGTTGTTTCGGTTGTTTGCAAGGTGGGCTGTACTTCGAAAGAGCATATCGGTATTACCGCTGCGGAAAAGGTGTGTGTGGGTGAACAGCCTGAAGCGATGTGCAGTCCCATTGCCCAGGCAATAATCTTAAATGAAAGCAAAACGGATTTTAATATTTTACTGGGCCTGTGTGTCGGGCACGATTCGCTCTTTTTTAAGCATGCCAGCGCTCCCACAACCGTATTCGCAGTGAAAGACCGGGTGACAGGCCATAACCCTCTGGCCGCCATTTATACCATTGATTCGTATTACGAACGATTTAAAAAATAGCTGCAGCCGGATTAAGGTGTAAAAATAATCATTCGGCGGCAGGACTTTACCGGAAAAAGTCAAAAATGTATCTTGAGACGATGCGGTCAGCCCAGTTCAGCGTGGAAAAATGAAATCGGGGAGGAACCTGGCTAATGGAAAGGGAACTGGCCTTGGAATTTGTGCGCGTTACCGAAGCGGCGGCCCTCGCTGCCGGCCGGTTGATGGGACGCGGGGATAAAGAGGCGGCCGATCAGGCTGCGGTTGATGCCATGCGTGCGGTCTTTGATACCGTCCATATTGACGGGACAGTGGTGATCGGTGAGGGAGAGATGGATGAAGCCCCCATGCTCTATATCGGCGAAAGGGTGGGCACCGGCAGCGAGCCCTGTGTCGACGTGGCCGTTGATCCGCTGGAGGGAACCAACCTGGTGGCCAAGGGGCTGCCCAATGCCCTCTCCGTGGTGGCCGTTGCGCCGCGGGGCTGCCTCCTGCATGCGCCGGATATCTACATGGACAAAATTGCCGTGGGTCCCAAAGCCCGGGGCTGCATCAACCTGGACGCACCGGTGGAGGAGAACCTGAAGAATGTAGCCCGCGCCCTGGAACGGGATGGGCGGGACCTGACCGCCATCATTTTGGATCGGCCGCGCCACGCGGAGCTGATCGCCGCCGCCCGTACAGCCGGTGCCCGGGTGAAGCTCATTTCGGACGGTGATGTTTCCGCAGCTATCGCCACCGCCATTGAGAATACGGGAGTGGATATACTTTTCGGCATCGGAGGAGCGCCGGAAGGGGTGCTCGCTGCCGCTGCCTTGAAGTGCCTCGGCGGCGAGATGCAGGCGCGCCTAAAGCCGGAGGATGAAGAAGATTTGAAGCGGATTCGCGATATGGGCCTGGAGGATCCGCATAAATTGCTTGCCATCGACGACCTGGTGAAAGGCGACGATATTATTTTTGCGGCTACCGGGATTACCGATGGAGATATGCTGAAAGGTGTCCGCTACCACGGCCGCACCGCGGAGACCCATTCCCTGGTGATGCGGTGCGTCACCGGCACCATCCGCAGCGTTTCAGCCACCCATGTCCTGGCCCGCAAACCGGGCTACGTCCATAGAAGATGTACATAGAAAATCGTCAAAAATAGAATTTGTCTCCGGTTGAATTTTTCGCTCCAAACCGCTATAATAGGAAAGCGGCAAATCGCCAGAGCAGTGTGTGCGGGCGTGGCGGAACTGGCAGACGCGCTGGACTTAGGATCCAGTGGGAGCATTCCCTTGGAGGTTCAAATCCTCTCGCCCGCACCAATAAAATCAAGGCTTTTCAGGGTTTTGTAAATCCTGAAAGTTAACATACTACCTAAATAGGGCGAATCCGCAAGCCCTTGACCAGCCACAGCCCCGCGGCAAGGAGCAGCAAGCCAGTGAAGACGGTAATGCCATGGCTGCTTCCGGTGGGCGGCATCGGCTTGGGTTCTCCTACTCCGACCCGGGCATGGAAGTTAATATGGCCGCTGAATTCCATCAACTTTTGCTGCGGCGGGATATGAAAGTAGAAGCTGATGGCCCCGCTTCTCTGGCCGCTTTCAATGGGAATCTCCGCGTGCTGAGCCCACATCTCGCCTGAAGGATCCTCCGCGCTGAGCTGCATGATGCCCGCATCGTAGAGCTCCGCCATGCCACCGTCGAGGGTGTACCAGACATAGATGGTGTCGGAAACATTGTTCTGCACCCGCACCAGGTCGTGGTAGTAGTAGCTGCTGTGCGGCTGAAACCCGAACATCTGCCCCCCAATTCCGCACCCAAAATTAAAAGACAGCTTGTTGCCTGTCACGCAGACTGTATCGTCTTTACTGGCATCGGTTATTATCACTCAAGTTTGACAGCAAAACGGCATTTTGAATGCCATTGGAGCGAAAAAACCCTTTAAACACGGGACTTGTCTTTTAAAAATGTGAAAAGTGTAGTGCCATGAATTGATGCATTTGTGCTTTACAT
>JAAYGO010000042.1 GCA_012727685.1 Bacillota bacterium | reverse complement strand
GGGTTTTGTCAGGCCCTGGCGTGTTACTGACATCCAAAAACGTTAAGTTTTTGGGGTCGAATCATTGATACCATGTTGCAAACCCTAAGCAACCCCTTCCTTGTAAAACGAAAGGGCCAGGTCTTGACCAATGTCTTTGACCTGACCCCTTTTTTGTCTCCATGTCCCTTACCTATGTTCCATAATTAATATTTAATAAATCTCTCCCCCGGGACACCGCAAATTTTGCATTTATCTGGAACAGCCTTTTCAATATTCCCGCATACCGGACAGAGATAGTAGAAGACTTCTTCTGCCTGATCCAGGTTTTCCAGCGCTTCCTTAAAGAGCCTGGCATGAACCTCTTCCGCCTTCATGGCATAGGTAAACGCCCTGGCTGCAGCCTTATTCCCTGCCGCTTCAGCCTCATTGACAAACCCGGGATACATATCCTCGTGCTCGTAGGTTTCGCCTTCAATCGCATCCTTCAGGTTATCGGCAGTTGAGCCGATTTTCCCTGCAACCTCAAGCTGCCTTAAGGCATGGAAAGTCTCAGCCTCTGCGGCGGCCCTGAACAATTTGGCGGCATTAAGCTTGCCTTCTTCCTCGGCCTTCTTGGCATAGGCCAGGTACTTTCTGTTGGCCTGAGATTCTCCGGCAAAGGCCTCCATCAGATGGGTAAGAGTTTTGTTTTCGCTCATTGTTATTCCTCCTTCATTTTAATTTAAAGTTTTGCTTAGTTTTCCCGCCGCTTCTTGAGGGAAACGTTTTAATTGTGAGAGAGCCGCTTCATAAATGCTCTCATCGGCAACAAAGGGTTGACTTTCCAATTACCTTCACTATCTACCCGGCAGAAGAGCATGTAATGCCTTCCCAATGCTTCTCCCACTCTCCATATCAACCTCCCTCCTATGCAATGTCTAGACATCTGGCACAGATACCATTAAAATACACGTCTTTTGAGAAGATCTTAAATTCACTCAACTCTTCAGGGATCAGCGGATCTATGTCGATGGGGAAATCAAATATATTCCCGCAGGATTCGCACTTGAAATGCCCGTGATCTTTAGTGTCAATATCGTACCTTGTTTCCTTGTCTTCGATCGTAATGACCTTGACCAGGCCCGCTTTCTCCAGCATCCGCAAGGTGTTGTAAATAGTGGTTTTTGACAGCGTGGGCATATCCTTTTGAAGGTCACTGTAGATCTGCTCTACGGTGGGATGGCAGCGATTTTGGACAAGGTATTCCAAAATCTTCAGCCTCTGATGGGATAGGCTAACGTTTTTTTCCTTTAATTCCTGCTTTAAATTTTCAAATGTAAGTTTCATTAAGACACCAGCCTATTCAGTGTTCCTTGCTTTATAACCTGTTCAAACTTGTAATTATTACAATCTTGAACTTATTATATTGCTTAAAATGAAATATGTCAATAGCCATATCAAAAAAAAAGCAGAATAGACGGACATGCCATGCCCCCGCCAGCGGAAGCACGATCAGAAAGATGAAAATGGTGCCGATTATTATTGCCTCTCCCCCTTTTTGAATTGAGGATGCTTAAAGTCTGTTCCCATATTATAAGGATCGTTTTAATTGGAGGCATCATTTTGGAATGAAGGTCTTGCATACCAAGAGTAACTAGATGCATTGCAACTGAATAAGATGGAAAGTAGTATAGCGCTTTTTATTGAAAATCAGCCGGGACCTATTTCCAGGGCAAATATATACCGGCTCTAAAAGGAGGAAAGAGTCATGGAGCAGGAAAATCAAGTGGTGGAGGAATTTTCCAGGCACAACGATATCGTTACCAACGGCCGCCTGCAGGAAATCCGCTTTTGGGTCACCATCATGAAAGAACACGCCCTGTTTATTGCTTTGGGCTTACCTTGTGATCAAACCAAGTTAATTGCTGAAGCTCAATCATTCGTACAGCAGTTTAAGGAATTGGAGGAAAAAGTAAAGAACGCCAAAATTATCGACCCCTGGCTGCTGGAAAAGATCAGATCTGCTGTAAGGGCACTGATTGCATTCCAGCTTGGACTACTGGCGCTAATGCTCCAGTGCAAGATCCGGCCGGCAATCTTTCCGCTCTTTATTGATCATATCACTCGCGAGGCTGTCCACTTCCTGGAACTGCTTGAAAAACCGCAGCAACCTTTAAGCTCGATCGAACAAATGTTAAGGAGAGCGGTATTCTGGCTGCGCCAGATGAAAGAGCATATCGAGTTTATCATCCACTTGCTAGATCCTTCAGAGCGCTTGCTGATCAATCAGGCGGATGCGCTGCTGGCGGTATTTCGTGACTTGCTGGAAACAGCCCGTGACCTGGAATCCATGTCCAAGTCGGATCCCCGGTTTTTCAACGCCGCAGTCCGGTTTATCTTCGAAGTTAACGACAGAACCAACGAGCTGAGGGACTTTAAAGCGACAGCCCACGAGTTGGTTGTCCTCTGCCGGGTGCTGAGCATCATTCCGGATCCCCTTCTAACGGACCATGTCCGCAGGGAAGCGGATAAGTTTCTCAAGGAGTTGGAGGAATTCAAGTCGGTAACCAACGTATGCAAATCGCTGGAGGCATCAGAGAAACCACACCGTTAATTTTTAGGAGTTGCCGCCATTGGCAGTCACCGATGGCGGCATGATTAATCGTAAGGGTGGCTGCTCCTTCAATGTTCCAGCTTCCTTGATGAGTTCGCGGCATTGGTAATGGCAACGCAGCCATTACCAATGCCGCTGTTTTCTCACTTCAAATTACCCCTAATCAGTAATTCCCTAACATCTGTTTATACAATTTGATATTTTCCAGGTGAGAAATCAGAGATGGAATATTTTTTTAAAGCTTGCGGTCCAAATCAAGATCCACTCTTTTTTTATTCGTAAGCGTACAATAGTTACCACCTAAACAGCAATCCCTCTTTATGCCATACTCTACCATAAATAGAGTTGGGCTAAGGAGGGTATTTCATGACCAAAGACGAGCGCGAAGCCAATCTGGCCGCCTGG